>JAEYUO010000097.1 GCA_023432465.1 Planctomycetota bacterium | reverse complement strand
GCCGCGATCGACTACATCGACGCCCGCAACGACGATGCCCGACCCTTCATCTGGACCGCCGATGCCAATACCATCCTCGGCCGCGTCGCCAAGAATCGTGCGGCTTCCTTCAGTTCACGACACTAGCAAAGCCATGGGAGCCGTGGCCATGCGAGGCAAAGAGGCGGACGCGCTAGCCGCCGGAGGTCGTGTCAATCGGGCCATTTAGGGTCTTGAGTGGTATCGCACAAGCATGTTTGTGGGTTGGAGTACGATCGAACTTCGGGTACCTTGGAAGAGGGGCATTCTCCCGGAGGGCCGATGCACACATATATGAGAATCTGCGGACTCGGACGGTGCATTGCTGCCGCGGCGTTGATGACGATCTGCGCGACATCGCGAGAGGCGGCGGCGCAAGGGCCATGCGAGGAGCAGTGGTTGCCGGGGGAAGGTGTTCCGGGGGTCTTTGGAAGTGTGTACGCGATGACTTGGTGGGATCCGGATGGCTACGGACCGGTTAGGCCGCGGGTCGTCGTCGGAGGAAGCTTCACGCTTGCCGGGGACGTGATTGCCAACAGCATCGCGGCGTGGGATCCTGAGACTGGTGAGTGGTTTGCATTTGGGCAAGGGCTGGGGAATCACGTGCTTTCGCTCGCGGTCACGAACGAAGGAGAACTGATCGCTGGAGGCAGGTTCACACAGACGGCAAATCGTGTTGCGAGATGGGATGTCGCGGCGGGGGAATGGGTGCCAATGGGGGGCGGTGTCGGGTACGACGTCTATGCGCTTGCGCTTCTGCCGAACGGCGAGGTCGTCGCAGGCGGACAGTTCAACGCGCCTTTGCCCCAGGCCGGACAATCTGTCATGCGATGGAACGGCACGGCCTGGGTCTCGATGAACTTTGATCAGTTCTACGCCAACTCTGTGCGTGCAATGCTCGTGTTGCCCGACGGAGACTTGCTCGTCGGGGGATACATCACCAATGTGACCGGAGCACCTTCGGCTCGGAGTGTGGCCCGGTGGAATGGAAGTGTGTGGTCGGCCGTAGGGACAGGCATGGGGATCGGGAGCATTCTCGATCTCGAGCGGTTGTCGGACGGAACTGTGCTTGCAGTTGGTGATTTCGATACGGCGGATGGACTGCCTGCGAACAACATCGCGCGTTGGAATGGAACCGCGTGGGAACCGGTTGGAGGCGGGATTCAGGGGAGTATCTCCGCAGCGCAGCAGCTGCCGAACGGCGAGATCGTCGTCGCGGGGGGATTCAGTAGCCACAACAACATTGCGCGCTGGAATGGCTCGCAGTGGTTGCCACTGGGCAGCGGGGTTGACCCGAAATCCGGTGTTAGCGATTTCCTGATCCTTTCGAGTGGCGAGTTGCTTGTGGGTGGAGGCTTCAGCTTTACACAAGCGGGCGGCGTGCCGGTGCGGAGCATGGCGAAGTGGAACAGCGCGACGGAGCAATGGTCGAACCTCGGTCCGGGAATGAACAATCGCGTGTCGGCCGTGTTGATCATGCCGAACGGAGACATGATCGTGGGAGGGCGGTTCCGCACGGCGGGGGAGTTTGAGGTGGGTTCCATCGTTCGCAGAGATCGTGCGACTGGTCAGTGGCACCCGATGGGCTCGGGCATGGATGCCGCGGTCAGCACGCTTCGCCTCATGCCGAATGGAGATGTGCTTGCCACCGGGGTCTTTACGACGGCGGGGGGCATGCCTGCGGCGGGGCTGGCACGCTGGAACGGGAACGCATGGTCCTCACTGGGAGCGCCGCCTCCGGGAACGGGTGTCATGGCGATCATGCCCGACGGCGGTCTCGTCATGGGACGAAACGAGTTCCTCTCTTCAGGCGAACTCTTTCTATGGGATGGCTCGGGGCAGTCTACGCCGATCGGAGTCTTCGACGGCGATGTATCCACAGTTCATGTAATGCCAAATGGCGACTTGATTGCAGGGGGTACCTTCAGAAACGTGAACGGAGTCTCCATGCTCAGAGTCGCTCGGCGGAGCAGCGAGACGGGACAATGGTCGCCGCTGGGAGCCGGTATCGATGACACCAGCGTCGGGGTTATCACATCACTTCCGAACGGTGACATCATTCTGGCCGGCGGGATCGATCGTGTAGGTGGGATCACCGTCAACCACATCACGAGATGGAATGGCGAGACGTGGACCGCGCTGGGAAGCGGCGTGAATCACTATGTTGAAGACCTGACTGTGTTGCCGAACGGGGACCTGATCGTTGTCGGGCGATTCACACGAGCCGGCACTATCACCGTAAATCACGTTGCTCGCTGGAACGGCGCATCATGGTTCGCGCTGGGCCAAGGCGTGAATGCATCGGTCACTTCAGTCGCCAGCGGTCTGGATGGAGAGATCGCTGTGACGGGTGACATCACCGAAGCGAGCGGCCACATCTCGGCGTTCATCGCGCGATGGGGTGTGCCGGAGGACTGCTGCCGCGCGGACTTTGATCAGAACGGCGTGCGCGAGGTGTCGGACATCTTCGCGTTCTTGAGCGCGTGGTTCGATCAGGATTCGCGTGCGGACTTTGACGGGATTGGCGGCGTTGCGGCGCCCGACATCTTTGCATTTCTGAGCGCGTGGTTTGCGGGGTGTTGAAGGGTCGCGCGGTGATTGAACCGTGCGGTGAAGAAGAACTGGTCACAAGAAGTTTCGTCCGCACCCTGTGCGGGAGCGTACACCTGCGGACTTGGTGTGGTTCTGCCGTCAAGCAGCAAGAGCACGGTCCCCATGCGAAGCGATGGGCACCGAGGCACTTCAAGGCGAAGAGTCGAACGGGCCAACGGACGAAAGCCATCGGACGCTGTCGCTCGAAGGGTGAATGCGTTGGAACGCGAGCCGAGGTCGGCCCAAGGGGCCGAGAAAGTGACAGGGCATCACAGCCGAGTGGCTGAAGGCCACTCGCAATGACCGAGCGCCCAAGGGGCGACAATCATGGAACCCGACATTCAAGGTCTGAAGAGCACTGGCCACTTGCAAAGCCAAGTGTCCAGTGGCACGTCTAGACAGAAAACTGATCGTGCCACCCGCCGGTTGTATCAGCGCAACGTGAATCGAGCCGAAGGCACATTGAGTGGAAACTCGATGCCACGGCCGCGACGCAAGATCGGCCCAGGGGGCCGAAGAACTGAAAGGGCACCACTATCGAGTGGCTGAAAGCCACTCGCAATGGCCGAGCGCCCGAGGGGCGAAAGCCACCAAAGCCGACTCAGCCCCGGCGTCAGGCGTCAGGCGTCGGGCAGGGGTTACCGGGTGACCTCGCTCACGACTTTGCCATCGATGATCGCGCCGATGCAGTGCGTGGTGTACTCGAAGGGGTCGCCGTCGAAAAGGGCGACATCGCCGTCCTTGCCGACTTCGAGTGAGCCAACGCGCTTGTCGGCGCCGATGATGCGGGCGGCATCGATGGTGATGGCGGCGAGGGCCTGTTCGAAGGTGAGGCCATTGGCCGCGGCGATGGCGGCCTCGAACAGCACGATGCGGACCTTGGGGACGTAGCTCTCAAAGCCGCTCTGCAGGGCGATGGGGATTCCGGCCTCGCGGAGCTTCGCGGCGGTGGTGAAGGAGGCGTTTTCCATCTCGCCGACCGCGCGCATCATGCTGGGGTGGATGATGACGGGGATGCCGGCGGCTTTGATCTGATCGAGAAGCAGGTAGCTTTCGGCCGCGCCATCGAGGATGAGCTTGAAGCCGAACTCTTCGCGGAGGCGGAGGGCGGCCTCGATGTCCTGGGCACGGTGGGCGGTGATGAGGAGGGGAATCTCGCCGCGGAGCGCGGCGGCGAGGGCTTCGAGGCGGAGGTTGCGGTCGGGCTTGCTGCCGTCTGCGGCCTTGGCGACCTTCTGGTCGTACTCGCGGGCCTTGATGAGCTCGGCGCGGAGGATGGCGATGACCTTGGCGCGTGTGCCGGGGCTCTTGCCGCCATCCTTCTGTGCCCAGGGGCCGATGGTGCAGGCGATTGCGCCCAGCGGGCTGATGAGGGCTTCATCGACGGTTCGGCCGACGGTCTTGACGATGATGGTCTGGCCGCTGATGGTCTCGCCGGGCGCGTGGCCGGTGTGAACGGTGGTGATGCCGAAGGAGCGGAGGTACTCGACGAGGCGGTCGTTGGGGTTGTAGGCGTCGATGGCGCGGAGCTCGGGCTGCATTGGCGCGGAGCGTTCGAGCTGGTCGCTGTCGTGGCGGGTGTTGAGGATGCCGGTGAGGCCGACGGTGGCGCGGGCATCGACCAGGCCGGGCGTGGCAACGGCGGCCTCGAGCACGCGGTGGCCATCGGGGATGCGCACGCTCGCGGCGGGCCCGACGGCGGCGACCTTGCCATCGGTGATGACGATGACGCCGCTATCGATCGTCCCGGCAGGGCCCATGGTGTGGAGCTTCGCCGCCTTGATGGCGACCTGTGCGGGCGCGGGCGCGGCGGAAAGGAGCAGGATGAACAGGCAGACGAGCGCGGTGCGGATTCGAGAGGTCATCGGGTTCACTGTCCACCCCCTGTGTTGCCCTGCCACTGTGTGCCGGAGCGGCCGAACATGAATGTATCGGAATCGAAGCAACAGAAGTATGGCATCTGATCGCGGCCTGCGCCGAAGCCGCCCTCGGCGAAGAGGAGGTCGTCAGCATTGCTGCGGTCGAAGACCTTGACGCCCTCGACCCAGGTTTGTTCGACCTTGGTGTACACGCTGAAGGGATCGCCGGAGAGGATGATGAAGTCGGCGTGCTTGCCAGCTTCGAGTGTGCCGACGCGGTCCTGGAGGTCCATCATCTCCGCGCCGCGGATGGTGAGGGACTTGAGCGCGGCATCGCGGGACATGCCCGCGCGGACTGCGAGGGCGGCCATGCGGAGGAAGAGGCGGGAATCGGTGATCCAGTCGTCGGTGTGGAAGGCGACCTTGACGCCGGCTTTCTCGAGGATCGCGCCGGTGTCCATGTTGAGCTCGGCGGCTTCGAGCTTGCCGCCGGGGGAATCGATGAGGATGGCGGAGCAGGGAACGCCGGCGGCGGCGATTTCGTCCGCGACTTTCCAGGCCTCGCTGACGTGGTGGAGGACGACGCGGAAGCCGAACTCCTCCTTGAGGCGGAGGACGGTCATGATGTCATCGGCGCGGTGGGTGTGGTGGTGGACGATGCGCTTGCCTTCGAGGACTTCGACGAGGGCTTCCATGCCGAGGTCGCGGGCGGAGGGGTCTTTCGCGGGCTTGCCGTCGGCGGCGGGGTCGGTGTTTGCATCCGCGGCCGGAGCGGGGGCGGGTTTGTCGCGTTTGGCTTTGTATTCCTGTGCGCGGGTGAAGGTCTCGCGGACCATCGCGGCGGCCTTGCCGCGGGTGCCGGCGAAGGGGGCATCGCGCATGGGGTTGGTGCCGTTGGCCATCTTGATGCCGCCCATGGGGGCGCCGGCATCGTCGCGGATGATCATCTGGTCGATGCTGGTGGCGGGGCGGACCTTGACGTAGATCGTCTGGCCGCTGAGGAGGTGGCCGGAGCCGGGCATGATGTTGAGGGTGGTGAGGCCGCCGGCGGAGGCGCGGCGGAAGCCGGAATCCATGGGGTTGATGGAGTCGGCGACGCGGACATCGGGCTGGATGGTTGCGCTGCCATCGGCACCGCCGACGCCGCCGATGTGGTTGTGGGTATCGACGAGGCCGGGCATGATGACCTTGCCGGCGCAGTCGATGGTGGTGGTGCTTGCCGGGATCTGAACGTTTGCGCCGACGGCGAGGATGCGGCCATCCTTGACGATGAGCGTGGCGCGATCGAGTTCATCGCCGGAGACGGTGATGATGCGGGCGTTGGTGAAGGCGATGGGGGACGGCTGGGCGGATGCGGCGGCCGCGAGGACCAGCGTGAGCACGCACGAGCAGAGATGTTTCACTGGCGAAGCTCCTGGACCCTTGCCGCCCCACTGCCGCATTCGGCAGGCGGAGGATACGGGATCAGGAGGGGTGAGTGCGCGGGGAGCGGGGGGACTCAGGGCGTTCCCGTGGTGGAATCGGGCGGAATGGATGGCGACGGCGAACCGGCGGCGTGGCTTCGCCAGAGGGTGACGGCGTCGGAATCGCCGAGTTTGTCGAGGCATTGGGCGATTGCGTCTGCGGTCTGGAGGCGCCAGGGGAAGGCGACGGGGGCGCAGCGGTAGAAGCGGCTCCAGGCTTCTTCGAAGAGCGCCTTTGCGGCGGACCAGTCGCCGCGGGCGAAGAGGACCTTGGCTCGGGCGAAGCAGACGTGGGCGAGCTGATCGCCGACGGCGATGCGTGAGTTTCGGGCGACGGCGAGGGCGTGATCGGAGTGGAAGTCGGCATCGGGGAGTTGACCATCGCCGAGCAGGGCGACGGCGAGGCCGGCTTCGCAGAGGGCGACGACGTGGTGATCGGGGCCGAGGGCGATGGTGAGATCGCGGATGGCGCGGCGAAACTCGGGGATCGCTTCGTGGTGTCGGCCCGCGAGGGAGAGGAACCACGCGAGGTGGCGGCGCGAGTTGCTGACCATGAGCACATCCCAGAGCGGCTCGGGAGGGAGTTCGTGGATGCGCTGTGCCCGACGGGTGAGTTCGACGGCTTCGTCGGCGCGGCCGGAGTAGGCGAGGACGACGGCGGCTTCCTCGATGCAGGCGAGCACGGAGCGGTCCATCTCGCCGCGGGTGGCGGAGAGGATGTCGGCGGCGTGGAGGGCGGAGGCGATCTTGATGTCGTGGAGCTGCTCTCCGCCCGCGGCCTGCATCTGGGCGATGAGCACACGAACGAGGGCGGGGTCGTTGTGACCGAAGAGCGCGACCTGGAGCTTGAGGAGGTGGTCGAGCGCGGCGGTGCGGCCGGTCGCGACGGGGGTGCAGGTGTCGCCGAAGTCGAGGGTGCGGAACCTGGGGAGGTCGCGCCGGATGGCCGCGGCGACATCGGTGGGCGGGCATTGCCACGCGTCTGCGAGGATGTGTGTGAGCTGGGCATCCGGGGCGAGCGCGGCGAAATCGGCGGCGGTTGCGAGGGCGGTGAGGAGGTCGATGTCTTCGGGGGGGAGGCGCCTGAGCCGGCGGGAGAGAGCCTCGCGGAGGGGCGCCTCGGCGCTGTCGGGGCGGGATCGGGAGATCCAGACGCGAGCTTCGAGGAGGGACATGGAGCCGATGCGGAGATCCGCCTCGGGATCGGGGAGGGCAGCGAAGACCTGCATCGCGCGATGGGCGTGGATGAGGGCGTCGTCGGTCTGGCGCAGTTCAAGGAGCGCTCGGGCGAGGAGCGCGCGGGAGTCGGCGGCGGTGAGGGCATCGGGACCGAAGAGCTTCTCCCGCATTTGGAGCGCTTCGCGGCAGGTCTCGGCGGCCTCGGCTGGGCGGCCGCGGACGAGCATGACGCCGGCGAGTTCGTGCAGGGTTGCGGCGATCTCGGGGTGGGAATCGCCGTGGGTGAGTCGGAGCTTGATGAGGCCGGAACGGAGCGCGACTTCGGCGTATTCGACGAGGACGAGGGACTTTGCGCTGCCGAAGTCGGTGTAGACGCTCCCCCACATGCGGCGGAGCATCTGATCGAGATCGGGGTCGTCGGCGAACGCGCCGGTTTCGAGGCGGTAGTAGAGGCGGCCGAGTCCCGCGGTGTAGATCCAGCCGACATCGGTGGTTCCGCTGTCGACATTGGGGAGGGCTTCGCGGAGGAGTTCGGTGACGGCGCGAGCGCGGACACTTTCGGCGCGGGCCTGCTGCTTCTCGATGTCTGCGAGGCGGGCCGAATCGGCCGCGCTCTTCGTGCTCCAGACGACGGCGATGGCTGCGCTCAGGAGGAGCAGGATGATCGCGGCGGCGAACGCGAGGCGGGCGCGATTGACGAGCACCGCCTTCCGGAGGAGGTACCAGCCGGAGCCGCTGCGAGCCTCGACCGGAGCTCCGTCGAGGTATCGCTCGATGTCGCGGGCGAAGCTGGCGGCGGACTGGTAGCGGCGGTGCTTGTCCTTGGCGAGCGCGCGCAGCACGATGGCTTCGAGGTCCGAGGGGATGGAGGGGTCTCGGGAACGTGGCGGAGCGGGATCGGCCTCGGAGATGATGCGTGCGATCTCGAAGAGGGAACCGTCGAGTTCGTAGGGCATCTCGCCGCAGAGGAGGCGGTAGAGGATGACGCCCAGGGAGTAAACATCGGTGAGGCCGTCGACTTCATCGGGCTTGCCGGAGACCTGCTCGGGGGAGGCGTAGGCGGGGGTGCCGGCGAACTCGCCGGTCTGGGTCGTACGGATTCCGGGCGCCGCGGCGATGCCGAAGTCGAGCACGACGGGGCGGCCATCGGCGGTGACGAGGATGTTGTCGGGCTTGAGGTCGCGGTGGATGACGCCGTTGAGGTGGGCGTGGTGGATGGCCTTGCAGACATCGATGAAGACGCGGAGGGTGGCGAGGCGGCGCTCGGCGGGGGTGAGCCCGGGGGGCTTCCAACTGTCGAGGGGGACGCCGTCAACGAACTCCATGACGACGGCGATGCGCCCGTCGGCGAGGGTGCGGGACTCAAAGACGGTGACGATGTTGGCGTGGCGCAGGCGCGCGGCGATCTCGGCTTCGCGCTCGGCGCGCATGCGCTGGCGTACGGTCGCGGCGTCTCCGGCGATGAGGGTCTTGATGGCGACCGTGCGGGAGGTGGACTCCTGGCGGGCGCGGTACACCACGCCCTGCGCGCCGGAGCTGAGGATGCCGAGGGTCTGGTAGCCGGGGAGCCTCGGCGAACCCTCGGGGCCGAGAGCGGCACGGGTGAGGGAGCGGGCGCGGGCGACGAAGCTGGCTTCGTGGCGGGCCTCCTCGACGCGGGCGCGGCAGGATTCGCAGGCGGCCAGGTGCGCGACCGCCTCGGGCGCGACGCTGTCGCCGGCGGCGATGCGTTCGACTTCGACGAGGCTGAGACATCCGCCGGGCGGGGCGCTCATGTCAGACGTCCTCCTCGAACGCGGCGGTCATCTCCTCGACGAGGGTGCGGAGGCGCTTGGTGACGCGGCTGCGGGCGACGTAGACCTGATCGACGCTCATGCGGCACTGGGCGGCGGTTTCGAGGGCTGGGACGCCGCGGAGGCCGAAGAGCTCGAAGGCCTGGATGGTTCGGTCATCGAGCGCGCACTCGTCGCGGATGACGGCGAGGGCGCGCTGGAGGATGGCGCGGTCGCGTTCATCGGTCCAGAGCGAGCGGAGCCGGGATTCATCGGCGACCTCGGCGATGGCGGTTGCGCCCGGGTGCAGCTCGCGCTGGCCGGAGCGGATCATCTTGAGCGTGGTGTGGTGGGCGATGCCGAGGATCCAGGAGCTGAGTCGGCCCTTGGTGCGGTCGTAGCGGCCGTCGCGATAGGCCTTGACGAACTCGGCGAGCGATTGCTGCGCGACTTCCTCGGAGTCTGACTCGCTGAGGCCCAACTGCCGGGCGAGGCCGCGGATCACGGGGCGGTAGCGTGCATCGATCTGCGCCCAGGCGGGCTCGTTCCGATGGTCGCGCAAGGCATCGAGCAGCTTGGTCGTTGTTCGATTGGTCGCGATGGTCTCGGATGGCGCCACGGGCGGATGCTCCCGCGTCAAGCATAATCGCTGGTGCCGCGGATGCCGACTTGCGCGCGGTCGAGGGGGAGCGATTGGCACGCCGCGAGCGTGCCGTTCGGTACCCTTCAGGGATTCAAACGTCCTGATAGTCGGACATCGTGGACGAATCCTCTGATCGGGGACGGATCTCGCGGTTGCGTTCGAGGATCCGCACGCAGGAGTTCCATCGCAGGACGGCGTCTTCGTTTCCGGCGGGCGCGAGCTCCTCGGCCTCGGCGAAGTGCCGCATGGCCCTGGCGAGCCAATCGAAGACGACGTGGGCAGGTGTGTGCGCGCTGCCGCGGGCGAGTTCGGCCTTGGCCCACCGCTCACAGATGACGCCCGAGAGGTATGCGCGGTCGTACGGCGCATCGAGACTGTCGATGAGCGGGAGGACCCGGTCGGGGGACGTGGGGTTGCTTGCGCCGGGTGAGGCGGAGAACTGGTCGGTCATGGCGAGGATGAGCGTTGCATAGGCACCGCCCGGGCCGCCTTGTCCGGCCGGGTCCACCTCGATGATGTCCCGGCAGATGCTCTCGGCCTCGCGCGGCTCGTTGAGGAAGCGGTAGCGTTCGGCCTTGGCGAGCGCGGCGGGGATGCCGTGGAGATCGAGTTTCTTGAGCTGGAACATCGCGACCTCCGTTACTTCCTGGGTTTGAAGATCCGGAAAAGGCGGGTGAGGGGGTCGTAGAACTCGTCGACGACGCGCTCCTTGAGCGGGATGATGGAGTTGTCGGTGATGGTGATGTGCTCGGGGCAAACCTTCGTGCAGCACTTGGTGATGTTGCAGTAGCCGATGCCGTGCTTGTTCTTGAGGTCGCCGAGGCGGTCCTCGGTATCGAGGGGGTGCATCTCCAGGGCGGCGGCGTAGACCAGCAGTCGCGGGCCGACGAACTCCTCGTGCTTGTGGTGGTCACGCAGAACGTGGCAGACATTCTGGCAGAGGAAGCACTCGATGCACTTGCGGAACTCCTGCACGCGGTCGACATCGGCCTGCTGCATGCGCCAGGAGCCGTCGGGGGCATCGGGCTTGCGCGGCTTGAACTTCTTGATGGACTTCTTGGCGCGGAAGTTGTGGGAGACATCGGTGACGAGGTCTCGAAGGAGGGGGAAGGCGCGCATGGGCTCGACGGTGACGACCTCGCCCGGGGGCAACTGGTCCATGCGGGTCATGCACATGAGCCTGGGCTTGCCGTTGATCTCGGCGGAACAGGAGCCGCACTTGCCGGCCTTGCAGTTCCAGCGGCATGCCAGATCGGGGGCGGATTCGGCCTGGATCTGATGGACGGCGTCGAGGACGACCATGCCTTCGCCGACATCGGTCTGGTAGTCGGTGAACTTCCCGCCGGCGGCATCGCCGCGCCAGATTCGGAAGGTGCGCGGGCCGCGGGCGCCGGGGTCGGGGGGTGTGCCGCGGACGGGCTGGGCCGGGATGCCCGCGGCCGCACCGGGGGCCGTGCGGGACTTCTCGGCGTTGTTGCTGCTCATGGGGTGGCCTCACACTGCGGGATGAACGTGTGCACGGTGTTCATCGCCCGGATCACTTGTTTTCATCGACAACCTGCTGGAGTTCGGGCGGGAGGGGCTTGACGGGCTCGCGGATGACCTGCATGTGGCCGTCGCGGCCTTTGCGCAGCAGGATGTTGAACTTGGCGCACTCGTCGCTCTTGTCGGGGTAGTCTTCGCGGAACTGGGCCCCGCGGCTTTCCTTGCGTTCGACGGCGGCCCGGGCGATCGCCTCGGAGACGGTCATGAGGTTGCCCAGGTCGATGGCGGTGTGCCAGCCGGGGTTGAACTCGCGGTGGCCGACGACGCCGACATTGGCGGCACGGACCTTGAGCTTGCCGATGTGCTCGATGGCGCGGAGCATTTCATCCTCGGTGCGGACGATGCCGACAAGGTCCTGCATCGTGCCCTGCAGCTCGTGCTGGACGTTGAAAGCGTTCTCGCCTTCTTCGCGGTCGAAGGGCGCGAGCGCAGCGCGGATGCCCTCCTCGACCTGCGCGTTGTTGACGCTGCCTGCGCCGCGCTCCCTGGCGAACTTCGCGGCGTGTTCGCCGGCGCGTTTGCCGAAGACGACCAGGTCCGACAGTGAGTTGCCGCCGAGGCGGTTGGCCCCGTGCAGACCCGCGGCGACTTCGCCGGCGGCGAAGAGGCCGGGGACGGTGGACATCTGCGTGTCGCCATCGACGCGGATGCCGCCCATGATGTAGTGGGTCGTGGGCCCGACTTCCATCGGCACCTTGGTGATGTCGATGTTGGCGAGGGTCATGAACTGGTGGTACATGCTGGGGAGCTTCTTCTTGATGTGCTCCTCGCTGTTGCTGATCTTCTCTTTGATCCACGCGATGTCGAGGAAGACGCCGCCGTGCGGGCTGCCGCGACCGGCTTTGACCTCGCGGTTGATGCAGCGGGCGACGTGGTCGCGGGTGAGGAGTTCGGGCGGGCGGTTGGCGTTTTTGTCGCCGGTGACGTATCGCCAGCCTTCCTGCTCGTCCTTGGCGGTTTGGCCGCGGTAGTTCTCGGGGATGTCGTCGAACATGAAGCGGCGGCCGTCCTGGTTGCGGAGGACACCGCCCTCGCCGCGGACGCCCTCGGTGACGAGGATGCCGCGGACGCTGGGCGGCCAGACCATGCCGGTGGGGTGGAACTGGACGAACTCCATATCGAGGAGATCGGCGCCTGCGTGGTAGGCCAGTGCTTGGCCGTCGCCGGTGTATTCCCACGAGTTGCTGGTGATGCGGAAGGCCTTGCCGACGCCGCCGGTGGCGAGGACGACGGCCTTGGCCTTCCAGACGCGGAAGCGGCCGCGTTCGCGGTCGTAGCCGAGCGCGCCGACCACGCGGTCGCCATCCTTCAAGAGGGTGACGATCGTCATCTCCATGAAGACTTCGATGCCCTGATGGATGCCGTGATCCTGGAGCGTGCGGATCATCTCGAGGCCGGTGCGGTCGCCGACGTGGGCGAGGCGGGGGTAGCGGTGGCCACCGAAGTTGCGCTGGAGGATTCGGCCGTCCTTGGTGCGGTCGAAGACCGCACCCCAGGCTTCGAGCTCGCGGACGCGGTCGGGGGCTTCCTTGGCGTGGTGCTCGGCCATACGCCAGTTGTTGAGGTATTGCCCGCCGCGCATCGTGTCGGCGAAGTGGACCTTCCATGAGTCGCGGTCATCGACGTTGGCCATGGCGGCGGCCATGCCGCCTTCGGCCATGACGGTGTGGGCCTTGCCGAGAAGCGACTTGCAGACGAGGGCGACGGTGCAGCCCGCGGCGGAGGCCTCGATGGCGGCGCGGAGGCCTGCGCCGCCGGCGCCAATCACCAGGACATCATGCTCGTATGTTTGATACTGGTCCATAAGAGGTCCTGAGTCCTTTGGTCCTGAGTCCTGAGTCCTGGGTCCTGGGTCCTGGGTCCTGGGTCCTGAGTCCTGGGTCATTTCCTCGATGTCGGGCGAGGGGCGCTGCGTTCGAGTCCCGTGCGGAAAGTTCCGATCGATCGTCCCAAGTCCTCGGCTTTGGCGAGCATCTCGTCAAACACCGGCGCTTTCAGGTATCCAACATCCAGGGCGGCGTAGAGCATCGACCTGACCTCCCCCGACGACCCCTTGGCAATCGAGAGAAACTGCATGAACTCTGCTCGACGGAATCGCTCGAAGCCCTCCGCGATGTTGTTCATCACCGACAGCGAAGCCCGACGCGCCTGATCCGACATCGCAAAGTCCCGCGCGAAAGCGGGGGCACGGGTCATCAGGTAAACATCGCGGTCAAACGCTCGCGCCTGTTGCCAGACGCGGAGCTCCTCGAATCGGGTGATCGGCATGCTGACCTCCTTCAGGACTTAGGACCGCAGGACTCAGGACCGGGAGACGCCTCTCGCATCTCTTGCACACGCTACAGCAATCGAAGATCGGTGATGTATCCCATCGAGACCATCCGAACGTAGAAGTCGGTGAAGCCGACCCAGAAGAGGCTGGCCCAAGCCCAGATCATGTGCTTGCGGTTGAGGCAGGAGACGCAGTCGTAGGCGGTGCGTTGTGCGCCGCCGGAGCCGATGCAGTCTTTGCGGCCGCCGATGAGGTGGCGGAGTGAGTGGCAGCCGAAGGTGTAGCCGCCGAGCAGGATCGGGTTGATCGTCAGGATCAACGAGCCGATGCCGATGCCGAACTTCCAGCCGCCATCGGGCTGGGTGAACGTGTACGACAGGATTGCGTCGTAGGAGAGAAGGAAGATGAACGCGATGGCGAGGTAGAGGAAGTAGCGGTGGATGTTCTGGATGATGAGGGGGAACTTGGCTTCGCCGCGGTACTTCTTGCCGCGGAACCCGGGCTCGCCGACGGAGCAGGAGAGCGGGTCTGCCCAGAAGGCTTTGTAGTATGCGCCGCGGTAGTAGTAGCAGGTGAAACGGAAGCCGCCGGGCGCCCAGAGGATGAGCAGCGCTGGAGAAAAGGGGATGAAGCTGGGCCAGAGCTTCAAGAACCAGTCGGGCGGGAGGCCGAACCAGGCGTGGCCGGTCGCGGGCAGGCCGGGCACTTCAAACAGGAGCGGTGAGTAGAACGGCGAGAGGTAGTTTGCCCCGCCGGGGCTTGCGAAGAAGTGGTTGCCCTGAAAGGCGGCCCAGGTGGAATAGACGATGAAGGCGGCGAAGCCGAGGAAGACCAGCAGCGGCTGGACCCACCATGCATCGGTTCGTTGTGTCTGTGCCAAGGCCCGCGGCTGCGGGAGTGGAATATCCGCTCGGGACATGCTCGTTCTCCGATCCCGCCCGATGTGGGCGGCAACGGGGGCATGATACAGGAAACCGGAGCGGGATTGTGCGGCGGATTCCCGGCCGTTCGGGGGCATTGCGCTCCGTCGGATCTTCAGCGCGGTGAATCGGACGACGCGACAGCCGGATCGACAGCGCGGAGGCTTTCGCGCTCCATCAAGACCTTCGGCATGGAGCGAGAGCAGCTAGTCGCGGCCGGCGTGCCGGACTTGGTTGCCTGATTGGCCGCGGATTTAGACGCCGCGCTTCAGGGCGTCGGCCTTGTCGGTCTTCTCCCAGGTGAAGAACTCGATCTTGGTGCCGCGGTCCTCGCGCTTGACGCGGTCGCGGTACTGGCCGCTGTAGCACTTGCGGCCGAAGTGGCCGTGGCGGGCGGTGGGCGAGTAGATGGGCTTGCGGAGCGACAGCGTCTCGATGATGCCGCGGGGCGTGAGCGGGAAGACCTGGCGGATGGCCGCGGAGATCTTGGCGGGGTCGGCCTTCTCGGTGCCGAAGCAATCCACATAGACGCTGGTGGGTTCGGCGACGCCGATGGCGTAGGAGAGCTGGATCTCGCAGCTATCGGCGAGGCCCGCGGCGACCACGTTCTTGGCGATGTAGCGGGCCATGTACGCCGCGGAGCGGTCGACCTTGGTGGGGTCCTTGCCGGAGAATGCGCCGCCGCCGTGGCGGCCCATGCCACCGTAGGTATCGACGATGATCTTGCGGCCGGTGAGGCCGGTATCGCCGTGGGGGCCGCCGATCTCGAAGCGGCCGGTGGGGTTCACGTGGATCTTGATGCCGGGGTTCCACCACTCGCCGATGACGGGCTTGAGGATGTGCTGGATGATCTCGCTCTTGAGCTGCTCCTGCTTCTCGTTCCACATCGGGTCGTGCTGCGTGGAGAGGACGATGGTGTCGACGCGGACGGGCTTCGTTCCGTCGTATTCGACGGTGACCTGGCTCTTGGCATCGGGGCGGAGGCCGGGGATCTTGCCGTTGCGGCGGATCTCGGCCTGACGCTCGACGAGGAGGTGGCTGAGGTGGATGGGCAGGGGCATGAACTCGGGCGTGTCGCGGCAGGCATAGCCGAACATCATGCCCTGGTCGCCCGCGCCCTCGCGATCGACGCCCTGGGCGATGTCGGCGGACTGCTTGTTGAGCGCGACGAGCACGCCGGCGGAATCGGCATCGAACCGCATGTCGCCGGAGGTGTAGCCGATCTCGCGGATGGTCTCGCGGACGAGTTCGGGGATGTTGACGTAGGTGTTCGTCGTGACCTCGCCGGCGACGACCACGAGGCCGGTGCAGCAGAGGGTCTCGCAGGCGACGCGGGAGTAGGGGTCATCGGCGAGCATCGCGTCGAGGATCGCATCCGAGATCTGGTCGGAGACCTTGTCGGGGTGGCCCATCGAGACGGATTCGGAGGTGAACAGGCGGGTCATGGCGGGCATGGCGACTCCAATCGGATCTGGTCTGTGCGTTCATCCGGATAGACGGATGAATCGGGGTAAAAACGCGAGGGCAAGTGTAGCGGGGAGGGAGGGAGAGGTCGGCCCCGCTTCCGCACCGGCTATGCGGCGGGCTGGATGACTCGCAGGCCCTCAACATGCTGAAAATGTGCGTCCCTCGTAGCGAGTGGCACTCTGTGCTGGCAACACAGGGCAGCGATCCAAACGTCGTTCTCGGGGATCGGGCGGCCGCGAGTCTTCAGGCCCAAACGCACTTGGGCGTACTCGGCCGCGGTGTGGTCATCGGCGGGAAGGACCACGCAGTGCGTGATCAGCGCTTCGATGGCGGCAATGTTTGCATCCCGCCGAGTTGAATTCAGGGCTCCGAATCGAAGCTCTCCGACAACAACGACCGGAAGAAACGCGCGACCGGCGGCGCGGACGAGTGCGACCCACCCAGTCTCCCCTGCGAGAAACCCGATGGCCGCGGTGGTATCAAGCGCGATCGCCTCACCAGTCACGTTGATCAACTCCCTCAAACTCGTCGCCGATGATCTTGCTGAGGTCGGCCGCGGCTTCCGCGGTGATGGAGCCTGCGCAGCCGTTCAAGCTGCCGGCCGTGTCGGTCGGCACCTCAACCGTTACGTGAACCCGCGAGTGATCGGCGAGGCCGATAGGACGAAGCGGCCGCAGGACTCCGTTCTCGTAAATGGCTTCAAAGTCGAGCGACATGGTGCCTACCTCCAAGGGATCGCTTCATCTTAGGGCGAGCGGCGGAGCTGCGCGATATTTCGATACCCCCCCTATCCTGCCCCCACTTATGGCAAAGAACGGGAAGAACGGTCTGACGTACGCCGCGGCGGGTGTGCAGCTTGAAGCGAAGGACCGGTTCACGGAATCGCTGACGTCGATCATGCGGCGGACGCACGGGCCGCGGGTGATCCAGAACCCGGGCGGGTTCGCGGGGCTGTTCCGGCTGGATTACAACAGCCGACTGTTCGCCAAGAACTACAAGGACCCGGTGCTGGTGGCGTGTGCCGATGGCGTGGGGACGAAGCTGAAGCTGGCCGCGGCGATCAACAAGTTCGACACGCTGGGGATCGACCTTGTCGCGATGAACGTGAACGACATGATCGTGCAGGGGGCGGAGCCGCTGTTCTTTCTGGATTACATCGCGGTGCCGAAGGTCGATGCGGCGATGCTGACGGACATCGTGAAGGGGATCGCCGAAGGGTGCAAGCAGTCGGGGTGCGCGCTGCTTGGCGGGGAGACGGCAGAGATGCCGGATGTCTATGCCCCTGGGGAGTTCGACTTGGCGGGATTCGCGGTGGGCGTGGTGGAGCTTGAGCGTGCCGTCAGTGCGGAGCGCGTCGAGAAGGGGGATGTGGTGCTGGGGCTGTCGTCGAGCGGCATCCACTCCAACGGCTACTCGCTGGTTCGGAAGGTCGTGGAGAGCGCGAAGCTGGACCTGTTCAAGGTGTATGACGAGCTTGCGCCGAAGGCGAAGACCACCAAGAAACAGGGCAGCAGATCAGCGAACGGAAAGCAAGGGAAGAAGTCTGCGGGCAGCGCGGGTGCGTTGCCGCTGGGCGAAGTGCTGCTCACACCGACACGGATCTATGTTGATCCGATCGTAAAACTGCTGCGGGCGTACCGCGTGAAGAAGGTCATCACGGGGATGGCGCACATCACGGGCTCGGGGATGGAGGGGAATCTGTGCCGCGCATTGCACAAGAAAGTGGATGCGGTTGTGCATCTCGGCTCGTGGCCGGTGCCGCCGGTTTTCGATTTCCTGCAGAAGCACGGGGATGTAGACATCGAGGAGATGTACCGCGTCTTCAACATGGGCATCGGCTACTGCATCATCGTGCGGCCGAGCTTTGCCGAGAGCGTGAAGGAGCGGCTTGAGAAGCTGGGCGAGTCGGTGCACGTGATCGGCGAGGTCGTGAAGGGCAAGGGCGATGTGCGCTGGGGGTGATCGGGGCTGCTCGCATCACTCCGGGGGCTGCTCGGCGGGGGTTGGTGCCGAGGGGTCGTCTTCTGAGCGTGCGAAATATGAATCGATCGGCACGAGGGTCTGGTACTGCTGAGCCTGCGCGGGCGAGCCCGCCGCGGCCGCCAGCGGACCCTTGCCGTTTGCCGCATCGATGAGATCCTGCACCAGGTACGGCGGGAAGTCGTGCTCCCAGAGATGCTTGACCTGGGCGGCATCCAGCCTCGCACGGACACGCACACTGGCCTCGTTTGGCATGATGTCGCCACCGGGGGATTGGCCCAGCCCGCACACCCAGATCTGCCCGCTGGGCGCATCGGGCGGCTCGAAGCCACGCGGCAGGTTCACCACGATGACGTAGGTGTTCTCACCCTGTACCGGAATGGAGATGGACGCACCCCATTGCCAGCCCTGCCTCGTTCCCGAGTCCATGTACCACTGATAGAGCGTGCCGATCCCGGGCTGCTTCTTCTCCCAGTGTTCGCGGAAGGGGGCACCCGCGGACACCGGCCACTTTACCGAATCGACACTGATGACTGCCGGCCCGGGCAACCCGGCCATCGGTCCGGCCCAGCCCGTGCCCGCACCGGCCACCCCCCCCACTCCCCCGCCCACTCCCATTCCGGCCGCGGCGCCCACGCCCATCGTGCCCGCGGCGTTTGCCCAGCGGTTGAGGAGGTAGCCGACGAGCATCGTGCCGCCCGCGGCGATGAGCAGCAGGACGATCGCAACAACCCACCCGACACTTCCCCGAAGGAACATCTGCCCTTCGATGCGTTTGGCTTCGCTCATGCCTGCGCCCCTTGCTCGGACGAGTGATCACTCTCGATGCCGGGCATCGCCTCTATTTCATGCACCGGTGCATCGTCTCCATCCGCCTCTCCTCGCGTCCGGGATCCGCCGATCGGGCCGTCGGCGGGAGCGGACCGGACTTTCCGCGGCTTCAGGGCCGCGGCGGCGGCACGCATCACCGCCTTGGCCGCTTCCGCCGGCGGCTGGCCGGGATGCAGCGGGACGAACCAGGCCGCGCGCTTGGTATCGGGCGCGACACGCTCCCTTGCGAGCAGACCGAGGGCATCGACCTCATCGCGGCTCATCGATCGAGATGAACTGTGTCGGGTCCACACGGCAGCATCGCGGCAAAGCTGGACAAGGTCTTCGCCTGGACGAGTTTGGCGAGTTGATACTTGAACATCCGCCAGCCAACGAACAAAGCCACGGTCGCAGCAGGCCAATCGCACCCAGCCGTCCCGCGGGCTGCGCCAGACGATGAGGTGCGAGAAGTCGCGGAGCGTGCACACCCGGGATGCGGTCGGGCCGGCGAGCTTGCGGAGTCGCTGGGATTGCGAGCGATGGCGCGCGGCGGATTCAAAGTCCTGCGCGGCCGCCGCGGTTTGCATCGCGGCCTCTTCGCGCTGCACGGCCGCGAGCATGCCGTCGCCGGTCGCGGCGGCATGGAGCGCATCGGCAACGCGCTTGCGGTAGGAGTCCATGGTCTCGGAGCCATCGCAGGGAGCGGCGCAGCGGCCCATTTCCTTGTACGCGCACGCCTGCGCCCGCGGCGCAAGCACCAGCAGGCGGTGCTCGCGGCAGAGGTCGAACGCATCGATCATGCGCTCGATGAACCTGCCCGCGGCATCCTTGTCGGCGAATGGCCCGACGATGCACTCCGATGCGTCGGCGGCATCTCGCACCATTCCCTTGTTTGTGGATGCGGATCGCGGAGCGACAGCGCCGACGGCCAGATCGGTCTTGCTCCACTCGGGGAAGTCCGCCCGGGGGTCGATCTGTGCCCACCAGGATCGCCAGCGGTCGGCGACGAGTTTCGCAGCGTGCGGCATGAGCCGCCGGGCGAGGAGCAGGTACACCAGGTCCGCTTCGATCGCCGAGCCGCACTGCACAGCGCGGACTTCGCGCACGATGGAGCGCAGGTCCGCGCCCGCGCGGATGCCGCGTTCGGCGGGGACGAGCTTGCGACGGGTGAGCGCGCGGCAGTCGCCGGTCGCGGCGATGAGCACGGGCTGGCCGGAGTCTCCAAGCAGTACAACGACGCCGCGGGATGCGGGGAGCGCGAGCGCATCGGCCAATGGGTCGTTGGCGATCACCGCACGATGTGTATAGAACGCCTCATCCGGCACGAGGTCCCCGCGGCAGCCGTGTCCCGGTTCTGCAGGACGCATCAGCGCTCCGGTTCAGCCTTGCCAGCCCCCGTCCGCCCCCAACCCACGAACACCGCCGCTTGCTCGCCCGTCGTGTCCCGCACGCTGGCTTTGCACGTGCTCACGCGGTTGCGGGTTGCTCGCCGACAGCAAGGCCGGAGATGCGGGCTTCGAACGCGAGCTTGCCATCGGTCACGCCCTGCACATCGCAGACAAAGCCGCGGCGCGACCACTTCACTTCCTGGCAGAGCAGGAACAACTCGTCGCCGGGGACGACGGAGTTTCGGAACGAGCAGTTATCGATGCGCGTGAACGCGGCGAGGAGCCGCTTGTTCTGCCGGATGTTGTAGAGATAGGCGGCGAGCTGGGCCGCGGATTCGACCATGAGGACGCCGGGATACATGGGCCTGCCGGGGAAATGGCCGGCGACCCAAAACTCGTCGGGCTTGGCGACCTTAAGGGCGATGCTCTGGCGGAAGTCGGGGCTGATCCAGACGATGCTGTCGAGGAGCGCCATGTCGCCGCGGTGGGCGTTGACGGTGGCGATCTGCGTGCGATCGTGAAGACGCCGGGTCAGGTCGATGCCGTCGAGATCAAACAGGAACGCGGAGCGCGCCGCCACAGCGGGGGCAGCGCCGTTGCTGCTTGCCCGGTCGGCCATGCTCACATCCTGCTCGCGAGCTTCCGGTCCACTCATCCGGAGGCTTCCTCCTTCTTGCGCTGATCCAGAACCGCCTGGCGGACCTCCTGGGCAGCGTTCTTGATGTCCTGCATCGCCTGGCGAACACGGGTGCCCGCTGCGCGGTTTCCACCGGCGCACTTGGCCACATCGTCTTCAACCTCGGCGACCAGCTTCTTGATCCGGTCAAATGCTTCCACTCTGGACCTCGCTATTCACCCCCCTCCCCCTGCTTACGGACAGCAAGTATAAGGGCGGGAAGGTCCGGGAATCATCCCGATACCTAACAAAATTCTTCCGCAAACTGGGGGGGGGTTGATCGCCGGTCGGGCTCAGACCCCGTCGCCATCGATCCAGCCTTCCGCGACGAGGGGGCGGGTCTCGCCATAGCAGTAAGTGGTCATCCGCTTGATCGGGGGTGAGTACATGTGCAGGGTGATGAGGTCCCTGCCGACGGCCTGCATGTTGGCGACCTGGTGGATGTCGGCATCCTCGGCTGCGCAGATGTATCCGGGGTCCATCTTGGTGGAGGCGACGGGGCAGATGAGCCCGGAGGGGGTTTTCTCGAATCGGATCTCGGTCCCCTGGCCCTCGATGACCTTGAAGGCGCAGCTGGAGCCGTTGTGATCGTGGATGGTGGAGCACTGCCCGCTCCGCCAACAGAGCGCGAGGAGCTCGTACCAGGGAGATGCGCTGATGGTGTTGCGCTTGTAGCCGCGGGCGCCGAAGATGCAGAAGGGCGCGATGTCGGCGCGGGTAATCGCGACATCCTTGAGCAGCCCGGAGAGGACATCGAGGTCGGCGCGGCTCTGCAGGGTTTCGAGGTAGTCGACCAGGGGCCGCAGCTTGGGCGTGATCGCCGCGGGGGGGGCTTTGCGGGTGGGCGTGGAGGGGGCAAGAGTCGTCATCGTGGACCTCCCGGGGACTCCTTGAGCCTACGTTCCAACCGGGGTTTTCGCCACCAGAATCCGGCCCGGGACGGCCCGAAAAGCGGGGCAGGCTGCGGCTATTGCGGGGGCAGCGGCGCTGCGCCCTCGGCGAGCAAGGCCCTGGCGAGGTACTCATACTCGGCGGGGGAGTTGTACACCTGCCCGGAGACCCGGACCCAGCGTTGATTGCTGCCGAGCGGGAAGGTGACGATGGGCACCTGGATGCGCCACCGCTCGATCAGCCGGTCCTGGAGCGCATCGTGGTAGCGCGTGGGGATCGCGGCCTCGGCATCCGTGCGCGCCCGGAGGGGGATCGTCGCGATCGAGCCGATCATCGAGTCGGGAGCGGGCGGGCGACCGCCGAGCCGATGGCAGAGAAGATCGCGCGCGGCGAGCGCCATGTCGCGATTGCGGCGGCGGATCTCGGGCCATCCGCCCGGCAGGAGGGAGCCCATGAACGCGAGCGCGCTGGGAATGCAGAGGACCGCACTCATGTCCGCGGTGCCCATGTAGTCGGCTTCGAGGCGGAAGCGGGAGCGGTCGGTGCGCTTGGAGTTGTAGCCGTGAGAGATGACCAGCGGATGGAAGCTCCCCTCCCCCGCGCGGCGATCGGCACGGACGTGCAAGAATGCCGCGCCCTTGGGTGTGCACATCCACTTGTGGCAGTTGCCGGTGTAGTAGGCCGCGTTGATGCGTGTGACATCGGTCTCGATCATGCCGGGGGCGTGCGCGCCGTCGAGCAGGGTGTCGACGCCTCGGGCGGAGAGTTCGCGGACGATGCGCTCAGCCGGGAAAATCAGGGCGGTCGCGCTGGTGACATGGCTGAGAAGGCAGAGCCGGGTTCGCGGCGTGACGGCCGCGAGGATGGCGGTGACGACCTCGTCCTCGTTTTGGATTGGGAAGGGGACCTCGGCGACGACGACCTTTGCCCCGGCGCGTTCAGCCTCGAAGCGCAGCGCGTTGTTGCAGGCGTTGTACTCGTGGTTGTTGGTGAGCAGTTCATCCCCCGGGGCGAGGCGGAGGTTGCGCATCACCGCGTTCACGCCGGTGGTGGCGTTGGTGACGAAGGCGAGGCCCTCGGGATCGGCGTTCACGAACTTTGCGAGGGCAAGCCGGGCCTCATCGAGCAGGGGCTCGAGTTCGCTCACGATGAAGCGGATGGGCTCGCGTTCGAGCTGCGCGCGAAGCGCGGATTGCTGTTCGAGCACAGCAAGGGGGCATGCGCCGAACGAGCCGTGGTTGAGAAACACCAGACCGTCTTCCAGGGCCCAGTGTCGCGAGAGGTCGCTTCGGGCCGGCAACGGCCCGGATGGATCAACCCTGGACATCGAGCGACCGTCCAATCGAGACCGCGGTCGCCGCGGCATTCTTGTCCGCGGGGTGGCGATAGAACGGCAACGCCTGCCCGGTCGGCTGGGCAGAACCATCCACACCGAACGAAACCCCGCCCGGAACGACGCCCGCGACAAGCCGCTGCAGGTTGTCATCGCGGAGGATGCCCGCGCCGGTGTCTCGTGAGACGGGCGCGACGGGCTGCACCTCGGTGGTGACGGCCCGCTGGACCGGCTTCACCGGTCCGATGTTCGACCCGCCCTGGACACCGTATGCCCGGGCGATGTGGTAAGGGTTCGTGGGAAAAGCACCGGGATGAGCGCCGTTGATGGTCATTGCTGATCCCTGCTATCGACCGCCTTGCCCTTTGCTTTTTACCGTGTAACGGAGAAGGACCACGGAGAGCGCAAAACTTACCTCGCCGCGGCGGGAGTCGCCGCGGGCTGAGCGCTCGCCGAGACCGTTCCGTTGCTTGCCGTGTTGCTTGCTGCGTCGTTTGCCGGCGGAGCTTCCTGTCCCTTGAGCTTGAAGCTCGGCGCGGCGGGGCGGGCCTTGAGCTCGACGCCGACGGTCGCGGGGCGGGGCGCACCGTAGACCGTGGGCTCAGGGGCGAGGGCGGGCTTGCGGAAGAGCACGCGCATCGCGGCGAAGGCCTTGGGGTGGGCCTTGTGGGGCGTCATTTCCGTCGCGACCACTTTGAACTCCGAGAAGAGGTCGGCGACGCGCTTCTCGGTCATGGGGTGCGGGTGCATAAAGTCGCGATGCTCGGAAAGATCGACGAAGAACCAGACGTAGGCGCCGGGCTTGGCGAGGCGGTACATCTCGCGGACGACCGCCGCGGGGTCGCTGACATGATCGAGGCAGTTCTCGCAGATGATCAGGTCGGCGAAGTTGGCGGGCAGGGGAATGGTCTCGCCTGGGGCTTCGATGTAGGTGACACTGTCGCACGCGGGGGGCAGTAGCCCCTCTTCGACATAGCCCTTGGCGAGGGGGTCGACGGCGACGCACCGCTTCCAGCCGTTCCTGGCGGCGGCGACGGCGGGGTAGGGACCCGCGCCGATCTCGACGACGGACCGCTGGGAGCACCACTCGTCGATGTTGCCGGGCTGGTCATCCTGCGGGATGCCGAGGCACGCGGCGAGCTTCAGCAGGCGGTGACGCTGCCACCTTCCGAACACAACGGCGAAGGGTTCGCCGTGCTGTTTCTCGGATCCGCCCTTCTTGATGAGCCATCGCCAGTAATCGAGCTCGCCGCGGTACTTTGCGGCATCGTGCCGCGCGAGGGAGAGCTGCGCCTCCAGGCGGTCGATCCGCTGGTGGATCGGCAGCAGCCCCGGACGCATGGCACGCATCGCGAGGTTCTTCACGAAACCTTTAAAACCGGCCTTCCGGGGCTTGGGCATAGGCCAAGTGTACTCACAACCCCCGGCATTGCGGAACAACTTTTCACGACCGGGAGGGACGTTTCGGCTATCGTGTACCGCCGCGACCTGTGGCACATGGTTCACCCCAGATTCGAGAGCCTGAATGAACACCCCCAAGGGTTCCGCCGACCAGCCCATTCCCGACTCCGCCCAACCCCTGCCGAGCAGGGAGACGGGCCTGATCAAGGATGTGAAGTCCTTGAAGCGTCGGATCTGCGACGAAGCGACGATCGCCGTGGGGATGCTGGAGGCGGCTCTCGCGGCGCTGTGGGAGCTTGATACGGATGCCGCGGCGGCGGTGATCGAGCGGGACAAGCGGATCGATCAGGAAGAGGTGGCGATCGAGGAAGCCGCGTTCCGGATCATGACGCTGCAGCAGCCGGTGGCCAGGGAGTTCCGCGCGCTGGCGTTCATCCTGAAGGCGAACAACGATGTGGAACGCGTGGGGGATCACGCGTGCTCGATCGCCAAATCGACGGTCAAGCTCGCGACGGCCGTGACGCCGGGATTCAACTGGCCGACCTCGCTTTTGGAGCTTGGGCAGCGCGTGCCGATGGCGTGTCATGCGCTGCTGCGTGCGCTGATTGATGAGGATTCGGAGGCCGCGAAGTCGATTGTCGTCGGGGACAAGGCGATCGATCGCTTGACGCGTGAGTTGTTCGACGAGACCGTGAAGTTCATGGGCACGTTCCCCAACTCGCACGCGGCGGGGCTGCTGATCTACCGCATCGGGCGGGAGCTTGAACGCGTCGGCGACCTGATGACGAACATCGCCGAGGACATCGTGTATCTGACGACGGGGGAGATCATCCGGCACGAGAAGAAGCGCCTCCGCGCCGAACACGGCGCCAAGGGCTGAAGACTCGGCCATCTCGCGGCAGGTGAAGCCGATGGCTGCAGGGTTCCTGCTGATCGCTGCGTTGCTGCTTGCGTGCGCTGTCGCGGGCGCGCTGCTGTTGGGTCTCGGGCTGCGCGGGCGGCGCATCAACACGAACCCCCACTGCCGGAAGTGCCGGTTTGACCTCGTCGGCCTTGCGATCGATGCGCCGGACTCGCGCTGCCCGGAGTGCGGCGCATCGCTGAGCGAGCCCCGCGCTGTGCGGGCCGGGCTGCGGAAGCGGCGGCCGATTGTCGCGGCGGTGGGGGCGGCGGTGCTGCTGGTCCCCATTGCGATCGTCGGCATCACGCTCTCGGCGAGCGTGCGGAACAACGTGCACGCGCTCAAGCCCGACTTCTGGCTGATGATCGAGGCCCGCAGCGCATCGCCCGCGGCGATCACGCCGCAGCTGGGCGAGTTGCTCGCGCGGATGCAGGCGGGGACGCTTGGTTCGTCAAACACAACCGCGCTGATCGAGCGAGCTCTTGATGTGCAGGCGGACCACGCCGGCGGATGGGACACGGCGTGGGGCGACATCCTCGATTTTGCAGCAGCGAGCGGGCTGCTGTCGGAGGAGCAGCTTGCGCGGAATGCCCGCAACGCGCCCGTGTGGACGATGCAGGTGCGTCCGAAGGTCGTCGAGGGGGATGACTGGGTTGTGGCGTTGGCGCTCGGCCCATCGCGCGTGGGCAATGCGCCCGCGGGGAGGATGCCGCTTGTGTTTCAACCGCAGCTCCGGGAGATCCGAAGCGGGGACCGCGTGCTTTACGCAAACAGGGGCATAGGCGCTTCGAGGATGGGCATTCACTCAGGCGGTGGGAGCGCCATGACGCAGCGTCTCCAAGTGCCGGAGGGTGAATCGGGCGTGTACGAAGTGACCGCCCTGTGGGAGCTGGGTGTTGCCGTGGACTACGACCAGGACCCGATCGTGACCTGGACGGAAGAGCGAGAGGCGAAAATCGAGATCTTTCCGCAGGGAACCACGAGCATTGAGCTGGTTGATGATCCGAGCATGCGGGAGCGGGTGCTGCAGTCGCTGTCGCTTACTCAGGGACTCCGGGTCAGCCCCTCGGCCCTCTCGGATGTGCCACAAGTGGGATATGGGATTCAATGCAGGAACCCGCCGATGGACCTTGCATTTGAACTCATCGCACGCGAACGGCTTGCAGCCGATGCGCCGGCGGGGACTGTGCCGCGGGAATGGCACGTAGGTTCCGTCGCATTCAGCGGCGGCGGGTCACACAATCACGGCGGCGGTCTTGAGGCGCGGGGCTTCGACGCGGCGGCGGTGGATCTGGTGCTTCGGCCGAGCGTACACGCAGCGCAGGGGACGCTCGGGATCTACAAGATCTGGGATGGGGAGGTGGTGTTCCGGAATGTGCCGGTGAACGACCCGAACGCGAAGCAATTGCAGGACGTCCCGCCGCGGGACCGCGCGGCGATGAGCCCACTTCCCGAAGCATCATCGCCATAGCTGCATCAGTCACAGGAACGGACCGAAGATAGTGTTCGATGCGTTCGCCGACCGATCCAGACATATGTTGCACGCAAATTCGTGGCTAGCTCAAGGAACTGGCAGATTCTCGGGCACGAACAGAACTTCGCGGCCCCCCGATGGGGCCGGTCGCCTCAATGCCAGCCAGATGGGGTTGGCCACCGAGAGCCGCTGTGTTCGCTGGCGGTCAAAGCGGCAATGCCTTGAGCTGCCAGATCCGGAGAATGCGAGATGATCGCGAGACACCGACGCGTCCTGACGATGCCGTTGTTCGCGGCGGCCGGACTCTTCTGGGTCGGGGCAACGGCGGCATACGGTCAGACCACCGATGCTTGCATAGACGCCCCGCTCGTCATCCTTCCCACTTTCTTTATAGGGAATTTCGCAACCGCAACCCCGGACGGCGCATCGAGTTGTTCACAATGCAGCCCCCGTGACGTGTGGGTGAAGTTCATCGCCCCGTTTGACCAGGACGTTATTGCGAGCACGTGCGGCGGCAGCCCATTTGACGACACCCTTCTGTCACTTCACACGGGTTGTCCGGGGAACGTCGAGAACGAGCTTGCTTGCAACGATGATGCGTGCATGCCCAACGCGAGCATTCGTGTCACTGTTCACGCTGGGCAGATGTACTACCTTCGGATCGCGGGTGGTTGTGATACCTCCGTCGGGCATTACTCGGTCACTCTCGACTACGAACTAACACCGCTCCCTCCGCGGGATGGTCCGGATCTCGTTACAGGAGCGATCACGGATTCGAGGCGGCTCGCGGCGGAGGGCAGTTTCACGGCCTATTCGTTCGGTTCCACGGCGTGCAACATCGGAACCGAGGATGCGATGTGGGTAGGCTCAACTTCCGAGCACCCACTGATCCATCAGGCGATCTACAGAGTGAAGAGCGGAAGGATCGAGCAATTGTCGCAATCGTGGCTGAAGCACGGCTTTGCGACGCTCGACGACGGACTGTGCGGACCGTGCACCGGGCCGACTGGCCAGCTGCTGCAGTACCTGAGCCCGGGCTGCTCGGACACGTATCAGGCCATCCAGAGCGGTGTGCAGGGATCGCTCGGGCCGAAGTGGGAAGTCAACGCGACGACCGGCGTGTTCCCGTATCCGTCAGCAAATCCACCCTGGTCAGGCGTGCTCGATCGGCGGATGCAGGTGTTGACCAGCGAGATCGACCCGGCGCAGAACGCTGGCGCCCAGTATTTCGCGGAGGTGCAGTACATCGCGGCGGATGACTCGCAGGCGGGAAATGGCCTGAACAACGCGTCGCACCGCCGGTTTACGTTGTCGTCTGTCACCTCAACGCCGTTTCTGATTCGCGGAACGATTCAGCAACAGCCTGCGATCCATGCATGGCGGGCAGCGGATCAGGGCGTGACTATCGTGAACTCGGACTATACCGAGCAGGGACTGACTGCGCGATTCATCGTCGCGGCGAAGGCGACGGACCTGGGCAACGGCACGTGGGACTACGAGTACGCGGTGCGGAACATGAACTCGCACCGTTCAGCGCGTGCGTTCGCGGTCCGCATGCCCAGCAACCAACCGCCGACAAACGTCGGATTCCGGGATGTCGCTTACCACTCGGGTGATGGCGAAGGGGACGTCGACGTCAGCGGTACGGATTGGCAGACTCTTGCCGCGAATGGCTGGTACTCATGGGAAACGCAGACGTACGCGCAGAACTCAAACGCGAACGCGCTGCGATGGGGGACGATGTACAACTTCCGGTTCCGATCTCCATTGCCTCCGACGACGGGCGATACGCGGCTGACACTCTTCCGACCAGGCGCATCGGGCGAACCGGATGAACTGCTTGTGCCGGGGCTGCCCGTGCCAGGGGCTCCGGAGTGCGCGGCGGACTTTGACGGGAATGGCTCGGTGCAGGTGCCGGACATCTTCGCGTTTCTGGCGGCATGGTTTGCGGAGGACGCCGCGGCCGACTTTGACGGCATCGGCGGGATCGCCGTGCCCGACATCTTTGCGTTTCTGGCGGCGTGGTTTGCAGGGTGCTGAGCCATACGCCAGAAAAAGCGAGCGGGCAAAAACGACAACGCCCTCGGCGGTGAAGCCAAGGGCGTTGCGATATATCGTGAAAGACAGTTGGGGTCCGTTGATCGCCACTTGCGTGGCGGCTGTCCACCGGGGTGGACGAGAATGCACTCACAATACCAGGTGCGGATCGCTCCGCGTCCGCTGCTGTTAGGTTGCAGACGGCGCTGCCTGGTCCAAGGAAATCCCTTAGAAAGGAGGTGATCCAGCCGCAGGTTCTCCTACGGCTACCTTGTTACGACTTAGTCCCAGTCACCGATCTTGCCGTAGGCACCACTGAGAAGTGGCGACTTCGGGCACTACCGGCTCCCATGACTTGACGGGCGGTGTGTACAAGGCTCAGGAACATATTCACCGGAGCGTAGCTGATCTCCGATTACTAGCGATTCCGGCTTCATGCAGGCGGGTTGCAGCCTGCAATCCGAACTGGGGCGAGTTTTTTGCGATTTGCTCCACCTCGCGGTCTTGCTTCGCTTTGTACTCGCCATTGTAGCACGTTTGCAACCCTGGATGTAAGGGCCATGAGGACTTGACGTCATCCCCGCCTTCCTCCGGTTTGACACCGGCAGTCTCGCTAGAGTCCCCACCATTACGTGTTGGCAACTAGCGACAGGGGTTGCGCTCGTTAAGCGACTTAACGCGACACTTCACAGCACGAGCTGACGACAGCCATGCAGCACCTGTGCATGTTCCACCCTTGCGGGCGTTACTCCTGTTTCCAGGAGCTAATCCATGCATGTCAAACCCAGGTAAGGTTCTTCGCGTTGCTTCGAATTAAGCAACATGCTCCACCGCTTGTGTGAGCCCCCGTCAATTTCTTTGAGTTTTAGCCTTGCGACCGTACTCCCCAGGCGGCGCACTTAGCAATTTCTCTACGACCGATACGGCGTGAGAGCCGCACCAGTCTAGTGCGCATCGTTTAGGGCGTGGACTACCAGGGTATCTAATCCTGTTTGCTCCCCACGCTTTCGTGCCTCAGCGTCAGGAAAGGCCCAGCCGGCTGTCTTCACCTTTGGCATTCCGATCGATCTCTACGCATTCCACCGCTCCACCGATCGTTCTGCCGGCCTCTACCTTCCTCAAGACCAGCAGTTCGCCCTGCAGTTCCCCGGTTGAGCCGGGGGATTTCACAAGACGCTTTCTGGTCCGCCTACGCACCCTTTAAGCCCAGTGATTCCGACTAACGCTTGGACCACTCGTATTACCGCGGCTGCTGGCACGAGTTTAGCCGGTCCTTCCTCTGAGGCTCTTCATAGTTAGTAGCCCCTGACAGCAGTTTACACAGCGAAGCTGCTTCATCCTGCACGCGGCATTGCTCCGTCACGCTTTCGCGCATTGCGGAATATTCGTTACTGCAGCCTCCCGTAGGAGTCCGGGCAGTGTCTCAGTCCCGATGTTGCGGGCCGTGCTCTCACACCCGCTACCCGTCTTAGGCTTGGTGGGCCTTTACCCCGCCAACTACCTGATAGGCCCATCGCCGCTCCCAAGGCGATAAATCTTTGCTCCTTGGAGATTATGAGGTATTACGCACAGTTTCCCATGCCTATCCCTCACCTCGGGGTACGTTCGATGGTATTACTAACCCTTCCGCCACTGTCCCCCCTTGCGGGGTTCTCGTTCGACTTGCATGTTTTAGCCATGCCGCCAGCGTTCAATCTGAGCCAGAATCAAACTCTTCAATTGTTGTTCGTTGTATCCGATGCTTTCGCACCGGCTAGCTTCAAACGTTGAAGGTTCGACCTGTTTCCCGCATCACTTGCGTGACGCGAGGGTCGACCGACCACAGTCACCTTTGGGGATGACCGCGACCGGCGCCCCCGGCCGGCTAGACCGGGGACTTAAAACTGGATTCTCTCTGAGGCCGGTCTTGTGGACCGACCCCATACTTTTTAGGGTTGTGATACGAGAGAATGTCAGCACCTGGCTGTGAACCCAGGTTGCCTTTGGATCGACCATGACTGTCCCGGCAAGGGACTCGACGTATCACGTCGATGTCATGATCGCACATTCTCGCGGATCACCCAACTGTCTTCACTTGTCAAGGATCGTGGGGTCCTGCCATCATCAGACGGCGTGACACCCGTGCCGACGGGTTTTCCGAAGGCGAGGGAGAGTGTAGACGGCCCCTCCCCGCAGTCAAGACGCAGTATAAATCATCCCACTTTTTCCCCGCATCTTGCACACACCGTCCCGATGCGCAAGACACGGCAGGACCGGACAAACCCTGTTCTGGCAGTACTTTAGCCCTCTTCTCCCCCCTCGTCCCGGTCCCCATCGGCAATCTCCGTCCGCGCCGCCACCAAGGCCCACACCGTCGCCCGCTCCATTCCTGCCCCAGCCAACCCCTCCACGACCGCCCGGCAGCTCGCCCGCATGGTCGCCCCGGTCGTCATGACATCGTCCACAACCACCACCAATGCCCCATCGGATACCGATCGAAATCCGAATCTTCGGGCCTGAATCATCCGGCCCACGTTTCCGGATCGCTCGCTTGGCAGCACCTGAAGCTGGCTCGGCCCGTGCCGTCGCCAGAGCAGCCGCCTGATCCTGGCCCCTCCCCCGGACTCGGCGAGGCCCGCACGCACGCCCCGGCAGATCGCCAAAGAGTGGTCCAGCCCTCGAACGATGCGCCGCTGCCAGCTCATGGGGACCGGAACGAGCACGATCGGCGGCCGCGGCGTGGGGAGCTGCTCGGCAAGCTGCCGACCCATCACACGGCCGAGGTCCTCACCCAGACGACGCCATTTGGTGAACTTGATCTGGCGGATCACATCCGCCAGGGGCGGGGTATAGGTGCCCAGCCGCACCACCCGTTGCCATGCGGGCCTTCGGGTCGCGCACTCGCTGCAACACTCTGCGCCGAGGTTGCGCTCGGCCGTCAGACCGCACTTGGGGCAGTACGAGCCGGGCGCATCGGGCTCGAACTGCTGCCCGGCCAGGCGTTGATCCAGTTGCGGCACGGTCATGTCGAGCCAGACCCGGCGAGTGTCCTCGACAGCTTCGCGGAGGGCATCTCGCCAAGTTCGGCGGAGCTCGGGCCCGCGGACGATCTCCGCCGCGGCGGGCACGACGGGCGCATCGGGCGCGATGCGTCGGGGCGGCCAGACAAACCGCTGAGGCTTGTCGATGGGCGAAGGGTCTTCATCCCGCGGCATGCCGCGAGTGTACTGCCAGGCGTGCCTTGGCAACAGCGGCCGTGTGCGATGGGGATTGGATTCACGCCGGCAGCGTGCAGATGAGCCTGGAATCAGGCCGCGCCCATGGCCTTACGGACGAAGTCGGCACGGGCTTCGCGGCGTTCGCCCTGGTCCAAAACGCGTCCGATCACGCGCTGCAGATGGGCGGGCTGGGTGAGCAGGATGAGCTGGTTGACGGTTCCGAGTTCAATCTCGGGGATCAAGCCTGAAAGCACCCCCAAACGCACATCGCTGAGCAGCACGATCGCCTCCTCGGGGGTGAGGAGCCGCGCCGCCCGGAGCAGGCCGAGCGAGCGGAAGACCTTGTCCTCCAGCATCCGTCTGCGCTTTTCAAGCAGGATGCGCCGGGAGGCCCGCTCGTACTGGATCACCTGCGGGATGATCTCGCGCTCGAACTCCTGCAGGATCACGGCCTCGGGCTTGCCGAGGGTCGTCTGGTTGGAGATCTGGTAGAACTCGCCGGCGGCCTCTGAGCCCTCGCCGTAATACCCCCGGACCGCAAGGCCCATATCGCGCGTCGCTCGCCGCACCTTGTCCATCTCGCCGACGAGCTTGAGCGCGGGGAGGTGGAGCATGACCGAGACCCGGATGCCCGTGCCGACGTTGGTCGGGCAGGCGGTGAGATATCCAAAGCGTGGGCTGAAGGCGAACTCGATGGGTTTGCCGCCAAGCCCGGTGGCGGACTCCCCTTCGAGAAGGTCATCCACGCGGTTGACCTCCGCAAAGGCCTGGCTGAGCTCCAGCCCCGGGCGGACGACCTGCAAGCGCAGGTGGTCTTCCTCGTTCACCATCACCGAGAGCGATTCATCGGGGAGCGAGATCGCTACGCCGCGGGGCTCGGCCGCGGCTTCATCGGCCTTCTGGGCAGGTGATGGGCAGGCGGTCTGCGCGGTGGGGTCGCCCGGCGCGCTTCGCGCGTGTTCCTTGGAAATCAGGTGCCGCTCAAGCATCAACAACCGCTCGAGGGGCGCAGAGCGATGGACATCGACCCAGAGCACGTGGTTGGCAATGCCCGTGGTGGTGAGCCGCTGCTGAGTAATGTCGAGTACAGCTTGGCGTTGAATGCGGCTGGCGCGACAGACGAACGGAAATCCGGCAAGGTTGCGAGCAAGACGCACGCGAGAAGAAATCACGACGTCGGAATCGCCGCCGCGGCCGCTGAGCCACTCGGCCCCGCCGCGGAACAGTTCGCCGGCAAAGCCGCCTGTGCCGCTCATCCCGTGGCCTCCTCAGCGCCGGCGTTTCCCTGATCGGGCTTGGGCTTTCGAGTGGCGCGGGGGGAACGCGCAAGACTTGGCGAGCCCGCGGGAGCGGCCGCGCTTCGCAGGATGGCTTCGAGCTTGCGCAGTTCATCGCGGAGGGTCGCGGCGCGTTCGTAGTTCTCCGAAGTCACGGCGACGGCCAGCTGCCTGCGGAGGACCTCCGCCTTCGCCTGCTCCTGCGCCCGGGCATCCGACTCGACGCGCGCCCGAGCACTTTCCTGGCCCGGAGCCCCGCCCTGCGGCGGCGCGGTGCGGAGAAGCTCCAGACTCCGCGGGATCTTCCCGACGTGATGCGTCCCGCCCTCGTGCGCACGCGAGAGCAGCGGACCGAGCTGGCCCTCAAACGAGATGTAGCACTGCGGGCAGCCGAGCATTCCGGCCTGGCGGAACTGCGCGAAGCTCAGCCCGCACCCGGCGCACGCGCTCGCCGCGGCCTGAGCGGGCGGCTTGGGCTGTCCGGGTTGCCCGCCCGCAGCCGCGCCCTTGATCATCTGCGAGAGGATCTGGGTCACGGCCGGGGGCTGCTGCGGCTGGATCTGCACACCCGCCGCGGCAGCGCACCGCTCGCACAGGTGCCGCTCCATGGACTTGCCCCCCGAGATCATCACCTCGTGGACAGTGGCCTCGTTCTCGCAGCGGTCGCACTTCACTGCCAGATGGTATCGGCTGAGAAGACTTCAGAGAGCAGTGAGACTCATTGGGATCGGCATCGGCCCGGCGATGGCCGTCCCGGGGGCCTCTGCGTCGGTCCGTGTTGCCGTGCAAAAACAAACAGACCGCGGCATGGAAGCAGCGGTCTGAACGGGAGTCTGATGTGCGTCGATCGCGGCTCAGTTGCCCGCGGCGGCCGCGAGCTTCTGCTGGCGGGTGTACCCATACTTGCGCTTCAGGGGCTTGATGACCAGGCCCTCCTTGATGGCGCGGGTGGAGGCGAGCACATTCTGCGGGCGGCCGTCGATCAGCGCGGTCACCTTCTTCAGGTTCGGGCGGAACTTGCGGCGGGTGATTCCCGTAGGCTTAAGACCGAAGCCGCCACGCTTGACGGCCTGGCCGCGCCAGGTGCGCTGCTTGCCGAAGGAAGACTTGCGGCCGGTGAAATGGCAGACGAAGGGCATGGTGAATCTCCGGCCAGCGTAAAGGAAAGAAGCTGCTGGCTTTGGGGTGGGGATGATAGCCGCGGGGGTGGAGCGGGCAAGGGTGGGTCGATCATCCGTCCATGTTCCGAACGTCCGACTTCGGGGTTTTCCTGCTAGGCTACAGCCGGTTGGTGCCGGCGGAAGGAGGCTGCATGACTCGATACCCATCCGGCGATGTTGGCACCGCCTTGCGAACCTTCCGACAGCCTTGCACCTGCGAACCGCTGGAGCCTCGATTGGCGCTCAGCGGCGCGGCCCTTTCGGACTATCCGAATCTGTCGAGTCCGGTCGTGGCGGATTTCGATCTGGACGGATACCCGGACATTGCCGCAGCGAGCACCCGGGAGGTCGTGTTCTTCCGAAACGATGGGACCGGGAACTTTGAGGAGCCGAGGGTTCTCACCTTGCTTGGGCGGGTCGGAACGCTTCACCTCGGGGATGTTGATGGCGACGGGCATCAGGACCTGGTGTCGTCGTACAACTTCTCCCAATCGTTCCCGCAACAGATCACCTTCTCGGTCATTCGCCTGATTCGCTTTGACCCTATGAGCGGCGGGTTCATCCTCTCAAGCGCCGAGCGCCACGAACGCACGGTTGTGCCGGTGCTCAGTGCGGACCTTGACCCAACTCCGGGCGATGAGGTCGTCTTCCGGGATGGCAATCAGTTCCTGATCTCCGTGTTCGATGCGGACGCATCCGCGTTCTCCACTCTTCAGGTGTTCGATCTCCCGCCCTGGTCAACGGTCGCCTTCGCCGCGGGGGATGTCGATGGGGATGGGGATGCCGAGTTGATCGCCGGGCATGCCGATATCTCCAGCCCGGTCACAACGCTGATCGCGTATCACCGCGCGCCCGCCCACGAGCCGCCGAGCTTTGCCCCCGTCACGCTCGGGATGCTGCCGGGGATGAACGGCCTAGTTCCGTTTGTGACCGACATCGATGGCGATGGCGATCTCGACATCACCGCGACGTACCGGGGTCCGCACGCGGCGGACATTCCGTTCGGCGGGTTCCCGGCCGTGCACTTCATCGTGTTCACCAACGACGGGACCGGGAGCTTTGATGAAGCCCGGGTGATGCGGACGGTGACGACGAACACCCAATGGGGGATCAAGGGCAGGATCCGCACCGACTGGCCGGGGACTGTCGCGGGTTCTGACCTCATCGTGGAGACACGCCATGGGGTCTCATCGCAAGTTCTTCGCCTGTTTCGCATCTCGGCCGATGGCGCGGGCGGGTTCACCTCGATGCGCATTGCGCGATCGCTGAACTTCTATGTTTCGATCGCCTACATCGGCGACCTTGCGGGCGCCGGGCCTGCCGATCCGTTCGACTTCGTATTGGGAACCTCTGGGAGGTTGTGGACACAGGTGAACACGCCCGCCGGAGAGCCCCCGACCGTGTTCTTTCCATACATCTTCCCCTCCGCGGCAAGCTACGCCACCGGGAGCGAGGTACGTGTGGTCACGCAGCTCTTCGACCCGCGCACGTTCCTCCAGCCCACTCCGTTCCGAACGCGGGTCCAGGTGTTCGTCGACATCAACGGCAACGGCGAGATCGACAGCGAGGACCTGCTTGCGGCGCAGCGCCGGGTGAATGCCACTCGCAACGCGTTCCCGGAGCTGACGTTCCGCGTGACCGACTCGATGCCGCGGGGGACGTTCAACCTGCTTGTCCGCGCAACCGGCGTTCCGGGCGAGCTTGTCGGCAACACCTTCTGCATCGACACTCCGGTGACCATCGTCTGACCCCCCCTCACCCACGCTGACGCGCGCCCGCGCGCTGCGCCGACCCGCGACCATCCCAGGAACACACACGATGAAATCAGCACGCAGGCGATCCGGCAGCGAGCTTCGCGGCGGCGATGGCGAACCCCTCCAGATGCTCGAGCCGCGGATGCACCTGGCCGCTGCCCCGCCGGCCATCGTGTACGACTCCGCCGAACCCGTGTCGTCGGTCGTCGCGGCGGACTTCAACGGCGATGGGCGCGAGGACCTGGCGATCGCCGCGGGACGCGAGGTCGCCCTGCTCATCCGCAAGCCAAACGGCCAGTACAAGCCTGCTCGGACAGTCCAGTTGCGACTCGATGCGGGGCACCTGATCGTCGGCACCGTCAACGGCGACCGCTTCCCCGATCTCGTTGCGGCGAACGACCTGATCGTGCAGGTGATGCGGTTTCGAACCAGGCCGGGCCGGCTGGAGTTCCACTTCGAGTGGTACTCCGGCGCATCGAGCGTGGTGCTGGCCGATCTCGATGGCGACCGGCGAGACGAGTTCGTGTTCACACGCACCACCGCCGGGGGTGCGCAGTCAGATGTGTACCGCGTGCACCAGTCCACCCGGCTCGAGCAGGTGCGAACCGCGTACACACTCGACAATGGCGAGCTGCTCAAGCCCGTTGCAACCGACATGGATGGAGACGGCGACCTCGACCTGGCGTACACGGCCATCGTTGCCGGCAGCAGCAGGCTCGTCGCGGCGGAGAACATCACCATCCCGTTTGACGGCGTGATGTACAACACCGGCTTTGAAGGTCGCGAGCTGCTCTCGGTCGATGCGATGCTTGGCCCGATTGTTGCCGCGGACATGGACGGCTCCGGCACGCCAGACCTCATCGCGTTTGCGTACGGCGTGGGCGGATATGACCTTCGCGTGTACAGCAATACCGGAGGCTGGAACATCGACGGGGGCGAGATTGTCGCGGAGATTGCCCCGCCCGGCGCGGGGGTCTTTACGCTGCCGACGGAGATCCTGATCACGCCTGCGGCGAGCGAGGGCGGGTCACCAGTGGTGACGGTCTTTGAGCGCCGAACATCGATCGCGGATGTGCAGCTTGGCACGCCGACAGAGATTGTCACGGCTCGACAGTTCGAGCGGCGGGGTGACGGCACGTACAGCTCGGATGAGGTGTGGCGTCTGCGGAATGTGCGGCCGCGGTCCGGGATAGTCCGCCTCGCGATCGCCGCGGATCTGACCGGCGAGGGCCGCAACGACTTCATCTGGATCCGGGGCGGGACCGTGCGGCAGGTGAACTACACGAGCACCCAGGAAATGCCGATCGTCGACATGCTGACACACAACCGGCCCGATGGTGTGCGGATCCGAGAGACGGTCCAGTTCACTTTCGAGTTCACCGACCCGGCATCGAGCCTGAGCGAGGAGGAATCCGAAATCAGGTTGATTGTGTACCTCGATGTCAATGGGAACGGGGTCATCGACTCGTCCGACACTCGGCTGCTCTACAGGTCGAGGGTCGGGATCAACGGCTGGGCGCCGGGCCAGGAGCGGACCCGGCTGCGCGAACGCCACCCACGCGGCACGTTCAACATTCTCGCGTCGATCACGTCGAATGCGGGCGGGATGCCGACGGTCTATCGGATGAGCCAATCCATCACGATCCTCGACTGAACCGCGCCAACTCTGCCCGGGTTCTTTACCCCCGCCCGAGGTTCTCGCGGCTCATCATCAGCTCCAGCGTGCCGCAGACGATCTCCACATCGCGCTCGGTCAGGTCGTTGTAGAACGGCAGCGCGATTGGGGCTCGGCGTCAGCTGGTAGATGTCTGCAGCTTGAACTCACCCTTTGCGTTGCGATAGATGTAGGCGCAACCCGCGCCGTGGATGCTCAGGTCATTCGCCTTATGGAAACTGAATTGCGATTCCGCACCTTGTGAATCGACACTCACCAGTGCGTTCGGGACATCGACCAAGGGCCAGCGACCATTCATGCTGAACGAACTGAGAACTGCGACGAGCGAGCAGCCATCGCCGGCTTCGAACGGCCAGCCCTGTGGTAGACCGGAGTAGCTTCCGATCGAAGTCGCCTGCATCTCGGCCTTGAAGAAGCCACCGTCTTTGAAACCCGCAGCCTCGAACGCCGGGTCCGACGTGCGCCAGTCCGTGTACTGCACAGTGCGATGAATGACTCCACCGTACTTGAAGGGAAGCTCGGTTGTCCAAGTGAGATCGAAGAGGTCCTGCGGCTCTTTCAGCTTCAAGTTCGACCACTCAAGGACTCCGCATTCAAAGATGGTCGCCCAGCCCTTGCTCCACTGACCGAAAATCAGGGCCACATCGCCGGGTAGTTCATGCGCCAGAATGTCCTTCGAATCGACGAAGCAGATCTGGGCGAGGAAGCAGAGCGGCACACCATCAGGTCCCTTCGGCCACGGCTTGCCCTTCTCACGCCAAGGAATGCCGCCGATGCGGGTGAGCCATGGACGCTCGTGATCCGGAGAGTCGGACCAGACGAACACATCTGCAGGAACCGATGGGCCAAGAGGTCCCTTCACCGAAGCCAGTCGTCTAGCTTGCTCCGCACGCGCGAGTTCCTCGGGTGTGGCGACCGAGTAGTCACACTTTCGCCAGTCCCCAATTGGGAACTCCGCCTCCCAGTGTCGAATGTCGAGGACTGGGTGTTGCCGCTTGGGATCGATTCGGGCACCATGGACTGGATTCAGCATGGGGACAGTCTACTTGCTATAGCGTCGATGCGTAAGCTGAAAACAGCGCGGCACATCAAAGTACAAACCGTCGAGGGCGATAGGCGCACTCACCCCCGCCCGAGGTTCTCGCGGCTCATCATCAGCTCCAACGTGCCGCAGACGATCTCCACATCGCGCTCGGTCAGGTCGTTGTAGAACGGCAGGGCGATGGTGCGCTGGCTGACGCTCTCGGCGATGGGGAAGTCGCCGGAACGGCCGCGGACCTTTCCCTCCGCGGCGAGCGCTTCATAGAACGGCTGTGTGTGGATGCAGGGGAAGTAATCCGATGCGCCGATCTCGTGCCTGCGCAGCCCGGCGATGATGCGGTCTCGCTCATCCCGGTTCCATGTCCCCGACCCGCCCAGCCGCACCACGAAGACGAACCACGACATCTCCGTCTCGCTGAGCAGTGTCGGCAGCACCAGGTCGTGATTGCCCGAGAGCCGGTTGAAGTACATCTTGGCCACGTGCTGCCGCTTGTGGGTGATCTCCTCCAGCCGTCGCATCTGTGCTACGCCGATCGCGGCGTTGATCTCCGACATGCGGAAGTTGTACCCCAGCCGCTCGTGGCTCAGCCATGAGCCGACCGAACCGCCGCCGCCGCCGATCGCGCCGGCGACCGCTCGCGAAAGGTCCGGCTTGGTGTCCTGCGGATCGACGATGGCACGGCCTTGGTTGCGCATGGACCGGCACAGGTTGGCCAAGCGACGATCATCGGTGACGATGCACCCGCCCTCGCCGGTGGTGATCTGCTTGTTGGGATAGAACGCGAAGACGCCGATGCGCCCGAAACTGCCCGCGGGGCGGCCGCGATGGCGGACTCCGAGGGCCTCGCAGCAGTCCTCGATGAGCGGGATCTCGTGGCGCTTGGCGATGGATTCGTAGGTGTCCATGTGCGCCGGATTGCCGAACGTCTCGACCGCGACGATCGCCTTCGTCCGCGGCGTGATCGCGGCCTGGAGCTTCTCGGGGTCCATGTTCAGCGTCTTGGGATCGATGTCCACGAAGACGGGCTTGGCGCCGACGTAGAGGATGCAGTTGGCGGAGGCGACGAACGAGAACGGCGTGGTGATGACCTCATCGCCGGGGCCGATACCCAGGGCGAGCAGGGCCAGGTGCAGACCCGCGGTGCCGCTGGAGACGCAGACGCCGTGCTGCCGGTCGGCGCTCGCGGCCACGGTCTGCTCGAATCGCTCGGCCATGGGCCCGAGGGCGAGCCGGCCGGACTTCATGGTCTGAACGACCAGATCGATCTCGGCGGAGGTGATGTCGGGACGGGAAAGGGGGATTTCGTGCATGAGGAGTTCGATTTTGGATTTTGGATTTTGGAATGTGGATTGAGGAAGCACCTCGTCACGTGCGCACTGTGCCCCGTCTCGAGGTAGATCGTCGCGACGTCCGGATTGAGGCCACTACGATCGCAGTGATCTCGTTGCACTCGCCCATGAGATCGGCCAGGCGGCCCGGCTTGATCAGGCCCGCATCGGCCAGAAGCTCCAGCCAGTATGCGGTCTCATCCGCCTCCTCCTCGACGATTGCCAGTTTGTTCACAAAGTCGGCCTGCGACCGCGCTCGACACGCCGAACGGTAGTTGGCGCCGACCGACGTTGCCGAGCGAAGCACCTGACGGCCCACCACATCCGCGGCCCGGTTTTTGGGAAGCGCATCGACGAGCTTCATCACACGAAGAGCGAAGGCCTTGGTGCGAGCCTTGAGTTCTGCCTCAGTCATGCCCGGAAGTGTACGGCGACAGTCGCACTTCGCGGACTCGTTCACGCTCAAGGCATCAGGTCCGATCAATCCACAATCCAAAATCCGCAATCCAAAATCTGCTTCAGCCTTTGGCTGAAGCATGCACAACTGCTTCAATCAGTTGCCGCGTCAGCACGCTCAACGTCGTGGGTTCCGCGGCATGCTCGAGCGTGACGGGTTCATCCGCCTCAAGCTGCCTGCAGAATCGCTGATAGGCGGTGATGACCGTTGAGTGGCTGGGCCGGCCGAGCGCGCGGGCGATATCGGGGAAGCTCTGGGTGGTCAGCGCGCGCGCGATGTAGGTGACAAGCGATCGGGCGAGCACCACGCGCTTGTGGCGGGTCTTCCCGCCAAGGTCCGCGAACTCGACGCCGATCGCCGCGCACGTTTGCGCGATGATGACGTGCATGCGGACGGGCTTTGCCGGCCGCTGGCCGGATACGAGCGACGCGCCGTTCCGCTCGGCGTTGGCGTCCGTTGAACCCGGTGCAAAGGGATGCGTGCCCCCGCCGCCGAACGCGCGATCGACCGCTCCGGCGCCGATCCGGCCGTCGGCGCTCAGATACTCCGGCGCGACGCGCTTGAGGGCATCGATCTTGGTCAGCATCCCCTCGATATCCCGGATTGATGGGCCGGTGCTTGCGCCCGGCGTCCACGCCGCGCGGGAAGCGAGAGAACGCACGCCCGAGTCATCGAGAGCCAGGCCGCGGCGGATCGCAAAGACCCGCACGATGCGCTCCCGCAGCGCGGCCTCCGGCGGCGCGATGCTCGCGACCATGCCGGACATGAAGCGAGAGACCAGCGCGGGACTGAACTTGCGCAGCGACCGCGGGTGCTGATCGCTGATGAGCAGCACCCGTGCCCCGCCACGCTCGATCTCGTCGAACGTGTGCAGCAGTTCGTCCTGCGTCGCCTGCTTCGCGGCGAGGAAGTGGACATCGTCGATGCACAGCAGGTCCGCGCGACGGTACGCGCTGCGGAACTTCGACACGCCGCCGGGGCCGGATCGACCCTCCGCCCCCGCCGCGCGGATCGATGCGACGAAGTCGTTCATGAACGCCTCGCCGCTGGTGATTCGGACAACCGCGCCCGGCTGCCGTTCGCGGAATCGCTGCGCCACACCCTGGAGCAGGTGCGTCTTGCCGAGCCCGCACGGCCCGTGGATGAACAGCGTTCTCGCCGCGCCAGGGTCGTCGCCATTGGCCATGTGCCCGGCGGCGTTGTAGGCCATGCGGTTGGATTCGCCGACAACGTAGTCTTCGAGGCGGTAGCGCGTCGGCGGCGCATGGTGGCCGTGGGTCCGCACCGCCGCCGCGTGCACGGTCGGCGCCGCGGACGCAACGACCGGAGCCGCCCCGCTCTGCCTTGGCTCGGGTGCCTGCTCCGATGCGGCAACGAACACCACCTCGGACGACCGGCCGCCGACTTCCGCGGCCTCGCTGCCGGCCTGGCGCAGGGCGATCCCGAATCGGCGGCGCAGCACATCCGCCGCGGCCTGGCTTGAGACATGAACCTCCAGCCGCCCCTCGGATGGCCGAAGCTCGACGCGCCCGTCGAAGTAGCGGTCGAAGCTCGACTTCCCGATGATGCGCACCAGCCGCTCGGTCAGCGTGCTGTCGCTCGCGGGCAGATCGTGCACCAATGCGCTCCGCCCGGCGATCGGCATGACGCTTGCGCCGGGCGCGCCGGACCAGTCATCGGTTTCTGAACGTCGAGCCTCAACAGAGTCGTCGCATCGCCTTCCTTCCCTGTGCTCTTGGTCTCTCCGGTCCGGCATCGCGAGCGAAGCGTGACGTGTCTCCACAGGTCACACCCTTCGGGTTTGTAGCTCCGCCGCGACGTGCAAAACGCACGGCGAGAGTTGAGGCGCCACGGCTTCGTGGCCGATCTGTGACTCGGAGTCCTTCCCACGGCGGGCACACCACGATGAACGACCGTCCCTCCGCAAACACATCCGCGGAGAGCAGGGCGAGCAGAGACCCCTTGCCGCGACAACGTCGCGGCATCAACCAAGGGCCGTTGCAGCATCGCCGGTGCGGCTGCGCGGGCTTGTTGCTGATCAGGTCATCATCGTGACGTGGAACGTGCGGCCGAATCCCTGGCCGCCGGGCACAGAATATCGAGCGACGCGGTCGGCCTCAAGCGCGGACATCGTCGCCAGACGCGCTCGGTCGCACGGAGCACTGCAAAAGCCGGTACTTGCGCCGCGGAAAAAAGTTTGTCCACGTCTTGATGCAGCGACCGCGGTCCGCGTGGAGAACGATGTGGAAAACGCGCTGCGGCACTGTGATTCACGGGTCAAACGACTCAACTCGTCGCCAGCGGCCGGATCATGGGGATCCGCACGCTGAACCGCCGGAACCGCGCATGCTGATACAGCCGCAGCGCCGCGGTGTTGCGCGTGTCCACCGCGCACGTCACGCCGCCCGACATCATCACGCGGTCGCCGACCGCTCGGAGAGAGGCATCGAGAAACGCCGAGCCGATCCCCCGGCCCCGCGCTGCTTCGGCGAGGCCGATGTATACCAGTTCGAGGGAGTCGTGCTCCGGCGATACCGAGAAGAGCGCACACCCCACGGGCTGGTCGCCATCGAACATCACCCACCACAGAGCGGGGTCAAACCGTCCGACCGCCTTGTGAGACTCAAGCACATCGCGTGCATCTCGCAATCCGCACAGCTCGGGGCAGTCCTTGGTGTTGACATACGACGCTTCCAGCGTGACCAGCAGCAACCGGTCGATCTCCGCCGTGCTGACACCGGACATGGTCAGATCAGCGATCGATACCATCCGCATGCCCGCCGGCAACTGGCCGCCGCGGCTTGGGCTGGGCATCGGCGCCGGCTCCCGACGCATGTACGCGAGGTCGCCGAGTTGGCGGAAGCCGGCTCTCCGCAGCGCGATCAGCACGGAGGTCTCGTGGGGCTCGAGCAGAGCTTGGGCAAGCCGGATACCCAGCGAGGTCTTCCCCGGAATAGGCGCCGAGAGTGCCTTGCACGCCGCCTCAATGACCGCCACCCGTTCCAGGTTGGCCTGTTCCCCGGATCCCCCGAAGTGCACCCCCTTCCGACGAGTGTCGCCGGAGAGGAACAGCATGGCCGTCCGCCCCGCCCCGACCACGGCCAGCACGACCTGCCGGACTTCCGTCCGGGTTGGGTCCAAGGTTCCCCACATCAGGGACAGGTCAATCCCCAGTTCGGCGGCGGTCTCCACAAACCTCCGGGCGGCAAGCTGGGGCTCTGGGGCGTGGTCCGCCACGAGCCGGGCACACGCCGCGAGCCGAAGCTCCGGCGGAATGAAGACCGCCACGGGCTGGGGCGGCGTGGGCCTGCGACCGGCGGATCCAGACTCGATGTCGCCGACGAAGGTGGTCATCCGAAGGAACCCCGGCTTTCCCGCCGCGTACTCGCTCTGTACACTCCCAACCTTCGGACATCGATCCGAGCCGCGATCAGGAGACCGTTTCATGCCCCCCACCGCCCCAGAGGCTCATCGTACACCCCGCCGCTCGACCACGAGCCGGTTGTCCCGTCTCGCCGCGGCCGTGTTTGCCGCGGGGTCCGTCGCCGCGGTTATGGGCCTGGCTCCGGAGCCGGACCCTGTCCCCCGCCGCTGGCAACTGGAAATCATCCCCGGCACGCTCCGGCTGACGAGCATGGATGTGCCGGGCGTCGGGCCGCGCATGTACCTGTACATGGACTATTCGGTCGTGAACAACAGCGGCGAGGACCTGCTCTTCGCCCCTGCGTTTGAGCTCGCCAACGGGGAAGGGGAGATCCTGCGTTCGGGCCGGGATGTCCCGCAGAGTGTCACGGAACGCGTCCTGGCATCCCTCCAGAACAGCTTTGCGGAAGACCAGATTTCGATCATCGGAACCCTGCTTCAGGGTCGCGAGAACGGGAAAGACGGCGTGGTGATCTGGCCGGTCACTGACACCAATCCCGAGCGCCTGACGGTCTACGCCGCCGGCTTCTCCGGCGAGACGGCGACGGTCGAACCCCCCAACTCCGACGTTCGGTTCGTTCTCCGCAAGACCCTGCGGCTCGACTTCGACTCCCCCGGAGATCTGGTCGGCACCCGCTTTGAGTCGATCCCGGTTCGGGAACAGTCTTGGATCATGCGCTGAAATGCGTCGATAGGGCATTGTTCGTACTGGAAGGTCAAAGGGCGTGGGCCTAAGGTTCAGGCCCATCGCGACGATCGCGGCGGGTATTGAGGGCATTCGTCATGGCACACAAAAAGGGACAGGGCTCGACCCGCAACGGTCGCGACTCCAACCCCAAGTACTTGGGCATCAAGCTGTACGGCGGCGAGCTCGCCCAGCCGGGTTCGATCATCGTCCGCCAGCGCGGCACGTTGTTCGAGCCGGGCTTCATGGTCGAGCGCGGCCGCGACGACACCCTGTACTCGTTGATCAACGGCAAGGTGGTATTCCAGGGCCGCAAGATCAGCATCGAGCCGACCGACGCGAACGAGCCGCGGCCGACTTGGCTGAAGACCGCTGCCAAGAACAACTGACCCCGGTCAGTCGAAGTCAGACTCCCGTCACGGCCCGGACTCGCTCCGGGCCGTGTTGCTTTTGGGGAGCTGACGCGGGCATCGACTCTCGCGACCGCGACCGGCCTGAGCCGTCGCCGAACCTCCCACACCGGAAACCCCCTCGGCGTGTACACTTTCATTCGTGTCCGCCGCACGATCCCATCGAACCGCGATTGTCTGGGCCGATCCGGCGCAAGCGGGTTGGCTGCGTGCCGCTGCGGATCGCGCCGAAGTGACGATCGTGGGTGCGGGGAGCCCGGAACCGGGCCGGGGGCCGGAGTTGATCGCCGCGCTCAGTGGCGATCGGGATGCCATTCCACTCTTCGATGATCTCCGAGGCGTGCTCACCGCCGCACAGACAGATGTGGTTCTCATCGCAGCGCCGGGCGACTTTGCCGGCGGCCAGCAACAGGGAGGCTTGGACCGAGAGGATGCGGGAGCGCTTGCGGCGTGTCGCGCTCGCGGAGTTCGAGTCGCAACGCTCGAACCGATGCCGTGCTCCGCACTGCAGTTGAACATCCAGATCGAATCGCTCGCGGCGGGGGTTGTGTCGCACTCAGCCGCGACGGAGGTGATTGCTGCGCCGTCCGCCGGAGGGGGCTCGCTCGGCTCGGGAGCACCCACGCGGAGCGAGGATGCGGACTCCGAGTCCTTGCCTCGCCACACGATTGATGCGGGGGGCGGCTGGGCCCGCGCGACCCCGCTGTTCCGGCTGTCGCGCGCGATGCGCGATGCCTCTGATGTGCTTGATCAGTTCGGACATGTGCGGACCGTCGTGGTCGAGGGATGGTGCGGACCGGGGCAGGGTTCGCTGGGCTCTCGTCTGTTTGACGCGATGGATTGTGTGGTGTCATTGCTCGGGACCCCTGAGCAGATCGACGCTTCGTATGTCTGGCCGGTTCGCGGCCGCGGTCTGCATCAGGCGGCGGGAGAGACGCTCCGAGGTCTGAGCGGCGATCTGACCGCGAATCTGCGGTTCGCCGATGGCCGGGCGGCAACGCTCGCGCTTTCGGACCGGGCATCGCGGTGGAGCCGATCGATCACGCTGATCGGCGACGGCGGCAGACTGCATGTGACCGACGATGCGCCGCAAGGAATCGGAACCGGCACAGGCGGGTTCACATGGCTCAGCGCCGAAGGCGCATCCGTCGATGCCTCGCGGCCGGGTCGCCGCAAGCGAGCGCAGGAAGATCGCCCTGATGAGGCTTTGGTTGATGCTTTTGCCGATCAACTCACTCGCCTACTGGACCACCGCACGCCCGCTCCCTCGCCAACGGACTATGCGGCCGTGCTCGCTTCGGCGGGTGCGGCTCTCCTGAGCGCACGAACCGGCGAAGCGGAATCATCCCAGACCATTTTGCGCATGGTGGGCGGGCGATAACTGGTTGAGCAATCCGTGCCGCGGGCGATCTTCACGCCCATCGTGTGATATGCCAGGCCTTGTTGCCGCGGCGGATGGCGATGACCTTGCCGTGAAGCAGTGTTGCCGATGTCAGCCTCGCATCGGCCGCGGCCTTGTGTCCGTTCACGCTGATGGAGTTCTGCGAGAGCAGCGTGCGGGCCTCGCCCTTGCTCTTGGCGAGCGTGGTCTTCGCGAGCAGATCGACGAGCGCGATGCCCGTGCCCTCCAGTTCCGACTTTGCGTGGTCGGTAGCGGGGGCAGAGGCCAGAGCCTCCTCGAGCGTCGCCAGGGGGAGGTGGGCGATATCGCCGGTGAAGAGCGCCTTCGCGGCGGCTTCGGCGTGGTCGCGCTCGGTCGCGCCGTGCAGCAGCTCGGTCATGTGGCGAGCGAGCGCACGCTGCGCTTCTCGCTTGCCGGGGTCGGTCGATTGCGATGCCTCGAGCGCGGCGATCTCTTCCTGCGAGAGGAAGGTGAAGATCTTGAGGAACCGGATCACATCCGCATCCGCCGCGTTCAGCCAGAACTGGTAGAACGCGTAGGGCGAGGTGCGTTCGGCGGTGAGCCAGACCGCGCCGGACTCGGACTTGCCGAACTTGCCGCCATCGGCCTTGGTGACGAGGGGCCAGGTGAGGCCGAAGGCCTGATGTGCGTCGCTTTCGGTGCGGCCGCGGCGGATCAGATCCATCCCGCAGACGATGTTGCCGAACTGGTCGCTCCCGCCCATCTGCAGGGTGACGCCGTGCTTCTCAAACAGGTGCAGGTAGTCGTAGGCCTGCAGGATCATGTAGCTGAACTCGGTGTAGCTGATCCCCTGGTCGCGGTTGTTAAGCCGCTCTTTCACCGACTCCTTCTGGATCATCATGTTGACCGAGAAGTGCTTGCCCACGTCGCGGAGGATTTCGATGTAGCTGAGCTTGCCGAGCCAGTCGAAGTTGTCGAACAACTGGCCGCGGTTCTGCCTGCCGGCATCGAAGTCGATGAGTCGATCGAAGATTCGGCGGATGCAATGGACGTTGTGGGCGATGGTCTCGGCGGTGAGGAGCGTGCGCTCGGCACTTTTGCCGGAGGGGTCGCCGATGAAGCCGGTCCCGCCGCCCATGATGACCACGGGCGTGTGGCCGGCACGCTGGAAGCGGGCGAGTTGGATAATCCCGACGAGGTTGCCGATGGTCAGCGAGTCGGCGGTGGGGTCGAAGCCGACATACGCCCGGCGGCCGCCGCGGGAAACATCGGCCGAGATGAGGTGGGCGCCGAGCGCGGCCTCATCGGTGCACTGCTGCAGCAGGCCGCGCCAGCGGAGCTCGTTCAGAAAGTCAGGTGCTTGAGCAGCCATGGTGATGAAGAGGAGTGGGTGTAGGAATGTCTTCGAAGAATCGGGGTTCGTCACCGAGGCCGGACCGGGCATCGGGAGCGAACGACCCGCACGCCCCGTGCGCCCCGCAACATGCGCTGCAAGCGGATCGGTCGATCCGGCCCGCCCAGATCACCGGGTCATGGCTCATTGAGAACGTGGATCTCGCCGTCGACGATCGTGAACTCTGCCGAGGTGAGCGTCTTGATCCGCGCGAGGAGGGCGGCTTTGTCCGCGCGGGTATACACCGAGCCTGTGAAGGTGATGATGGTTTCGCTCTCTTCGGACGGTCCGGCGGCGACATGAATGAACCGCTCATCGGTCCGGATTTCATCCGTCAGCCGACGGATCTCCCGGTCGCGGGGAGAGTCGGGCTGGGTCGGCATGGGGTAGGACTCGCCGCCTACGAAGAAGCTGCTGATCCAGATCAGACAGGCCACCAGAATGACCGAGATGACGATCAGGGGCGCCTTGCCCTCTGCGTACTTGCGGTCTTTGAACCAATCGACCACCGCGTGCTTCACATCGTCGAAAGCCATGCTCACTCCGATTCGTCACGCCACGTGGGACCGTTCGAACACGACGGATTGTTGGGCGATGCCGCCAAAAAGGCAACGACCGCCGACGAGAGTCGGCGGCCGCTGATGGAATCAGAGGATGAAATCAGTTGTTGCCGGGAGTGAAGTTCCAATCCGGACGATCGGCGCGATTGCTCCACTTGCGCATGTCGCGGAGCTGAGTGAGCGTCTGGATTTCAACGTGGCCGTCAACGTGCGTGGTGATGACCTTGTTGAAGTGTCGGGCGTCGTTGAAGCCCCAGGAGATCGGGGCCGAGTTCTTGAGGAACGTGTTGCTGGCGATCCAGGGGCTCGCGCTGCCGCCGGTGAGCGGGAAGCCCGTGCGGGGCGGCAGGACCTCGTAATAGCCGGGGACCACGTTGGATGACGGGTTGTAGGGAACGGGGTTGCCGCCGTAGCCGATCGAGCTGCCGCCGGAAACTGACGCCACATCCACGGAGCGGGCCGTTGCCGAGATAATCAGGCTCGACGGGTTGCGGATGCGCTCAACGGTGCTGACATAGAAGTGGTTGTTCACCGGGTGGCCGGCGCGGAAGCCGTTGCCGTTGGGGAACGCGCCGCGGCGGTAGTGGCCGCCGACATACACGGAGTTCAGGCCGAACGAGGGGTGCCAACCCATCGCGTACTGGTACTTCTGGGTGTTGTCATAGATCGCAGTCTGGGCGTTCGCACCGTTGGTCGGCGTGCGGTCACGGGCCTTGATCGAGGTGAGCAGGGCCTTGTCGTTGATCATCGCCTCCGGAGGGAGCGCGCCGGCAGAGCCGCCCGCGAAGTACATGAAGCGGAGGGGCCAGACCTTGACCACATCGCCTTCGATATCAACGCGGGGGTTGTTCGTGAAGTCATGCGGACGGTGCTGCATCGGGCCTGCGCTGGGGTGGGCCCAGGTCCAGTGGACGTACGGAATGATCAGACCGTCCTTGTAGTCCGTGGAGTACGAGTTGTACCCGGTCATGAACTGACTGCCGGCTGCCTGCTCAAGCAACATCTTCGCCGTCTTGCGAGCCTGGCCCAGAGCCGGCAGCAGGATGGAGATGAGCAGCGTGATGATCGTGATCACCACGAGCAGTTCGATCAACGTGAAACCGCTCCGACGTGACGGACTGTGTACTTGAACCATCGCTACCACTCCCAAGTCTGGCGAGGCGAATGCGTTGCCATGATTTGCCTGCGAGCCAGAACGGCCCGCATACGCGCAGATGCGTCCATCAGGGGACTCACCCGATACGTAATCTATACCACAAATCTTCGGATTCCGTTCCCGGCCGTTACAAAAATCTGCGGCCCGATGAAGAACAGTACCTGATAAAATCCGATCGTCAAGCTATCTCGCGGATCCGATCGTCCAGTCCCGCGAGCCCGCGCGATACGCCCAACGGGTCATGTCATCAAGCTCGCCAAACCCAAGAATGCCCACGTGTCCGTCGAAGTGGACCACGCCCGCTTTCCCTGAGACGCCCGAGCCGCTCCCGCCCGTCGCCCGGCGACCCCCTCCGAGGCGAAAATCTACATTCCCGGTGGTGCCCGGCGGCTGGTCCGGGGCATACTCCGCCGCCCAGGTTCGCACCGTTCGATTCGGGGCATCGACGCGGAAGTACCCCGGCACCAACTCCCCTCCTTCCGGGTTGACGCCGCGAGCCGTCACGAACACGGCCAGTCGATCCGGCCGAATCGCCTGATCCGTCCGCGTCAGGTAGAACGAGCCGTACGCGTTGAGCGCGGCCGCATTGAAGCCAAACCGATCGGCATCCCCCCCGACCAGCATGCTGTTCAGGCCGTATGAGGGAGACAGGCTGGCGACGTAGAGGAAGTCGTCGCGTTCGCGATACCGGCGCAGCAGCGCGGGGTCCTTGTAGAGCCCCTCCATTCTGAAGTTCAGGTAAGGAGCGAGCCTCCAGGGGTAGCGCCGGGCGGTGACTCCCGTCAGCGGCTCGCCCGACTCGTCGGTGACTCGAAGGACTGCCTGGCCCGGCGGGGGATTCAGGCTGACCATGGCGTCGGTCGCGTAGCCCGGGAGCACGGTGCCGCGGTGGTCATCCGCGTAGAGCAGGTAGGCGGTGATGAGCTGCTGACCCGCCGCGATTTCCACGGTGTCCCGGGCGGCGTTGCGCGTTCGAGCCAGGGCGGGCAGGAGCAGCCCGATGAGCAGCGCGATCAGGCCGATCGCGACCAGCAGCTCGATCAAGGTGAAGCCTGTGGCGAGACCGCGGCGAACTTGCATGCAACAAAGCTCCCAATTCTGAAGATTTCTCGCGGCAATCATTGAGACGAAGTCTCAACAAGTCTAGGCTTGTCCGGTCAGACAGGAATAATCCCTGCCAAACCGCAACTCACGAGTATCTCCTTCGGAGTGAATGCCATGCACTGCACCGCCTCCATGCTCGCCGCTTCGGGTCTGATTTTCGCCGCTTCCGCCAGCGCAGGGATCATCGACCTGACGCTGCCAACGCCGACGCTGGACCGCTGGATGTACCCGTTCAACGGCGCGAATCCTCAGGGGTCCGAGGGCGAGGCGACGGTGTTCTCGCCGATCGGGGCGACAACGGAATCGCTGTTCGACAACCGCGACGGCCAGATGATTCTGGGGTTTGACACCGGCGGCCTCGTCACGGCCGGGCTGCCCTTGACGCACTACCGAATCCGTGAAGCCCGCGTGAGCATCGTTGCCAGTCGGGACAACACGTTTGTGTATGACCCGACGATCGACCCCATCGAGGCGTTGATTCCCGGGAGCGGCGTGAGCGATCCGGACCCGGGGCAGCCGGTGGAGCTGTTCATGTGCGGGTATCGCGGCGGATGGACGCTCACCGGGCCCACCGCGTTTCAGGAGAGCACACCGTTCCACAACGGAGCTCCGTTCCCGGTTCCTGCGCGGGGCATCCGCAACGCCTTCGCGGCGGAATATGACGGGGCGGGCGTGCTGATCGACAACTCGAACAACCGCGATGAGGGACGTCTGGCCAAGTCGCTGGCGGTAGGCATCATCGACGGACTCGCGCCCGGCGCGCCAGTCCCGCTCGGATCGACGATGACGTTTGATGTCGATGTCACCGATGCGGACGCGATCCGCTACTTCCGAACCTCGCTGGCGGCGGGCAGGCTGAACGTGGTGGTCTCTTCTCTGGCGATCACCGAGCAGCAGTCGTCGAACGTCCCGGCGTTCTACTGCAAGGAGACGCCGACGGCAATCGGCGGCGTGCCGGCGAGCCTTGTGCTCCGCCTTTGCGTCGGCGCTCCGGCGGACTGGGACTGCTCCGGCAGCGTCAACGTCGCGGACATCTTCGCGTTCCTGGCAGAGTGGTTCGCGGGTCGTGGCGACTTCAACGCCGACGGCACCAATGAAGTCCCGGACATCTTCGCGTTCCTCTCATCCTGGTTCGGAGCATGAGCAGGCCGGGGACACCAACCTCGGACGCCGCGCAAGCGGAGGCCACCGATTCGGTCCATCCGGTCGCGGGCAAGTGCCCGATCCCGTGGTGGAAGCGGCTGACCTTGCTGACGTTTCTCTTCTTTCTGATCAAGGGACTGGCCTGGCTGGTCGTGCCCGCGGTGATCATCTGGTGGAGATCCGTCGCCGGCTGAGAGCGTCTGATGTTCCCGGGTGTCCGGAGCAACCATCCGCCGCGGCGATGGCACAACGCGATGCGTTGAGTCGCAACCTGAACAGGAGCACAGCATGACATCGATGACAGCGGCAAAAATCATGGATCTGCTGAAGGAGCGCACAGCGGAACACCACCGGCGTGCGGAGCAGCAGCCCCTGCAGCAGGCGCTGGTCAAGGGAACGGCGACGCGCGAGCAGTATGCCTGCTGGCTCGGGCAGATGTTGATCGTGCACACCGAGCTGGAGCAGGCCATCGCCGCGCAATCGACGCGGGAACCGCGGCTCGGAGTCGTGACTGCGGAGCAGCTCGGCCATCCTCGGCTCGCGGCGGACCTTCGGACTCTGGGAGTCGATCCGGCGAGCGTCCAGCCCTCGGATGCCACAGCCGCGGTGTGCGAGCAGATCCGGACCGCCGCGACGCAGGAGCCCGTTGCCTTGCTCGGCTTTCACTATGTGCTGGAGGGGAGCAAGAACGGCAATCGCTACATCGCCATCGCGCTGCGGCGCGGGCTGGGCTTGACGCCGGGCGCCGGCGATACCTACCTCGACCCCTACGGCGAACAGCAGCGCCCGAAGTGGCAGGCATTCCGTGCGGCCATGGGCTCGCAGACGTATTCCGACAGCGAGACCGAGGCGGTGATCGACGCCGCCGGGTCGATGTTCGACGGGGTATCGGCGATCTGCGGCTCGATGGCTTGACCGGCCCGCCGGCGCAAGCTCGACTCACTCCTGCGCATCGGGGAACAGATCGCTCGGCTTGCTCTCGGGCGTGACGTTTGGCGCATCGAACCGGATGCGGTTCCGTTCCAGCACGCTGCCGACCGATCCGTGCAGCCGCGCGAGAGATGCGTTGTAATCGGTGAGTGCGGACAGCTCGGCCTGCTCCGCCGCGGCAAGGGACTGCTGGCGCCGCAGCTTGAGGTCGAGGAACTCGGGTGTCAGCCGTCCGAGGGTCTCTTCTTCGACCTGCAGCGTGCGGACATTCTCCGCGGCGGCGATGCGGACCGCCCGGTTCTGCTCGATCAGGATGTAGTTGAGCTGGACATCGCGGATGGCGGCCTTGACCTCCGAGACGATGTTCTGCACCGTGTTGCGATAGGCGATGGCCGCCTGCTGGCGTTCGAGGCGGCGAACGGTGTAGTTGGATTCCGCGGCCCGGTTGCCGATCGGGATCTCGAAGCTGAGGCCGACCTGATAGTCCACAAAGCGAGCCTCTTCGAGCGAGTCGTACGCGGAGTCGCCGGAATCGCCCATGCCGCTGAGGCGCGTGAGGGCACGCAGATTGAGGAGCGGGAGGCGTGCGTTGTCCGCAACGCCCAAGCGAATGGCGGTGTTGTCGAGCGACAGGATCGCCCGCTGCACCTCCGGCCGGTTCGCCAGTGCGGAGTTAATCGAGTCCACCAGGCTCAGCTCGATCGGCTGGTCGATCGGCTCATCGGCGGGCAGGAGAAGCACCTCGGACCCCACGGTGTACTCGGGGTCGTTCATGAGCAGCTTCAGCCGCTCGCTCGCATCACGCAGCACTTTCTGGGCCTGCATGAGCTGGGACCTGCGTGCCTCGACCGCGGAGGAGGCATCGGCGATCTGCGCGGGCTTGGCGTCGAACTCCTTGCGTGCACGGAGCTTGCCCAGCACATCCTCGCCGCGCTCCAGCAACCGCTGGAGGACCAGCACATCGTTGCGTGCGCGGACCAGGGTCCAGTAGGCATTCTCGGTCTCGACGACGTTGGTGATCAGATCGGCCTTGAGGCTCTGGATGTCGTCGCGCTCCGCGTTCTGCGCCAGACGGACCTGCGCGAGCGCCACATCGGAGCCGAAGTTCCGGAGCAGCGGCTGATCGACCTGCACCACCAGGTTTGCCTCGCGCGCGGGGTCGGGACGGTTGAACAGGTTGTCCGTCTCGACATCCGTGTAGGTAAACTGCGTCTGCACGGTGAACAGGCCGCCGGAGATGAGCGGCTTGCGGACGCCCACGGTGGCATCGAGCACCTGCCGCTGATCCGAGGCCACGCCGACGGTGGATCCGCCGATGGCGGGGCTGGTCCGGGGCTGGTCCGTGGCCGACCACTGGGTGGACCCGAAGAGCACCCAGTCGAACGCGGCATCCGCGGCGGAGAGCTGCGCCTGGCTGATCGCCGGAGAGAGGCGCGCGAACTGAACATTGAGGTTGTGCTCAACCGCCGTCTTCACGGCGCGCTGAAGACCGATCGTCGCGACCGGGAAATCGACGTTGAACATCACCGGCCCGGAACGGGGGTCCTTGTTCGGATATGAATCCGGGCCGGCCATGGTCGCCAGCTCGGACATGATCCGCGGCTCGATATCCAGCGCGGGAACGCGGGGGTCGCGTCGCAGCGGACGAGCCTCGGGCCACGTCCGGGCTTCCATCAGTTCACGCTGGGTGGATTCCCGAACGTACCGGCGGAGGTCCTTGTCCGGCTGGTCGCGCAACGGGGATGCACACCCCGCCACGGACAGCAGGACCGCGGCACTGACCGCCGCGCAGGGAAGGGAGCCAACAACCCGCGCTGCCCGAAACAAGTGTGTTCTCGACACGCATTCGCCCTTGGTTGCCGCAAGCCGCTGGATGCGGCAAGTGGTTTGTCTGCAAGCTGTTGTCGCGCTCCCGCGTACGCACCGCCCGCCCATTGGCCCCCCGAGCGCCTCCCGGCCGAAGATCGCAAACAAGTCGCGATCGCGATGCAGAACGTGCGGTCCTGCGCGGCCTTTCCGGCGGGAGGCGGTACTATACCCCGCTCAATACGGATACCGATCCGGTTTGGGCGCAATCAACCAGGCCGGACGGCTCGATTGATTGGTTCATGATCCCGTCGCGCCGACACTGCTCCCCTTTTCGAGGAGTCTGAGATGACCAGCACAGAATCGATGCTCGCCCGCATTGCCGGACTTGCGCTTGGCGCCGCAGTTCGCGGCGCATTGCCCGTTGCCCTCGGCTCCGCCGCGCTCCTGCCGGCGCAGTTTGCCGCGGCGCAGCAGATCAAGTCGGTCGAGCCGTACTTCGTGGCGGTCACGAAGGACAATGTCCCCATGAAGTGCGCCGATGGCGGCATCTTCTACGCCGTCTCGATCCTGAAGCAGGGCCAGGTCCTCCGCGTCGATGGCGAGGGGCCGGGGTGGATGCGGGTTGAGTATCTGCCGGGCATGAAGGCCTATGTGAAGGCCGCGGACGCGACAGCGGATGCGGGCGGCAAGAGCATCAAGCTCTCCCGTCCGTCGCGCCTGATGGCGGCGAACGTGCAGGGCTCGCGTCCCTGGCAGTTCCTGCTGGATAGCGACTTGCCGGCGGGCACCACGTTCTCCGTCCTGGAGTCCATCAAGGGCACGGACGGTTCGGTCGAGGGCTATCTCGTCCCCGCGCCCTCGCAAGCCCGCGGCTATGTCAAGAGCGATCAGATCCGTCGCGCCACGCCGGAAGAGACCGCAGCGAACACGCGGACGACACCTGCCGCCACGACTCCGCAAGCGACCACCCCCGCGCCGACCCCCGCTGGCGGCGATGTCGCGGCGACACCGAGTGTTCCCGCCACGCCCACCGAGCCCGATGCGGCCCCCGTCGCGCCGGCTCCTCAGCCCGTGGCCGCGGCACCCGCACCGGTCCCCGAAGCGCCGAAGCTCAAGGCCATCAAGGACCTTGAGACCCTCCGCACGTTGTTCAACACCGCGATGCAGCGTGCCGGGTCTGAGGAAGAGATCAAGACCGTCATCGGCGAGTTTGATCGCACGACGGCATCGCTCGGCAACACCGAGGAGGATCATCGCATCCGGCAGGCGCTGCTCTCCCGCAAGGAGGCGTTGACGCTCCGGCTGGAGGTCTTCGAAGCCGCGAAGAAGATTCGCGAGACCACCGGCACCTGGGACGACAAGGAGCTGCGGCTTCGTCAGTACGTCGATGATGTCGAGCGGCAGGCGATCTACACGATTGTCGGCCGCATCGTGCCGAGCACGGTGTATGACGGCAAACGCGGCATGCCCCTGATGTACCGGATCGAGTCGGCAGACTCTTCCTCCACTCGGACCATCGGCTACGTCGTGCCTCGCGAGGGTGTCGATCTGCTGACCGTCTCCGGCAAGGTTGTCGGCATCGTCGGCGAATCGCGGATGGATGAGGCGCTCCGGCTCAACCTTGTCGCCGCTCGCCGCGTCACGGTCCTGAACCCGACCACCGCGCCGCGCCCGATCGACACCACGCCCGAGCCATCCGGGCCGGCCTCGGCAACGGGCGAGAACGAGAAGCCCGGCGAGTGATCGCCGCACCGACCTGTTGAGACTCCAAGGCCCCGACAATCGTCGGGGCCTTTTTCATTCCCCTTTGGCTCTGTCTCCCGGCGGACCGAACCCTCCTCCGCCGGGGGTGCGAATCGTGAGCACATCGCCCGGCTGCGCATCGAAACCGACGACGGGCCGCAACGCGACGTTGGTGCCGTCCTCGCGCGTGAGATGCTGCTCGCCGCACGCCCCGGGCTTGCCGCCATCGAGGCCGGGAGGGCCGCTTGTGCGGCGTTGCGTAAGCAGCGACACACGCTGCGAAGACAGGAAGCGAATGACCCGTTCGACGCCGTTCCCGCCGCGGAACGCGCCATCGCCGCCCGATCCGGCGCGGATCGAGAACCGCTCCAGCCGGACCGGGTAGCGGCGCTCGAGGATCTCTGGATCGGTGATCCGGGTGTTGGTCATGTGGGTGTGCACGGCCGATGCACCGTCGAAGCCCGGCCCGGCGCCCGCGCCGCCGCAGATGGTCTCGTAGTACGACGGCGCGGCCGCTCCGCCGATCGCGCCGAAGACAAAGTTGTTCATCGTGCCCTGACTCGATGCGCAGAGGCCCAAGGCCCGCAGCAGCACATCGACGATGCGCTGGCTCGTCTCGACATTCCCCCCCACCACCGCCGGCAGCCTGTCCGGCGCGGATGCGGGATCAAACGGCGGATTCAGCATGCCGCTCGGCAGCCGGAGCCGGACCGGTCGCAGCAGACCCTCGTTCAACGGGACGGTGTGCCCGCCATCGCCCAGCAGAAGACGCATCACGTACACCACGCAGGAAGAGACGATGGCGGGTGTTGCGTTCAGGTTGCCCGGGTGCACATCTGCGCTGCGTGAAAAGTCGATGATGATGGAGTCCTGCTCGATCGCCAGCGTGACGCACACTGGCGAGCCATCATCCATCGCATCCTCGACGACGATTTCACTCCGGCCGAGAGCTTGAATGCGTGCGCGAAGCAGCGCATCCGACCGATGCAGGATCGCTCCCATGCATGCATGCACCAGCTCGGGGCCATGCTCTGCCGCGAGCGAGCGGAGCATCGCCGCGCCGCGCTCGTTGGCGGCCAGCGCGGCCCGCACATCCGCCACGTTGTCGGCGACGTTCCGCGATGGATGAGGCCCTGCACGCAGCGCGGCCTCGAGCAACTGCTCGCGCGGCCGATGAGCCTCAACGATCTTGAACGGCGAGATCGCCACACCCTCTTCCGCAAGCGTGCGTGCATCGGGCGGCATGGAGCCGGGCGTACGGCCACCCATCTCCGCGTGATGCGCGCGGCTTGCGACATAGCCCAGGAGACTGTCACCCGCGCCATGCACCGCGGTGATCACGGTGACATCCGGCAGGTGCGAGCCGCCAAACGCGGGGTGATTGGTGATCGCGCTGTCGCCGGGGTCCAAGGGCAGGGCCGCCGTGACCGCGCGAACGCACACGCCAAGCGAGCCAAGATGCACCGGCACATGCGGGGCGCAGGCGATCAGCGTGCCCTGCGGATCGAGCAGCGCGCACGAGAAGTCCAGGCGCTCCTTGACGTTCACCGACACGCTGGTGCGCGCGAGCATCTCGCCCATTTCGTTGGCGAGCGATTCGAACCTGGCGGTGAACAGTTCGATTGTTGCGGGGTCATCCGCGGTCGGTCGTGCGACGCCGTCGGAGGGGCGCTTGCGGGCGCTGCGGGTGAGCACGACATCGCCCGCGGGGTTCACCGTCGCGGCCCATCCCGGCTCAACGACGATCGTGCAGTGATCCTCGGCGATGATCGCAGGTCCCTGCACGCTCTCGCCCTCGTGCAGTTCGTCCCGTTCGATCACCCGGGCCTCCACCCAGCGCCCGCCGAAGCAGGCCCGCTGTCTGCGAGCCTGCTTGCGCGGAGACTCCGCGCTCGATCTCCCGGCTTCGATCGCACACTCACGAGGTGTGGCCACGGCGATCACGCGCAGCCACACCAGCTCAACCGGTCGATCCACAGCGGGGGCGAATCCATACACCTGCCTGTGCCGTTCGCAGAAGAGCGACTGAAGCACCGAAGGCTCCATCGGGCCTTGGGGCGGCAGGTCCAGCTCCAGCGATGTCTCCTGGCCTGAGAACCGCACGGCGGCGATTCTCCGGCGGATGATGGCGGCGGGTGTACCGGCTTGCGTGCGGGCCTCCGCCGCGGCCTGAAAACCGAGCACTTCCAGCCACTCGCCGAGCTGCGCCCCGAGACTCACCAGCGGAGCAAGGACCTGCCGGTGCGCGAATCGCTCGACCGAAGCCGCGCCCAGGCCCCGCGCGCTGAGCAGCCCGGCATCCCGCGGGACAAGCACCGTCTCAATCTTCAGACGCTCCGCAATCGCGCAAGCGTGTTGCCCGCCTGCGCCGCCAAAGGCCACAAGCGCGGCCCCGCGGAGATCGTGCCCACGCCGAGTGGAGGTCCGCCGCACCGCCCCGGCCATCCGCTCCGCCGCGATCTCGAGGAATCCCTCCAGAAGCCGCTCGATGTCGAACGTCGCGCCGCCCGCTCGCTCGACATCGGCGGCGACCCGATTCACTGCACGCTCGGCTGCCGTGCGATCGACCGGAATCGCGAACCGCTCCGGACACAACCTGCCCAGAAGCAGGTTGACATCGGTCAGCGTCAGCGGCCCGCCCGCGCCGTAGCACGCAGGGCCTGGGAGCGCGCCCGCGCTCTCCGGCCCCACGCTCAGCGAGCCATCTCGGAATGAACAGATCGAACCGCCGCCCGCGGCCACAGTCTCGACGCCCACCGCGGGCGCGAGCAGCGTGGCATCGCCAACGGTATGCTCAAACACATACTCGATCCCGGTCGCGTGGGACCAGCGCGCCGCATCGGTGCTCGTCCCGCCCATGTCAAACGACACGGCGTGAGCGAACCCGGCTGCTTGTGCCGCGGCGGCAGCACCGACAACACCCGCGGCCGGGCCGGACAGCAGGCTGTCCTTGGGAAGAAACTCCGCAGCGGTTGAGAGACCGCCCGCGCTGGTCATCGCCAGCAGCGATGACCCCGGCGCTCGCAAGGCTTTCCGTACGCCCGTGAGGTAGCCGCTGATCACCGGCGCGAGGCCGGCGTTCACCATCGCAGTCGTTGCCCGCGGCAGGATCTTCACGAACGGCGCGACGTGCGCAGAGCACGTGATGCGCTCAAACCCGGTGTCGAGGAGCACCTGCGCGATGGCTTCTTCGTGAGCGGGATTGAGATCCGCGTGCAGCAGGCAGACCGCGGCATCACGGATGCCGCGGGCGAGGGCCTGGCGGGCATCGCGGGCGACAGCATCGAGATCCAAAGCCGCGATCTCCAGGCCACATGCATCGAGCCGCCCGTCCACTTCGATGACCGCCGCGTGCAGCGGCCGCGGGCGCTGGATGTCGAGCGCGAACAGATCCGGACGCTGCTGCGTGCCGATGCGGAGCAGATCGCCCAAGCCGCGGTTGATGACCAATGCTGTCGGCGCGATGGCCCCGGTGAGCAGGGCGTTGGTTCCGCGGGTAGTCGCCAGGCGGAGACGAATTGGCGGGAGCGCCGCAGCCGCGGATGTCATGGTGATGAGCCGCGCCGCGAGAATCGGCGCTTCCTCGCCGCTTCGCAGTTCAACGAGTTGGCCGACCGGACAAGGCGGCGCATCGGCCGCGAGTCGGGCGGTATCGCCGCTCAGCCACTGAAGGATGCGGCTGCCTTGTTCCGCACCGACTTCTGCCAACTCCCAGCCCGCCGCGGCATCCGGCAGTTCTGCCCAAGGACCCCACGAGTGCGCCAGGCGGATCAGCCCCCCCGGCAGGCACCCCACAACCCGGGCGCGCAGGGTCCCGCTGGAAAGCACTTTGGCCCGCACGTGCCGCCCATCGGGGGCGATGGCGATGGCATCGGTGAATGTGCCGCCGGTATCGGCCCAGATGTCCCAGCACTGGTCGGGCATGAGGAGCATGGTTGGCCCCACGGCGGCGCGGTGCGCAACGGCATTGATCGCGGTTATCGTCCGAGAACCATGCAGTTTGCTCCTGTTTTGTTTGGATGTACCCCATAAATACGGGATTTTCTCTCCCAAGGGGTCTTGTGCCCATAACCGGGGGATGGTCTAATGTGTGTTACACCCCCAAACGGGGGACATCTGTTTCGCGGAGACATTGTCACCGCAGGGGTTTGCATTTGTTGAGCAAGCCAACGCCAGGAGGCTTTCGGCCATGGGCTTGTGTGCATGTGTTCGTCGGCTCGTCGGGCTGGTCGCCCTTGTCCTCACCACCACCCTCACCGCGTCGGCCGCGGCCGATGTCTTCGTGGTGGACTCCACCGCCGACAGCGGCGTGGGGACACTGCGCGCAGCGATCATCGCGGCCAACAGTGCCGCGGGTCCGCACAGCATCGAGTTCGCCATCCCGACAACCGATCCCGGCTACATGCCGGGTGACAGCGACGCCTGGCGGATCTCGCTGGCATCCGCGCTCCCCGCGATTGCACAGCAGGTCACGATCGACGGCTGGTCGCAGCGGCAGCCCCCGGGGCCGGGGCTTCCGACAATCGAGCTCGACGGCACCGCAGTCGCCGCGGGGGATGGGCTTGTGATCACCGTGTCGGAATGCGTGGTGCGCGGACTTTCGATCGGCAACTTCCCGGGCTCGGGACTGGTGATCTCGGGCCTCACGACGCAGCGCAACTGGGTGTATGGCTGTCACTTCGGTGTGGACACGTCGGGGATGCTGGCGCGGCCCAACGGCGTGGACGGCGTTCAGCTCACCCAGGGCACGTTCCGCAACCGGATCGGCACCAACGGCGACGGGATCGACGACGATGCGGAGTGGTGCGTGCTCTCGGCGAACGGTCGCAACGGTTTCCGCGCAAGCCAGAGCGGGCAGGACAACATGCTCGCGGGCAGCCGGGTGGGCACGGATCTGTCGGGTTTCCTGGCCTTGCCGAATCTCGGCGGCGGCATAGTCATCAGCGGCGCCGAACGCACCATCATCGGCACGGACAGCTCCGGGGACCCCTTCAACGGCAATGAGCGGAACCTGATCTCCGGCAATGTGGGATCGGGCGTGCGCATCGAGGGCTCGCCGGCAACAGGTTCGATCGTGTCGGGCAACTCCATCGGCACCGACATCACGGGCGCTGCACCGCTCCCGAACACCGGCGACGGCGTGTTCATCGCGGAGAGCCCTACGGTGGGCGAGCACCGGATCGGCGCCGGCCTGGGCTTCAACTTCGATGCGGCGCAGCCGAACATCATCGCCTTCAACGGGCTGTGCGGGGTCATCGTCGCCGGCGGTGTGGATACCTCGATCCTCAGCAACTCGATCTATGACAACGGCGAGCTGGGCATTGACCTTGCCCCCGGCGGTGTTCGCGGCGTGACGCTGAACGACCCGCTCGATGCCGACAGCGGGCCCAACAACCTGCAGAACTTCGCGATCGCGCTGAGCGTGACGCCCAGCGGGGTGATCTCGTTCGTGCTCAACTCCGAGCCGCTCACCGCCTACCGGGTCGAGCTGTTCATCAACCGTCTCCCCGACCCGAGCGAACTGGGAGAGGGACAGGTCTTCCTCGGCGGGATGGATGTGACCACCAATGCCGTGGGCACGAGCGGCGTGATGAACTTCATGTTCGATCCGTCGCTCTACCCGGACCTGGTCTGGGTGACCACCACCGCGACCGAGCTCCCGCCTGTGGCGCTGCGCGGGCCCACGGCCTTTCCGGTCAGCGTGCTCGGCGGGCCGACCGCGCTCCCGGGCAGCACATCGGAGTTCTCGATCGCCGTCCCGCTGAACTTCCCCCCCACCGCGATCCCGCAAACCGTCGACACATTCGAAGACACCGATGTCACGATCACGCTCGAGGGGATCGACCCCGAGGGGCTCGATGTCACCGCGACGATCTCATCGCTCCCCGGCGCGGGCGAGCTTCTGCAGTTCGGGACGCTCACTCCGATCACCTCGGTGCCTACCGGCCTTACCGATTCGATGAACCGCGTGGTCTTCCGGCCGGCACCCGGCGAGATCGGATCTCCCTACACCACCTTCCAGTTCCGCGTCAGCGACGACATGACGACCTCCTCGCCGGCGACCGTGACGGTGAACGTGCTGCCGGTCAACCTCGCGCCGGTCGCCATGGACGACATGTACACGACCGATGAGGACACGCTTCTCAACGTGCCAGAGAACATCGGCGTGCTCGTCAACGACTCCGACCCGGACACCGACCCGCTGGTCGCGGTGCTGGTGACCGGCCCGCTGAACGCACAGTCCTTCACCCTGAATCCGGACGGCTCCTTCACGTACACCCCGGCGCCCAACTTCAACGGCCTCGACGGCTTCACCTATCAGGCCCGCGACCCCGATGGCGAGCTCTCCAACATCGCCACCGTCATCATCACGGTCAACGCGGTGAATGACCCTCCGGTCGCCATGGACGACAGCTACAACATCAACGAGGACACAACGCTGAACGTCCCGGCGCCGGGGGTGCTGTTCAACGACACCGACATCGACGGCGGCCCCCTCTCGGCGCAGCTCGTCGGCGGCCCCTCAAGCGCACAGTCCTTCACGCTGAACCCCGACGGCTCGTTCACCTACACCCCCGCCACCAACTTCAACGGCGTGGACTCCTTCACCTACCGCGCCTTCGACGGCCAGGACCTGTCCAACCTCGCCACCGTCACGATCAACATCGCGCCGATCAACGATGCGCCCATCGCCATGGATGACGCCTATACGACCGATGAGGATGTCACGCTGAATGTCCCCATGCTCACCGGTGTTCTGGCCAACGACTCCGATGCCGATGGCGACGAACTCTTCGCCGAGCTTGTCTCCGGTCCGGCCAACGCCGCGGCGTTCAGCCTCGCCTCCGACGGCTCATTCACCTACACCCCCACGCCGGACTTCAACGGCGTCACGTCGTTCACCTACCGCGCCTTCGACGGCCTGGACCGCTCCAATACCGCGACCGTCACGATCACGGTCAACCCGATCAATGACCCGCCGATCGCCATGGATGATGCCTATACGACCGACGAGGATGTCACGCTGAACGTCCCCGCGCTCACCGGTGTCCTGGCCAATGACTCCGATGTCGACGCCGACTCGCTCGTGGCCGAACTCATCACCGGCCCGGCCAACGCCGCGGCGTTCAGCCTCGCCCCCGACGGCTCGTTTACCTACACCCCCACGCCGGACTTCTTCGGACAGACGAGCTTCACCTACCAGGCGTTTGACGGCACCGATCGCTCCAACACCGCCACCGTCACCATCACGGTGAACGCGGTGAACGACCCGCCGACGGCCCGCTGCCGCGACGTATTGATCGATGCACGCACCGAGTGTGTCAGCCTGTTCATCACGGTGGATCAGGTTGACAACGGCTCCTCCGACCCCGAGGACGGCTTCAATATCCTGCGCGAGGTCTCGAACCTCGGCCCGTTCGCGCCCGGCCAGACGATGATCACCCTCACCGTGACCGACTCCGAAGGCCTGAGCGACTCCTGCACCGCGATCGTCACCGTTCTTGCCGAAGATTGCCAGCCCAACGGCATCCCCGACAGTTGCGAGATCGCCGGGGGCGAACTCGACTGCAATATGAACGTCATCCCCGACACCTGCGAGTGCTTCTGGGACAACGGCGAGCCCCCGCTCGACGGCACCGCGGCCAACGGCCAGCTCTCCCACGAGGGCGGCGGAGCGCCGCTGGGCGCCAAGGCCGCGGACGACTTCTACCTCCGCCCCGGCGAGGTCCACCGCATCAACGGGTTCACCGGCTACCTGCTGACCGACTCGTTCGCGCCGATCCGCCGCGCGAAGGTCGAGTTCTATCACGACTGCGACGGCAAGCCCGATGGCGAACCCTTCGCCACCTTCGATTCCGGCGAGATCGTCGGACAGACGCCGAGCCTCAACGGCTTCGACCTCGTCACGTTCTTCTTCGATCTCTGCGATGAATCGCTCTGGCTCGAGGGCGGCCGCACGTACTGGGTCTCCTTCTACGGCCTCACCGACAACCAGATGACCGATCTGTCGTATTGGGCGATCGACGAATCGTCCGGCCCGCGTGCCCTCGCCGGCACGCCGCCACGCAAGGCCGACGGCATTCCCACCGGCACCTGGGGCGTGTACGAGTACGGCCCGTGGGAACCCGTTGAGGATTGCTGCGTCGGCTGCGTCAACCTCGCGTTCAAGCTCCGCGGCGAGTCCTGCAAGGTCCTGTGGGACAACGGCCGCCCCGACCTTGGCGCGGGCAAGGGCGGTTCGCACTCGGGCGCGAACCGGAACAAGGTCAGCCGCACCGCCGACAACTTCATCACCACCACCTGTGAGCCCGCGGAGATCTGCCTGATCCAGGCGTGGATCTGGACCAACTGCGACCCCCTCCACGGCTTCATCGAGATCTACGACAACGATTGCAAGCTCCCATACGGTGCGCCGCTCTTTGCCGCCCCGCCCACCAACGTCATCGCCACCGGCGAGTCCGCGCTTATCGAAGGGTCGCTCTACCAGGGCTACTGCCTGGAGCTGGAGATGCCCGGCTGGGCCCTCGAACCGGGCAAGAACTACTGGATCTCCGCCGGCGCGCACAGTACCGGCAACTTCAGCACCCGGTCCTACTTCGCCAACGCCATCCGGCCGTGCGATTCGGCCTGCCTCCAACCCAAGATCACACCCGGCGCCAAGCGCGATACCTCCCCCACGCCCACCCCCTGGGCCTTCACCCTCCGAGACTACGCATTCCGGGTTGCCGTCCGCCAGGCCCCCGTCATGCTCCCGGCCACCGGCACCCCCGAGCCCTCCGGGCCGGGCTGCCTGGCCGATGCCGACGGCTCCGGCCAGGTGGAGGTCGCGGACATCTTCACGTTCCTCGCCGCCTGGTTCGCAGGTTGCCCCTGACACCCCAAACAAGTTGTCTCATAAACTGCACAAACTGGACGAAACTCCGCCAAACTGATACAGTCGCTCGTGTTATGAAGCACCTCGTGGGCCATCCACGTATGGGGTGTTGTCGTCGCGAGCCAGGACGCCGCGACAGGGAGCTATCCCTGGAGCGGCGTTTGCCGTTTGTGGGGCGATCGAAAGAGGCGGTTCGTGCGATCGGCCATGGTGCCGAGGGTGAGCCTTGTCATGACAATCAATCACAGTGCCGGCCACGGTGAGCATCCCGCGATCTCGACGCGGAAGCGCTCTCAGCTCGAACGTCTCCCGCCCCGCCCCGAGCGCATCCTCGTCGCCGAAGATGAGCACCTGGTGGCGATGCAGCTCTGCGCCCAGCTCGGCGAACTGGGGTACAGCATCCTCGGCCCCGCGATGGACGGCGACTCCGCGATGCGGCTCGCCCGCACCAGTACGCCCGACATGGCCATCCTCGATATCCGCATGCCCGGCAAGGACGGCCTCGCCGTCGCCGCCGAGCTGCTCGCCGAACTCGCCATCCCCTCGATCATCGTCTCCGCCCACGCCACCGGCGACTACGCCGCCGCGGCCGGCGCGGCTGGGGTCTTCGGCTACCTCGTCAAGCCCGTGATGGTGGACCAGCTCCGCGTCACGCTCGATGTCTCGTGGAAGCGATACGCCGATTATGCCACCAGCGCGTTCGAGGCGGCGGATTTGCGCCGCAGACTCGACGAGCGCCGATTCATCGAGAAGGCCAAGTGGATCCTCGTCGAGAAGCGCCGCATCGGCGAGCCCGAGTCAATGAAGCTCCTGCAGGAGCGTGCCCGCTCGATGCGCAAGCCGCTGCTCGAGGTCGCTCAGCACGTCATCGACTCCGGGCAACTCCCCTAGCCCGCTCCGCCGCCGCCGCGCGGCTACGCTCGACACGGGTTCACCCCTCGCCCGAGCGAGCAGCGCGCCATGCCCAAAGCCACATCCGGACGCGATAACGCCTCCCCCGCTGCGCGATCCGTCGAGCACGAAGTCGCACAGAACATCCTGCGCCAGCCCTTCGGATCAGGAACCGTCGCCGATCTGAACCTCCCGGCGGAGTTCATCCGCCGCTGCGCGGACCGCGTCATCATCTCCTCCTTCAACGACCGCTACCGGGTTGTCGTGGGCGAGCAGCCCGCACGCGCGCCAGTCCCCCCGCCCCCTCCCGGCGAAGCCGCCGGTGGGCTTGTCCGGATCATCGAGGGCCGCACCAGGAGCGACCGCCGCTGGGCCGATGCCCCCATGCAGACCGCGGCGGTTCTCCGCGGGCTCCGATTCCCCGAAGCCCAGCAGCCCGATCCCCCCGAACTGCCCGGCGCATCCGCCCCGTATGAGCTCCGGCGAGCCGCGGCCCTCATCGCCAAGTCACTCGCCCGCGACGGACTGGCCCGCACAGCGCTCGATGCCGCGATCGCCCTGCGCCCGCTGCTCAAGCCCGCCGACGGGCCCGAGGCACTTGCATCTCTGCTCGGCGCGGCCGGCACGCCGACCGACCTGCTCGCGATGCTCGAGCTTCCCGGCGTGGACGGCTTTGCGCCCGGGCAATGCGTGCCGTGGCTGCACGCACGCCTCACCGGCGAGGTTCGCCCGCGCCCCGCGGCGCTGCGCGAGGCCCTCTCCCGCGCCCAGCTGCGATTCCACCCCACGCTCCCGGGGTTCTGCGCTGCCGACGATGCGGCGGCCAATGCCCCGCTTGTCGGCCGCATGCAGCTCACCCGCGCGGACGACTGGATCGCTCCCGGCGATGGCGGCTCGCTCGACCTCGCCCGTCAGGTCGCCCGCGCGCTGCCCGCGCTCCCGCTCATCCTCTCGGCGCGAGAGGACCACGCCCCGATCATCGCGCAGCACGCCGCGGCGTGGTCGCACGAGGCACACCGCACCGCCCCGATCACCGTGATCGCCGAGGGCGTCATCGTCTCGCAATGGGCCCAGGACAACGCCCGCGCGGGGAAGATCCTCCGCGACGGATCTCCCGTTCCCGCCGCGCTGCTGCCGCGCTACGCCTCGCGAACCGATGAACTCACCGCGCTGGTGCCCGGTGATTCGGCGCTCGCCGAGTCTCTCCGCGCAGCCGGGGTCGAAGTCGCCCGCTCGCCCCTGCACTTTCAGGGCGGCAACACGCTCCTGGTCACCGATCCCGCAACCTCGCGCCGCGTCCTGCTCGTGGGCGAGTCGGAGATCTATCGCTCCATCGCGCTGGGCCTCACGCACGCGCAAGCCGTCGCCGCCCTGCAGGCCGAGTTCGCCGCTGATGAGGCGGTCATCCTCCCCGCCGCTTCGTACCACATCGATCACGAGGTCTTCTGCATCGCCGACCCCGATGCGCACACGGTGCACGCGTTCGTCGCCGACGCTCCCGCCGCGGACCGCATCATCCTCCGCGCGGGGATCGCCGCGATGCACGCCGCCGGCATGATGGATGCCGCCACGGCCGATCGCCTCACCGGCTCCGTCTGCTCCGATCCGCCCGTGCGCAACGCGATCGAGGCCCTGCTGGGCGCCCTGGCAAGCGAGGTGCCCGCCCAAGGCGGATTCCCCATCGCGCTCGCCGCGATCTTTGATGCACACACGCCCGGCGAATCCGCGGTCGGCAACTTCCTGATCTTCCTCGATGCGCTGGATGCCGCGGCGTCGCGGGCCGGGCTCGCATCCGAGCTGGGGCTGCACGGGCACGCCTCCGCCGCGCTCGCGGCGCGGGAGCGGCTGCGTGCCGACAGCGCGGTCCTGCAGTCGCGCCTCCGCGAACTGGGATGGGCCGTGCACGCGATCCCCAGCCGGAGCGCGGGGGCACGCAGCATCTGCACGCTCAACGCCCTTCGTGCGGGCGAGAATCTCGTTCTGATGCCGAGCGTGGAGGGGCTGTTCCGGGGCGTGGCGGAGGCCGCGAGCGCGGCCATCGTGGTGGCCTGCCCGAAGCTGCGGGTGCTGGTGATGAACGCGGCCGAGAGCCAACGCCGAAACGGGGCCGCGAGGTGCTCGTTGTCACTATTTTGTTAGGGCAATATGCCCGAGGGGGTGGCATATCCCGGGGTCATCCCTAAAACATGGGTCATGTGGGTAGCGGCGGACGCATCCATCCTGTATGGTGGAGAGGTATGGCAGTCGTTGCATGCATCCGATGCTCCGCTGACGGCGTATAACAGACGTCTCGCCCCCGGCCATTCGCGCCGGTGTCGCTGCGTCCGTGCAGGAGTCTCAATCGTTTCCGGGCCGTTGGGCCCACCATGAATGTGGTTCCCGGTCACCTGCAAGTGCCCTTCGGCGGCCGAGATGCGCACATTGTTTCACTGTCAAAATCAACCCCCCAAGGTCGGGAGTTGTCTGCGTTGTTGAGAGGTCCGTAGGTCAAATCAGAAGAGGTACACGAATGAAAGATCATGGCAAAAAGCTCGGGATGGTGACGGCCGCCGCTTCGCTGGCGATGGCCGCGGGCCTTGCAAGCGCACAGTGCCAGACGTCGACGGGGCCCGACGTGATCGTCGGCAACATCATCGACGGCAACGATGGCGACGTCAACAGCGCGCTCGCCAACTACACCCATGGAGGCGGTCTCGACGCCACCTCGCTGGGCACCACGTCCTGCAACGTCGGCACGGTGAACCTGAACTGGATCGCAAGCACCAACCAGCACCCCGTCATCGGTGGCAACCTCTTCCAGTATCGCGAGTTCGGCAACTACGCCACGCTGGAGCAGGTCGGCATGAGCTGGCTGAAGCACGGCTTCACCGCGCTGACCCAGAACCTCTGCTGCACGTGCAACGGACAAGGCGGCAGCCGTCTGGGTGTGGGCTGCTCCGACCCGTACACCTCCAGCCGTAACGGCGGCCAGTCTGCCGCCGGCCCGCGCTGGCAGGTCAATGCGAGCACCGGCTTCTTCACCTATCCCCCGGCCAACCCCGGCTACAGCGGCAATACCGCCCGTCGCCTGGAGTTCCGCCTCGAGGACATCGTCGCGAGCAACACCGCCGCCTTCAACTCCGGCACGGCCGTCCGCCACTTGGGCGAGGCGCAGTACGTGACGCCGGATGATGCCGCCGCGGGTAACAAGTTCAACAACACCTCGTTCCGCCGGATCGTGATGTCCGGTAGCGCGGCCGCTGGCTGGAACGCGTCGATCACGACCACCAGCTTCGGCAACGGCATCGACGCGATGCAGCGGCAGAAGTCCGCCGTCGAAATCTGGCCGCAGATCGACAACCAGGTGCTGCAGGACAAGTACATCGTCCCCAATGCCACGCCGATCGAGAGCGACCCCTACAAGGGCGAGGGCAAGTTCATCGTCTCCTCCCGCGCCTACGACCTGGGCGACGGCACCTGGCGCTACGAGTACTCGATCCACAACCAGAGCTCGCACCGCTCCGCCGGCTCGTTCGATGTCCCCGTCCCCGCGGGCGTCAACGTCACGAACGTCGGCTTCCACTGCCCCGTCTACCGCAACGGCGACGGCGAGGGCAACGTGAACCGCAGCAGCACGCCGTGGGCCACGGATATGACCGGCGGCAAGGTCGGTTGGGCCACGCAGTCGTTCAACGTGAACATCAACGCCAACGCGATCCGCTGGGGAACGACGTACAACTTCCGGTTTGTCGCCGACACCCCGCCCGCCGGCGAGGCCTACGCGACCATCGGCCTGTGGCGTCCGGCCGCTCCGGGCGAGCCATCCAGCTTCGATATGCGCGTCATGGCGCCCAGCGCCCCGACCGGCACGCCCTGCCTCGCGGACTGGGATGGCGATGACACCGTCGGCGTCCCCGACATCTTCGCCTTCCTCGCCTCGTGGTTCGCCGATGATGTCGAGGCCCAGAACTTCGGTGGAGCCTCCGGTGTGGGTGCGATCTTCGCGTTCCTCAGCGAGTGGTTCGCCCACGGCACCGGCCCCTGCTGATCCCGGCCTTCGGACCAGCTTCTCTCAACACGCAAAGCCCCCATTCCTTCCAAGGGATGGGGGTTTTTTCGTGCGCCCATGGCGCAGGCGCACCCGCCGGAGAGCCGGAAGAGCCGAATCACGAAAAGCGCTGAAACCAGCGGGTTCAGGCCGCGCCGGCGGTACGCACAAGCTGGATCTGGCCGTTGGCATCCTGCGTGGTGATGCCCAGTTCGGTCAGCGCCGCGAGCGCGGCCATCTGCTCGGCCTGCTTCTTGCTTGAGCCCCAGCAGGTGGGGAAGCGGCGGCCGCCGATCTCCACGCACAGCTCGAAGGCCTTGGAATGATCGGGGCCCTTCTCATCCAGGACGAGGTAGTTGGCCGTCTCCTGGAACATCTGCTGGGCGTGCTGCTGCAGGAGAGACTTGTAGTTCTCCTGGTGGCCGCTGGCATAGGCCGAGGCGATGACCGGCGCGAGCAGCGGACGCAGGAACGCGCGGGCGGCATCGATGCCCCCATCGAGAAAGATCGCCGCGATCACGGCTTCCATCGTGCCCGCGGCCAGGGACTGCGGGAGCGCGGCGTGCTGCTGCATGCCCTTGCCGAGCATCAACAGGGCATCGATGCCGATGCTCCGCGCCATCGCTGCGCAGTTGGCGCGGCTGACGACCAGCGACTTGATCTTGGTCATCTCCCCTTCGAGCAGATCCGGGTGGAGGGAGAAGATCTGCTCGCAGCAGACCAGCCCCAGCACGGCATCGCCGAGGAACTCAAGCCGCTCGTTGGAGTTCAGCCGGCTGTCGGTCAGCGACGCGTGCGTGAGCGCGGTCGTGACCAGGGACGGATCGGTGAAGCGGTACCCCAGGATGGCCTGGGCCTGTTCGAGACGATCTTCAAGCGACATCGGCGCACACATCCTTGCCCCGGCCGACGCGGACGTGCCCGCCGCGCGGCCAGGGGAAGACAACGAACCCTCTCGCCGGGGGGTGCGCCTGCTCGCAGACCGCCGAGGAACCCGCGTTATCGGACGCGAGTCCTGGCGGCCGGTGAGCAATCGCTCCCGACCGGCCCGCATTCCCTCCCCCCCGGGGAACGGCACCCCTGCACGTTGGGGGGCCTGCCACAGTCTAACACCTACTCCGGGCATTGCCCAACTGTTTGAATCGCACGGCGAGAATCGCGGGTTCGCGGAAACCGGGCGAGGGGCGGCCTAGACTCCCCGCCCCAACTTTTGAAGCCGGAGGTCGTTTCCCATGGGTATGCATTACGAGAAGCGGATCAGCCGCATTAAGCGCAAGCGCAAGTGCGGGTTTCGCGCCCGGATGAAGACCAAGGCCGGCCGCAAGATCATGAACGCCAAGCGGCGCATGGGCCGTTCTCTGAACGTCGCCGACAAGATGTAGTAAGCCCGCGTGTCAGCGGCCCGGGCGGCTTCCGCTGGCCGATGACCGCGCGCCCGCGGCCTGCGCAAGCCCGAACTCGGGCACATCGCCACGATCATTGAAGTACTCCAGGATCCAGCCGATGCGGCCGGTCCGGTAGAGCGTCACGAATGCATCCACGCATTCGCCGCAGTACTTCGTGCCGCGCGAATCGAGCAGATCTCGGATCGCCGCCTCCGCCGCATCGGGGCCGACTTGTGCGCGGTACGGGCGGATGCTGGTCATCGCGTCGAACGAGTCGATCACCGCAAAGTAACGCGGCCCCCTGCCCAGCTGGTCGCCCAGAAGGCCGTCCGGGTAGCCGCGCCCGTCAACACGCTCGTGGTGCGATCGCACGAGCTCCAGCACGAGAGGATCGGTGATGCCCAGAGCTCGCAGCCGCTGCTCGCCCAGAAGCGTGTGCCGCTTCATCACCCCCCACTCCTCATCGCTGAGGGGCCCGGGCTTCTTGATGATCGAATCGGGGATATCGAGCTTGCCGACATCGTGCACCGCCGCGGCGATCGAGAGCCGCTCGATCATCGCGACATCCACGCCGAAGTGCTCGGCCATGGCGCGGGTATAGAGCACGACTCGCCAGGTGTGCGCGGCGGTGTCACCATCCTTGTGCTCAAGGGCTTTGACCAGGGAGTGGACCGCATCGGGGGCCATGGGTGTCAGTGCGCTGCACGCTTCTGGCGTTCGCTCTCGATCGTGCTCAGCACATCCGCCTGGTGATCCGCGTGATAGCTGGAGCGGACCATCGGCCCCGACTCGACAACCTTGAAGCCCGCGGCCAGACCGGCTTCCTTGAACGCCGCGAACTGTGCGGGCGTGACCCAGCGGTCCACGGGCAGGTGGTTGCGCGTGGGCTGGAGGTACTGGCCGATCGTGAGGATGTCGCAGGAATCGAGCTTGCCGTCGCGACCCTGAACCGTCGTGTTCCGCTGGACAAACCGCATGAGCTCGAGGACCTCGTCATCCCGCTCGCCGATGCCGACCATGATGCCGGTCTTGGCGACCATGCCCGCCGCCTTGACGCGCCGCAACAACTCGACCGAGCGATCAAACTTCGCGCTCGGGCGGACGGCGGGATAGTTCCGCCTCACCGTTTCCAGGTTGTGATTGATGATGTGCGGGCGTGCATCGATCACCCGTTGCAGGGCATCCCAGTCGCCCTGGAAATCGGGGATGAGGACCTCGATCGACATGTCGGGGCAGAGCTCCCGCGATCGGGTGATGGTCTCCGCCCAGATGGCCGCGCCGCCATCCTTGAGCTCGTCACGATTGACGCTGGTGATGACGATGTGCTTGAGCTTCGCGCCCTCATACATGAGCCGGAGGCTGTCGGCGACCCGGCGAGGCTCATCAATATCAAGGGTCGGCGGCCTGCCGGTCTTGACGTTGCAGAACCCGCACGCGCGGGTGCAGGTGTCGCCGAGGATCATGATCGTTGCCACGCCGCGAGACCAGCACTCCCCCATATTGGGGCAGTTCGCTTCCTGACATACCGTGTGGACACGGTGGCTGTCGATGATTCCCTTGAGATGGGTGTACGCCGCGCCGCCGGGAACTTTGGCGCGGAGCCAGTCGGGCTTCTTCTTGTTGGTGAGCTGCTGCGGGCCGCTATCTTGGTTATTGAGAACCATGCCCGAAAGGCTGACGAGCGGACTCGCCACTTGTTTCAGGGGATCGCCGCCGAGCGGGCGCGGATGACGGGCGAGCGTTCTGGCCAGCCCCGCATCCGTTTCGGGCGTGGGCGGCGGAGTTGGCGGGGAAGATGTGGACATGCTCGCAGAACTGTAGGGCGAGCGAGGTCGTACGGCGGGGGCGTTCGAGCGGCGGCGAAGTGCGAGATTGGGCGCGACCTTTGCGCCTTGGCACCCCGAAGTGCCGATAAAGCACCCCCCAAGGTAGGATGGGTCGATTCCCATTCTTCGGGCCGCAGGAGCGACCCGTGAACGCAGCAAGGAGGATCCGAGTGTCTACTTCAACTTTCTCGTGCTCCCGGCGGACCGCGCAAAGCCGTACTTCCAAACTTGGACGAATCGCCGCGGGCGTCGGGCTGGCGCTCGGTCTGACCGGCCTGACCGGCTGCGAAGTGGATTCGTGGTTCGACCCCTCGGTGATCGGCCGCTGGGAGGCCACGCCGACGGTGATGCCGATCCTCGACCGGCTCGCGAGCATTGAGGACGACTCGGGCACGTATGTGCAGACCTCGCCGATCCAGCCCGCTGATCTGGTCCCCTATGCGGATGAGTACCGAATCTCGGCGGGGGACATTCTCGAGATCCGTATCCGTGACTTCTTTGAGATCCGGCTGGAGGAGCGGTTCGAGCGCGTGGTCGATCTGACCGGGTTCATCGATCTGCCGAAGCTGGGTGCGTTCCGTCTGGAGGGCAAGACCCCGACGGAAGCCCGCGAGGCGATTGAGAACGCCATCGCCGCGGCGGACATGCAGGACAATCCGATTGTCGCCGTGACGCCGCTGCAGTTGCGGCGGCAGACGTTCTCCGTGCTTGGGGCGGTGGCAGCACCCGGCCAGTACTACATCCCCACGCGGGATTACAGGCTCCTGGAGGGGATCACGGTCGCGGGGGGAATCGCGGAAACGATCCCGACGATCTACATCATCCGGCAGCATTCGCTCGCGGATGCCTCACCCGGCCGGACGGAGCCGACTCGGACCCGGGACGGCTGGAACGAACCCCGTGGAGCGGCCCCCGGCGCGGAGCCCGCGGGCGACGACCTGATGCGGCTCATCGACGCTCTGAGCGAGCCCGAAGCCAAGCCCTCTCCTGCGGTGATTGGCCGGCGAGATTCGGGGAGCCCTGCCGCGGCCGGACGGGCACAGCCCCCGATTGACATCCCCGACACCGGCGGCAATCGGCCCTCGACGCCGACCGACACCGCCGACCAGCCATCGGGCACCAAGTCGAACTGGATCTTCCTGAACGGCCAGTGGACTCAGGTGAATGGCGGGACGGGCGTGCCGGAGGGCGCGGACCCGTTGTCCGGAGCGGGCACGGCGGGCGAGGCGCAGGTGGTGCAGCGGGTTATCGAAGTGCCGACCGGGCCGCTGCTTGCCGGTCAGGCCGATGTGAACGTCGTGCTGCGGCCCTCGGATGTGGTGCGTATTCCGCCGTCCAAGAGCGGCCTGGTCTACATCAGCGGCCAGGTGAATCGCCCGGGACCGTACAACCTGCCGGGCGACGGGCGTCTGACGCTGCTGCGTGCCCTGACGTCCGCCGGCGGGCTGGGCGCGTTGGCCATCCCCGAGCGCGTGGACCTGACGCGCGTCGTGGGCAAGGACCGGCAGGCGACGATCCGGCTGAATCTGCGGGCGATTGCCGAGCAGACCCAGCCGGACATCTATCTGAAGCCGGATGACATGATCAACGTTGGTACCAACTTCTTTGCGTATCCGATCGCGATCATCCGCAGCGGTTTCCGGATGTCGTACGGATTCGGGTTCATTCTGGACCGGAACTTCGCGGGCGACATTTGGGGTGCCGACCTCCAGCAGACGGGCTTCTGAGTTGCTCGCGCAGAAACTGCGCGAACTTGCCTGATCAACGGGCTGAAGCGGCGAACCTTGGCAGCCGATTGGCGTAGAAGGCCGGCGGGATCGGTGCGCCGTGCCCGGGTCCGGCAACAATGGAGCCGAGTTGACCACTGCGCAAACCTCCAGCCCGACTGCACTTGGTGCCGCGAGCGGCGATCCAAGGCCAGCGATGCCCACCCCTGCTGCACACAGCGCGGGGAAGCCGCTGACGGAGTTGCTGCGCGATCCCGCGAACGCGTTCATGATCGGGTTGACGTTGGCGGGCGTGGTGTTCCTGTTCTGGCGGTGGTTCGCGAACCAGGCGCAGCACTCGTGGGGGAGCCCGGACTGGTCGCACGCGTTCCTCGTGCCGCTGATCAGTGCGTACCTGCTCTGGCAGTCGCGGGACGAGTTTGAACGATCGCCGCGGATGACGTTCTGGCCGGGGTTGATCCCCCTGCTGCTGAGCGTGTGGTGCTACGTCTTCTTCACGGTGGGCGTGCCGAACCACTTCGGGCAGGGGCTGTCGCTGATTCTGTGCGTGTTCGGACTCACGCTGCTGATGCTGGGACCGGCGGCGATGCGGGCCCTGTTCCTGCCGATCGCCTACCTGGGCTTTGGCATCACGCTTCCCGAGATGGTGATGATCAAGCTGACGTTCCCGCTGCAACTGTTCGCGGCGGAGGGCGGCTACGTCATGCTGCGCATGCTCGGCGTGCAGGCAGACCTGACGGGCAACATCATCAACATCACCAATCCGACGACGCTGAAGACCTCTCCGATGAGCGTGGCGGAGGCGTGCTCGGGGATGCGGATGCTCATCGCGTTTGTCGCGCTTGGCGCGGCGGTTGCGCTCGTGGCGACGCGGATGTGGTGGAAGCGGATCGCGCTGCTGCTGCTGGCGGTTCCGGTCGCGTTGTTCCTGAATGTCATCCGGGTCGCGGTGCTGGGCATCCTGACGCTGTGGGACGGCGAGCTGAGCCAGGGCGAGGCGCACACGTTCATCGGGACGCTGCTGCTGGTGCCGGGGTTCATGCTGTACATGGCGGTGGTGTGGGCTCTGCACAAGGCCGTTCCGGAAGCGAAGGGGGGCGCGGCATGAATCGCTGGGCTTCCGCAACGCGTGCACTGCGCCATCCCGCCTTTGTGGTCTGCCTCGTTGTGCTGATCGGCGGGGGCGCGGCATTCCGCAGCACCATCGCCGCGTTGAAGTTCCAGCTGACGAAGAGGCCGATCGAGGCGGAACTGAAGCTCCCCTCGCTGCCGCTTCAGACCGAACGCTGGAAGTCCGTTTCTGACAAGCAGGAATCCGCCGAGATGCTCGAGGTTCTCGGCACGCAGAACTACGTGACCCGGGCGTATGTGCGGATCGAGGACGCTGCCAATCCGTCGGCGGACATCGTCGAGCTTCACGCGGCGTACTACACGGGGATGATTGACACGGTCCCGCACGTGCCGGATCGCTGCCTTGTGGGCGCGGGCTTCACGATCACTGGCGCGACGCGCAACGTGCCGCTGTCGCTGGACCTCTCGGGGTGGACGCCCATCACGACGGCGGAGGGCCATCCGGCCCTTTCGCGGCGGTCGTACCGGACGCGGGACGCGATCGGTCCGGATGGGCTGGAGCGCAAGGTGCTGATCCGTCCGCAGGTCATTCTCCCCGACGGGATCGAGACGGCGGAACTCCGGGTGACGGAGTTTGCGACACCGCACGGGGGAATGAAGCTGCAGGCGGGGTATTTCTTTATCGCCAACGGCGGGATTGCCAGCAGCGCCGAGCAGGTTCGCGCGCTGGCGTTCGATCTGCGGGCGGACTACGCGTACTACCTGAAGGTGCAGTTCTCCGGGTCGTTTGACTCCGCGGAGGACCTTGCCGCCGCGGCCTCGGATCTGCTCAACGAGATCTTGCCCGATCTGATGCTGTGCGCGCCGGACTGGCACGCCGTCCAGGCGGGTGAGTATCCGGCGGATAACCCGCGGCGAGCGAACAAGTCTGCGCAGGGCGCAACGAACTGAGCTGTGGGAAGAGGGTTTGAAGAACGGCGCAGCGCCGAAAGAGAAGGACGGTCGAGATGGGATCCAACGTCAACGTCAAGTTCATCGTCATCGCCGGTACGGTCGCACTGCTGCTGGGCGCGGGCGGGCTGTGGTTCGCGTATGAGGTGCTCACCAAGACGGGTGAGGAGAGCGTGCAGCTTGGCGATGCCGCCGCCGCGAAGGACGACTGGGAGACCGCCGCGCTGATGTACTCGCGGGCGGTGTCGAAGGACCAGAGCCGGGCGGATTGGATTGACAAGTGGATCGAGGCGATCCGCAAGACTAAGCCAAAGACCTCGCAGCTGTACTCGGAGCGTTACTTCGGAGAGTACATCCCTGCCCTGCGGGCTCGGGCGGATGCGGACCGGACGGATGTGCAGCCGTTCCGGACGTATCTGCAGGAAGTTCACGACCGGATCACGATCTCGGGGGGCGAGCTTGGCGCATGGGAACTGCAACTCTCGCACGTGGCCGAGACCATGCGGCTGTACCGGGGCGATGAGACCGCGGGCAAGGTGCTTCGCCGCTTCAGCGGGCTGGCCCAGGTGCGGCTGCTGCAACTGAAGCCGGACCTCGATGCGGAAGGAGCCGCGGCGGCGAGGGCGGACCTGGATGCCGCGATCGAGGCGGACCCGACGGATGAGGAATCGGTCATCGCTCGCAGCACACTGGACATGCTGATCGCGGCGGATCATCGCAAGCGGAGCGAGACCGAGCAGATGAACGCGCTTGAGGCCGCGGCCAAGCAGCGGCTGGAGACGTTCGCCACGACCTATCCGCCCGCGCCGGGGGCGCGGCTGACGCTGTTTCAGTTCGACATCGATCGGTTTGCTCGAACCGCCGAGGCCGGAACGACGCGCGCGGAGGTGTACCGCGATCGGCGGGCGCAGATCCAGCAGATCGTTGACGCCGCGTTCAGCGCGAAGAAGGAATCGCTTCAGCCCATGACGACCGCGGCGATCGCCGAGCTGGCGGAGATCGGGCTTGAGTCGGGCGCGAACATCACGGACCAACTGATGACGCAGGCGCTGCAGGGGCGTCCGAACGATCCGCAACTTCTCTTTGTGTGGGGCCGGCTGGAGATGCTGCGCGGCAACACGGAGAAGGCCGTCCAGCGTCTCCAGACCCTGGTTGACCTGCCGGACCCCCCGGTGAGCCTGGACGGGATCATCCTGCAGTCTTTCCGCAGCCGCGGCGTGTCGCTGCAGGCCGACTCGATGTTCGCGGCATGGGAGGCCGCTCAGACGAGTGAGGAGCGAGAGAGCTTCGAGGGGCGGGCGAAGGCGTACCGGACGAAGCTCGGAGAGTTTGTCCCCGCGGACAGCCCGCTGCTGCTGTCGATCGACGCGCGCATCAAGTTCATGGAGGGGGACCTGAACGCGACCCGAAGGCTGCTGGCAGACTACAACGAGCGGACGGGCGCGCGTGACCCGTTGACGCTGCAGTTGCTGGCCGAGGTGCTCATCCAGCAGGGCAACACCGGGGCGGCGAAGACCAACTACGAGCGGGTGCTCGAGCTCGATGCCCGAAATGTGCGCGCGATGACGCGGCTTGCGGTCATGGCGATGGAGGAGCGCGACTTTGTCCGGGCCAAGAGGTATCTCGAGGTCGCAACGGGCCTGGCGCCCCGCGATGAGGCCATCAAGGAGAATCTCCGCATCGTCACGGACCTGGCGGCGGGAGATGATGCGAAGGACCCGGTGCTCAAGATCATCAATGAGATCCGTCCCATGACGACGGGCGTTGCGCCGGACCTGGTCGGCGCAACGAAGGCGGTCCGCGAGGGCCTGAGGGCGCACCCGACCGATGCCCGGCTGTCGACGCTGCTGGCGGAGTTGCTGCTGGCACAGAACGACAAGGAGGGCGCGATCGCCGCGATCAGAGCGGGACTCGCGGCCAATCCGGACAACGGACGGCTGAAGCAACTGGATCAGGCTCTGAACGATCCGGACCCGGTGAAGTCCCGGCTCATCGCGATCGATCAGTCCACCCTGCCGGAGATTGCCAAGCACATCGAGCGGTATCGGGTGCTGCAGGGCGCGGGACGCACGGAGGAAGCAACCGCGCAACTGCAAGCAGCGGCGCAGCTCAACCCGGCGGACCCGATGGTGGTCGAGTTGCTGTTCATGCGCGCCACCGCGGCGGGGGACATGGCCGAGCTTGATCGTCTGTGCGTTCTCGCGGAGGACAAGAATCTTGATCAGTCACGCGGCCTGGTGTACCGGGCGCGTCGCGACCTGGTTGCGCTCTCCAAGGAGCCGAAGCAGGAGCTGCGCCGCAGCGGGATGGAATCGGTCGCGGCGGGTCTTCGGACTGCGCTGAGCCAGGACAAGCTGAACCCGTCGCTGTGGCGGATGCTCGGGATCGTGCAGCTTGACCTTGGTCTGTTCCGGGCCGCGGCAGACTCCTTCACCGAGGCCGTCCGGATTCGTCCGAATGATGCGATGAGCAACACGTCGCTGGTGAAGGCCTTGATGTCGCTGAGGGAGTATGACGATGCGCTGGTCGCCGCGCGGCGCGCGGAGGTCGTGTGCGGACGCGATCCGGAGTTTGCGCGGTTGCTGCTGATCCTGGAATCGGAAGGTCCTGGCGGCGACCGGGAGAAGGCCCTGACGGCACGAAAGCGAATCGCGGAGAGCAATCCCGACGACCTGGATAACAAGCTGGCGCTGGTCTCGTTGCTGCTCATGGGGAACCGGCTTGAGGAGGCGGAGCCCCTGGCCGAGGAGATCGCGAAGAAGGATGCCCGACTCGGCGCGGCGGCGCGGTCGGCGGTGCTGGCCCGGCGGGGCAATCGCGACGAAGCGGTCGCGGTGTACCGGGCGTATCTCGATACGGTCACGGACACGGAGCAGCGAAGCCGGGAATATGTCGCCGCGAGCACGTTCTTTGCGCAGGTTGCGGGGCGTGAGCAGGCGCTTGCGCTCTTGATGCCCGCGCGGGAGTTTCAGAATCCGGCGACGCGGGAGATCGATCGCACAATCGGCGACCTGCACTTTGACTCGGGGGATCATGCCAAGGCGATCGAGTTCTACGAGTCGGTCCTTTCCAGCGGGGCTGCGGACGAGGGTCACGGAGTCCTGAAGAGGATCATCGAGTCGTATCTGCGTCAGTCGAAGTTCCAGCAGGCGGAGGAGCTGATCGCCACTGCGGGTGCGGCGGCGAAGACGGATCCGATCCTGCTGATTCTGACGGCGCAGGCGGCCGCGGGACTGGGGAACATGGCTCAGGCCCGGCTCGCGCTGGATCAGGCGGTGGCGGCGGCCCCCTCAAACTACTTGGTGTACTACAAGCGAGCGGAGTTCACGAGCGCGGACTCGGCGATGAATCGGGATACCGAATCCGATCTGGAGCAGGCGCTGAAGCTCAACCCCGAACTCACGCCGGCGCGGCGCATGCTCGCGACCATGTACTTCTCGACGGCTCGGACGGAGCAGGGCATCGACCAGATCCGCAAGGCTGTTGCCGCGACACCCGCGGATGTTCAGTTGCGGATGGACTTCGTGCGATTGCTGCTCGCGCTGGATCGCACATCGGAGGCGCTGGATGTTGTTGAGGATGCCGTGAAGCGGTACCCCGACGACTTTGAGTGGAAGTTCCGTGCGGCGCAGGTGTTCACGGAAACGGGCCGCACCGCGCGGGCATCGCAGCTTGTGGGCGACATCTTTGCCAAGTACCCAAACTCTGAGATCGCGGAGCTGTACATCGCGTCACTGACCGCCGGACAGAATCCCAATGTCACCAAGGCGATGGAGGTGCTGAGCACCGCGGGTCTGGGCACAGATCAGAACTGGCGATTGATCATGCTCCGGGCGCGGGTGTGGGCGAAGGCCAACAAGCCCAACGAGGCGATGGGCGACATCCTGCTGGCTTGGGGCAAGGTCGATCAGAAGAGCCGCGCGGAGGTGCAGGGGTTCTTCCGGTACTTCTCGGGCGTGTTTGCCGAGGCGAAGGATCAGATCGCCGCCCTCGGACAGATGGAGCGGCGTGCGCAGTTCACGGGCTGGTCGCTCTATCAGGCGTCGATGATCCGGCTGGCGGTGGCGGGGCTTGAATCGCAGGCCCTTTCCGCGCTGGCGCAGATCGCTGATACCGGCGGACAGGAGCCGGCGCTCACCGCCGCGGCATGGTCGGCCATCGGCGCGAACGCATATCGGCAGAAGGACTATGAGAATGCCCTCAAGGCATTCCAGCGGGCGCTCGCGGCGACACCGGACGATCCGGAGTTGAACAACAATGTCGCGTACACGCTAGGGGTGGATCTGAAGCGGCCCAACGACGCTCTGCCGTTCGCGCTGGCCGCGGCGAGGGCCGCCCCCGGCTCTCCGATGATCCTGGACACGCTTGGGGCGCTGTACCACTCCCTCGGACAGAACGAGGAGGCCCGCCCGGTTCTGGAGCGGGCGGTGAACCTCGCGACGACGCCGGTGGAACGGGTGCCCGCGCTGCTGCACCTTTCCAAGACGCTCTTTGCGCTGGAGGACCGTGCCCGGGCGCGGCACTTTGCCAGCCTCGCGGAGCAGTTCATCAAAGCAAATCCCTACCTGACGGACCATTACGGCGAGGAACTCAAGAAACTGCTCCAGACACTCGATGGGCAGTGATGGCGGCAGCATTGCACGCGCCTTGCCGTTTGGCCGGTGCCGCCAGGTCCGAGAACCAAACGGGCAAGACGAGCCGACGACCGATATCTCAGATCACGGAACAACGTCATGACCACCGCACCAGCCCAGACTCGACCCGCATCCCCTCCTGCTCGCCCGGCGCAGCCGCCGGCCGCGGGTCCGATGGGCCTGGTGTCCATCGATCCGGTTCGCTTGCTCCGCAGGCACTACCCGCTGCTGATCGGCGCCGCGATAGCGGGCGCGGCGATCGGGCTTGTGTCGCACTTCGCGCTCATGCGGGTTTACCCGCGGTATGACGCGACTGCGGTCTTCCGCTGCGATCCGCCGGTCGCGAGTCCTCTGGACTCGGGACAGGGCATGGAATCGCAGGATGCGACCGCACGATTCATGGGGACGCAGGTAGCGATGATGACTGCCGATGAAGTGCTCGCGGCGGCGCTCAAGGACCCGGACCTGGAGCGGAGCGACTGGGCCAAGCAGTTCTATGTCAGCGGACGGTTGAACACGCCGAAGGCCATGCAGGAGTTGACCAAGGACCTGTCTGCCCGCGTCCGGTCTTCGACGAACCTGATCACCCTGAGCATCACCTGGCGCAAGGCGCCCGACACGGCAACCGTTGTCAACGCGGTGGCGCGTGCGTATATGCAAGACCTGGACAGGATGAACAAGTCCGAGAGCGCGGGCAAGCGCGATGCGTTGAACGCCCGCATGCGGGCGATCGGCACGGAGAAAGAGCGGATCATCAGCGCCCGCGACCGCCTGCTTCAGGACAGCAAGATCACCGATCTGGAGACGGCGGGCCAGAGCGAGAACATGCAACTGGCGAACATCGCCGAGAGCCTGGTCAAGATCGAGTCGGGCATGGCCGCGGTGCAGTCCATGCAGCAGAAGTATCAGGACCTGCTCAAGAACATCGGAACGCCGGTCTATCCGGACGAGCTGATCTCCGCCACGCGTGAGGACCCGATCATCCGTCAGTCGGAGTCGGAGATCTCGGCGCTGAAGATCGAGGAGCGGTCGCAGCTTGCGCGCGGCTTTGGCAGCAACCATCCCACGCTGATCTCTCTCCGCCAGCGGATCGATGCCTCGGAGCGCGAGCTCGAGGCGCGGCGCGACGAGATTCTTCGCAAGATGTTCGATGCACGGCTGGATCAGTTCCGGTCCGAACTGGCGGCGATGGAGATGCAGAAGCAGGAGCTTGAGACCAAGCGCGATGTCGCCAACACCCGCAAGGAGGATGTGGTGCGGTCGCTGGTCAAGATCCGGCAGTTCAACAGCGAGCTGGAGACGCTCGCCCGCGAGGAGGGCGAGCTGTCGATCGCCATCAAGAACGCGGATCAGCTCGCCAACTCGCGCGTGTATGACCGCGTGCGTGTGCTGCGCTGGGCGCAGACCCCTGATCGTGTGTCGTTCCCGAAGATTCAGATCCTTGTTCCGCTGGGCATCGTGCTCTTCACGGGCCTGGCGGGCGGCATCCTGGTGCTGCGCGAGTTGCTGGACCAGCGCGTCCGCGGCCCCGCGGACCTGGCGGTCATCCCGCGGCTGAACATCCTGGGGATGATCCCCGATGTCAGCGAGGACCCCTCGCGGCCCAAGGCGATCGAGACGGCGTTCCGCGATACGCCCGGTGGCGTCGTGACCGAGAGCTTCCGCCTGATCCGCAATCCGCTCGTCAAGAAGATGGACCAGGGCGGCCGGCGTTCACTCGTCGTCATGGGTGGGATGCCCGGATCCGGCGCAACGACCGTTGTCTGCAACCTGGGCATTGCGTGCGCCGGCTCGGGCGAGCGCGTGCTCATCATCGATGCGAACCTCCGCCGACCCGCCGTGCACAAGGCACTGGGTCTGCCCGAGTCCCCGGGACTTGGCGACATCCTCGCCGGCCAGGCCACGCTCGACGCGGCCGCGCAGCAGACCGGCGTGGAGAATCTCTCGATTCTGCCCGCTGGCACGCTCGCCAACCGCGCTGTGCCCGAGCGGCTCTCGTCCGAGGCCATGGGCCGTTTGATCAGCGAGGCGTCGACGAAGTACGACCGGGTCATCATCGATGTCCCGCCGGCGATCGTGTCGGGTGACGGCATGGCGATTGCGAATCGCGCTGATTCGGTCGCGCTCGTTGTCCGGGCGATGAACGAGAAGCGTGGGCTGGTCAACCGGCTGCGCGCCCAGCTCTCCGAAACTCACGCCGAGATGCTCGGCGTCATCGTCAACGCCGTCCGCTCCTCTGCCGGCGGATACTTCAAGCGGAACATTCAGGCCACGCACGCCTATCAGTCGCAAACCAAGTGAGCCCCGACACCGACAACGCCGCGGCCAGACCTGCCGGAGCCCACGCCACCGCACCGACCACGCAGGCCCCTCGCGTGCTCGTGACGGGCGGGTCGGGTTTCATTGGATCGCACCTGTGTGACCTGCTTCTGGCTGGCGGCGCCTCGGTCACGGTGATCGATGATCTCTCCACGGGTCGCCGAGAGAACCTGCCGGCTGTTCACCCCGGACTGCGGTTCATCGAGGCCGACTTGTCGAGCGCGCTCTCGGCGTTCGGCCCCGGCGAACGCTTCGACGAGATCTACCACCTTGCCGCCGCGGTCGGCGTGCGGCTGATCGTCGATGATCCGATCCGCTGCATCGAGACCAACGTCCACGGCACCGCGGACCTTCTGCGATTTGCACTCACGCACGGCCCGGGCGGCGGCCCCGCCCCGACGCTCATCGCTTCGAGCTCCGAGGTATACGGCAAGTCGGAGCGGTCGCCGTTCTCCGAAGATGACGATGTGGTGTACGGCCCAACCATCCGCTCGCGCTGGTCCTACGCGTGCTCGAAGGCGATCGACGAGTACCTTTCGCTCGCGTATCACGAGAAGCTCGGGATGCCGGTGGTGATCGCCCGGTTCTTCAACACCGTCGGCCCGCGGCAGGTCGGTTCCTATGGGATGGTGCTGCCGAACCTCATCGCCGCCGCGCTCGCCGGGACCGATCTGCCCATCCACGGCGACGGCCGCCAGACCCGGTGCTTCTGCGATGTGCGCGATGTCTCGGCGGCATTGCCGAGGCTGCTCCGTACGGCGGGCTGCCACGGACGGGTGTTCAATCTCGGGTCAGACCGTTCGATTTCCATCAATGAACTGGCGGACATGGTGATCGCCGCAACAGGTTCGCGGTCCTCCAAGGCGTTGATCCCGTATGACCGCGCCTACTCGGCGGGCTTTGAGGACCTTCGCAAGCGCGAGCCTGATCTGCGGCGTGTGCGCGAGGCGATTGATTTTCGTCCCAGATTCTCCCTTGAACAAACCATCACGGACATCGCCTCCGCGCTCCGCGAGAGTATCGTGATCCGGCCGACCACTCGCACGGAGGCGGGCACCGCGTAGGCTCGGGTGTGAACAGCGATGATCTCCACGCTTCTCCAACCTCTCACGCAAGCGCCGGCATCCGTGCCGCCGGAGATTGCCGCGCGGATCAGTTCGCTGGGTGATCGCCTGGAGTCGCTGACAACCGAGTTCGCCTCATTGCTTCAGGCATCGGGCGTGACCAAGGGCGGACCGACGCGCCTTGAGCTCTTCCACGGCTACATGGCCGTGTTCGTGGTGGCGTTCGTCACGACGCTGCTCGTGACACCGCTGATGCGTCGCGTCGCGATCGCCTACGGGGTCATCGACCGCCCGACCGTTGCGCGAAAAATCCACAAGGCGCCGACGCCATACCTCGGCGGCGTGGCGGTGTATCTGGGCATTCTGTTTGCCGCCATCTTCAGCTATACAACCCCTCTGCACGGCCTGGTGGAGTTTCACACCACCGGCCACGTGGCAAAGGGGCTCCAGCTTCCCGGCGGGCTCTCGATCTGGATCCTGGTCGGCATGACCGTGATCATGGCGTGCGGGCTGCTGGATGACGTCAAGGGGATTCACCCTCGCGCGAAGATCGCCGGGATGCTCTTCGCCGCGGCCGCGCTGGCGACGATGGATATCGGCGTTCGGGTTGCGGCGGGCGTGATTGTTCCGGCGGCCAAGGCGCTTGGGTTCGGCACCAGCATGGTCGGCGGGCTGGAGACCGTCCTGTTCACGATTCCCCTCCCGATGGGCGGCGGCAGTCTGTCGTTCGACATCGTCTACTGGGTCGGCACGGCGATCATCGCGATCTTCGTGCTCGGCGCGTGCAACGCCTCCAACCTCATCGACGGACTGGACGGGCTGTGTTCCGGCGTGACGATCATCGCCAATGCCGGGCTGCTGGTGATTGCGCTGGGGATGGCCCAGACGGATGACGGCGTGCTGGATGGCGCGCGCATCGTGCTGTGCCTGGGCGTGCTTGGAGCCTGTCTGGGGTTCCTGCCGTACAACTTCAATCCCGCGAACATCTTCCTTGGCGATGCGGGCTCGCTCCTGCTCGGCTTCTGCACGATTGTGATCGTGCTCACGCTGGGCGACACCGGCCGGACCGACCTGGTGCTCGCCGGGCTCATCATCTATCTCATCCCCATCATCGATACGAGCCTTGCGATTGTGCGACGCAAGCTCGCGGGCAAAAGTATCTCCGATGCGGATGACCAGCACCTTCACCACATGCTCAAACGAGCCCTGGGTGTGAAGGGCGCAGTCTTCGCGATCTACGGGATCGCATCGAGCTTCGCGGTGCTGGGGATCGCCCTGTCGGAGGGCCGGGCACGCGTCACCTATGCCCTGACGCTCGTGTTCGTCGCTTTCATCGGTGTCACGGCCTTCAAGATCGCCCGCCGAAACCAGGAACAGCAGGTGGCGGATGCGGCCGCGGCACGCTCGACCGAGGCGGCATCGTTGCCCAAGCCGGCCCAATCGCCGGGCCCGGCAGTGGCAGCCGGGGGTACCGAGAAGGCCTCCGGCCCGCGGGCCGCCTGAGCCGTACGCCGTGAATAGGCGTAGGGTGCGTGCCCTCGCCTCCGTATACTCCCGGCGATGCCCAGCCCCGCCGCCCATACGTCGTCTCCCGGCTCGCCGCGGCCGGTTCGCACCATTGCCCTGCTGAACCAGAAGGGCGGTGTGGGAAAGACCACAACCACGGTGAATCTCGCCGCGGGCCTCGCCGCCGCGGGACGCCCGACGCTGCTGATTGATCTTGATCCGCAGGCGCACGCAACGCTCCACCTCGGGGTCGAGCCCGCGGCCGAAGCGGAGGGCGAGCGCAGCCCCACGGTGTATGACGTGCTGCTTGATCCGACATCTGTCGCACCGGGCTCTCTGAAGCAAGTCCGCCCGAACCTGTGGATCCTCCCTGCCGAGACGGACCTTGCCGCCGCGGAGACGGAGCTTGCCTGTTCGCCCGACAGGACGACCCGCCTGCGCCGGTTCCTGGAGACTGTCGGCGAGCAGTTCGAGTTTGTGCTGATGGACTGTCCGCCGTCGCTCGGCCTGCTCACGCTCAACGCGCTGGGCGCGGCCCGGGAAGTGTTCATCCCGATGCAGGCGCACTTCCTGGCGCTTCAGGGGGTGAGCAAGCTGCTCGAGACGGTCGCGCTGGTGAGCAAGTCGGTCAATCCTCGGCTCCGCGTGACCGGGATCATCCTGTGCATGCACGAGACCAGCACGACGCACTCGCGCGAGGTGGTCGCCGATCTTGCAAGCTTCTTTGAGCAAGCGCGAAGCTCGGGGCAGGATGTCCCGTATCGCACCGCACGGATCCTGCAGCCGCCGATCCGACGCAACATCAAGCTGGCGGAGTGCCCGAGCTTTGGCCAGACGATCTTTGACTATGCGCCGGCCTGCCCGGGGGCCGCGGACTACAAGGCCCTGGCCGACCGCGTCATCGCGGATTGGGACACGCTCCTGCAACGCCGCGCCGATGGCGGGTCATCCGGTGCGACGCCGCCGATTCCTCAGGTTGTCGTGCGGAGTACAGGCGAGCCCGCATCATCTCCGTCGGTGAGTGCAGACGCATGACGCGCCGGACGCGACGCATCGCCTTTGGCGTGTACGCCGTGGCGCTGTTCATCGGCACGCACATCCCCAACTTTCGTGTCGAGATTCCGCAGATCGACAGGCCGGACCTGATTCTGCACATGCTGGCGTTTGGCGGGTGGCTCGTCCTGTTTCTGGCGGCCGAGTTCTTCGGGCCGTGGCGCACACTGCGATCGATCGCATTGTGCACGATCGTCGCCGCGGCGTACGCCTGCATTGACGAGTACTCGCAATCCATGCCGGGCCTGAACCGTACGGCCGCGATCGACGACCTCGTGGCGAACCTGGCCGGAGTAACGCTCGCGGCAGCGATGTCCGTCGTGGCCGCGCGGGTGCTTCCGGGAGGAGAGCCCGCTGCCGGTCAGTCGCCACGCGCGTAATCTCTCCGGCCATGACACTGCTTGCCTACCTCGGGATGTTCGCCGGAGGGCTTGCACTGCTCCTTGTGGGCGGCAAGATGCTCGTCGATGCGGCTGTGGCGATTGCCTCGCGCCTTGGCGTGTCGCCACTGCTGGTCGGCCTGACGGTCGTCTCGTGGGGCACTTCGGCCCCGGAGCTGGCCTTCAACACCATCTCCGCCGTCAAGGGCCGTACCGACATGGTGTTCGGCAATCTCGTCGGCGCCAACATCTGCAACATCGGCCTGATCCTCGGTATCTGCGCGCTGATTCGTCCGCTGGCGGTCGGGGATGCGGTGATCCGACGAGAGTTGCCCGTGGTCGGCCTGGCGATGGCGCTGATGCTCGGCCTCGCGCTCTTCGGATCGCCCGGGTTTGCCCGGTGGGAGGGGCTCGTGCTCGTGGGCATGTTTCTGGTGTATTCCTCGCTGACCATCCGCGATGGCATCCGCACCCACCCCCGAACGACCCAGCTCGATGAGCAGGTCACCCAGAAGCACGGGGAGGACCTCCAGCGTTCCTTGCTGTCGTGCATCGTCGGCTTTCTCGCCGGGCTGTCGATGCTCGGGGTGGGCGGTTGGCTTGCCGCCGATGGCGCGACGGGCGCGGCCACGCTCCTGGGCGTGAGCCCGGCGATCATCGGGCTTACGGTCGTGGCGATCGGCACGACGCTCCCGGAACTCATCACCGGGATCATCGCCGTCCGCAAGGGACATGTGGACCTCGCGGTCGGGAATGTCGTCGGCTCCTCGATCTTCAACATCGCCTGCATCTTCGGGCTGGCTTCCGCCATCAGTCCCCTGGAGGTGCCCGAGGGGGGAATCCTGTCGATCTGTGTCATGGGCGGCCTGTGCATCGCGCTGATGGTCATGTCCCGGACGACGAACAAGGCCATCTCGCGGGTTGAGGGTGCGGGCCTGCTGTTGGTCTATGCGGCGTTCCTGAGCTTCCAGGTGTTCTCGGCGACGGTGGTGGGCGAGTTGGATGGGACCGAGGAATCGCCGAACGACGTCGCGGAGCCGGGCTTGACCCCCGGACCGCCCGCTGACCGATGATTCTGGCCTTGGATACCCCCTCCCCGAGCACTGCCCCCGGGCCTTCCGCCGATGCGGCGGACCACGCACCCCTTGCACGGGCCGTCCGATCCGTCTCGGGGGTCACGCTGCTGTCACGGCTGGCGGGTCTGGCCCGCAACGTCATCATCGCGCGGGTGTTTGGCGACACGATGGTCGGGTCGGCATTTGCCGCGGCGTTTCAGACGCCCAACATGTTCCGGAGGCTGTTCGGCGAGGGAGCCCTCTCCGCGGCGTTCATCCCCACCTACACGCACGCGCTCCGTCATGACCAGCAAGCCGCCGCCCCGGGAGAGCCAAGCCGGGCGGGGGCCATCGCCCGCCTGACGCTGATTGTTCTGGGGATCGTCACGAGTGGCCTGACCGTGATCATCGAGCTCGTGCTGCTCGGGCTGCTTCTGTTGATGTCGCACCCGCCGGAGCGAGAGCTCTCGCTGCAGCTCATCATGGTGATGCTGCCGTTCATGCCGCTCATCTGCGGCGTCGCGGTGCTCGCGGGCATGCTTCAGGTGCACGGGAAGTTCGCCTGGGCCAGCTCCGGGCCGCTCGTGCTCAACGCGTTCATCGTCACCGTCGGCCTCTTCTTCATGATCCGCGGCGAGACCGGCGGCGCATTCACCGCCTTCGCCCTCGCCGGCGCAACGACTTTCTCCGGGCTCACCCAGCTCCTGTTCTTCTTCAAACTACTCCAGCCCCACGTGCGGTGGTCCAACGATGCCGCCGAAGCCCGGCCGCTCGCCCGCGCCATGCTCGGACGGTTCATCCCCGTCGCCATCGGCATGGGCACGATCCAGGTCAACGCGTTCCTCGACATGCTTATCGCGATGTGGCCCATCTGGATCGGCCCGACAGTCCTCGGGCACGCATACCCGCTCGACAAGGCCTCCAACGCCATCCTCTTCAACACGCAGCAGCTCTATCAGTTTCCCCTCGGCGTCTTCGGCATCGCCGTCGCCACCGCCATCTTCCCGCTGCTCGCCCGGCACGCACACGACGACACCGACTTTGCGGCCACACTCCGCCGCGGCCTGCGACTCAGCTTCCTGATTGGCCTCCCCGCGAGCATCGGGCTTGTGCTCATCCGCCACGATCTCACCGCCGTGCTCTACGGACACGGAGACACCGGCTTCTCCGCCGAGGGCACCGTCCGCTCCGCGGCGGTTCTTCTGGGCTTTGCCCCGGGGGTCTGGGCATACTCACTCAATCACGTGCTCACCCGCGCCTTCTACGCCAAGCACGATACACGCACGCCCATGTACGTCTCGATGGCGATGGTGCTGCTGAACATCGGGCTCAATGTTGTGCTCATCTGGCCCTTCCGCGAGGCCGGGCTTGCCTGGGCCACGAGCATCACCGCGACCGTGCAGTGCGGGGTCCTGATGGTGCTGCTCAGGCATCGCATCGGCGGCCGCCTGCCCATGGATGGCGATGTGGTGCAGGGCGCGGCCCGCATCGCCCTCGCCACCGCGGTCATGGCCGCGGCGGTCTTTGCAGCACTCTGGCTGCTCGGGCCACGAACCACCTGGTGGACACAGTTGCTCGGTGTGGCTGTCGGCGCGGGGGCGGGCGGAGCGGTCTTTGCCGCCGCGGCAAGTGTTCTCCGCATCGAAGAGTTCGGCTGGCTGCTCTCCCTCCGACGGCGATAGGCGCTGCCTCGCCGGGCCTGCGAAACCGACCGCATACGATTCACGCTCCACACGCCTTCTTGTCAGGGAGCCTCTGCGCCATGGCCATCGATCTCCGCGACAAGCCCATTGCCATCACCGGCGCTTCCTCCGGCATCGGCGCTGCCACCGCGCTGGCGTGTGCCCGCGCCGGCATGCCCGTGGCCCTGGGTGCACGCCGCATCGACAAGCTCGATGCCCTTGTCAACCGCATTCGCGCCGGCGGTGGCCGCGCCATCGCCATTCAGATGGATGTCGCCGTGCCCGAACAGTGCAAAGCACTGATCGATGCAACCGTCGCCGAGTTCGGCTCGCTCTACTCCGTATATGCCAATGCGGGCTATGGCGTGGAGAAGCCGGTGCAGGAAATGCAGGATGCTGAAGTCCGCGCGATGTTTGAGGTCAACTTCTACGGAACCCTCAACACCATCCGCCCCGCGATCGAACACATGCGCAAGGTCTCGCCCCAGCCGGGAGAGAGCCGTCGCGGCCACATACTCATCTGCTCCTCGTGCCTGGGCAAGATGTTCCTGCCCTACTTCAGCGTCTACTCCGCCACCAAGGCCGCGCAGAACCACATCGGTCGCTCCCTGAATCTTGAACTGCGGCCGGAGGGGATCGCCGTTTCGACCATCCACCCCATCAGCACCAAAACCGAGTTCTTTGAAACAGCCGAGAAGCTCTCGGCAAACGGGTCGATGATCGCGCACTCGCCGGACATGTTCACTCAGACCGCCGACTTTGTCGCCAGTCGAACGGTTGCCTGCCTGCGCAGGCCGCGGCCGGAAGTCTGGACGGGCTTCGCCGGGCACTTCGTGCGCTTCGGGATGTCCGTGAACACGCTCATGCCGCGACTTGCGGACCTCACGCTGTATGGCATGGTCAAGCGTCGGCTGGCGACTTACGGCCGATCCGGCCCAGCCGACGCGGCCGCATCGCCCGACAAGGGGTGAACAGTTTCAACTGCTCTTGACGAATCGGCCTGCGACTCGACCGCGGGAACCCGCCCCGCCGGTCCGGTCTTGAGTCGCTGCTCGGTCTTGGCCTTGCGGGCAAGACGCTTGAACTGGAGTCGCGCTTTGCGCTCCTGCTTGTACATCCACACGGTGTGGATCACGCGGGTGGTGCCGATGCCGACTGCGAAGGCGAGCACCGTCGCGGGGACGGGGTGCATGCCGCGGTGTGTGAGGACGTACTGGGTGCCCAGGAGCAGCAGGTACAACAGCGGCGAGAGCGCGGCACGCTCGACCTGAACGAGCGTGGCATCCTTGAAGAAGGACAGCCGCTGCTTGGGAGCCTCATCGGGTTCTTCGCGCCGAAGCACATGCAACGCAGGCCAATGGTTCGCCAGCCAGTGCAGCACGAAGTACACCGCCACATCGGCCGTGATGTCCGTCACGAACGTGATCAGCGAAATCCGCCACCCCTGGGGCACCCCGAGCCGGTGCGCCACCCACACGGCGAGCAATGTCGGCGGCAACGCGAGCACGCCCGCCAACACAATGTTGACGTTCACGTTTACAATCCGTCGGGCGTAACACTGGCCGAGCCAACGCAGCATTGCGGGATCGTACCCCCGGTCATGGCCGCATCGTGCCGCATTCCGCGGCGAGTCTCTGGCGGGCAAGCTCGACTGCTTCCGGCCTCAGGTCGCACCCAAGCCACTGCCGTCCAAGCCCCTTGGCCGCGACCAGCGTCGTCCCGCTCCCGCAGCAGGGGTCCAGCACGACCCCGCCCGGCGGGCAGCACGCGCCGACGAGCAGTTCGAGCAGGGCAAGAGGTTTCTGGGTGGGATAGCCCACCCGTTCCGCCGCCATGTTGTTGATCGAGGGGATGTCCAGCACATCCGTCGCCTTCTTCATCTGCCCCTTCATCTTCTGGCTCGTTGCCGGCACCATTGGCGGTTCAAACCAGTATCGCTCCGGGTCGAGGCAATAGAGCAGGATGTCGTCGTGCTTGCGGGCAAACCGCCGCGGCGAGGAACCCCCGAGCCCATACGACCAGATGAGGTGGTTCACAAACCGATCCTCGCCCAACAGTTCATCCAGCATCACCCGCACGCGATGGCTCGTCCGCCAATCGACGTGCAGCGCGATGAGCCCCGTGGGCTTGATCGCGGGGATCGTCGCCGCGACCCGCTCGCGCAGCCAATCGATGTACGCGGCCGTAGACGGGAAGCGGTCTTCATACGACCCCGCGCGATCAGTCTGCACATCGCCGGTGTTGAACGGCGGGTCCGCGTAAACAAAGTCGATCGACGCCGGCGCGAGCGTGCGGACGAAGGCGAGCCAATCGGAGTGGATGATCGAGGACGACTTCACGGCGTCGAGACTTTAGCGCTACGACGGCGCCTTCCAATAGCCTCTGCGCTGCCCATCGCAACCATGAGACATCCGAGCCCAGACTGACCGACGGCCAGTCACGCGACATACTTGGTCATGTCCTCGTGGAGCGGTTCCGCAAAGTCCCCCCGCAGCCATAGCTCTCGCTCTTCTCGGGACATGTCTGCGACGTGTGGCCAGAGACGCGCCGACTCCTCGTCTGAGATGGAAGAGAGATCGCGGGCATTGCTCCGGATAGCGCTGGTGACGCCCTGTGCCGAATGCAATGCGGCTGCACCTAAGTACAGGGCGGCGATCACCGCGAAAGCCCCTGCGATGACCAAGACCGTTGGCGTGAGTCGCATCCCGGCAGTCTACTCGACGTCAACAGGCTCATGAGCCGCTCTTCGCACCTTCCTCAATCGTGTGATACACTTCCCCAATGGTCATCGCCCGGCAAGATCCCGGCCGCTTCGCGAAGTTCGCCGGCCTCCGTATGGACGCCGACGAGTACCTGTCGCTACAGGATGATGGCTTCCGCTACGAACTCATCGATGGAGTCGTCGTGATGTCGCCGAGCCCGACACCAGAGCATCAGGACATCCGAGGAGAGATTGAGTACCAGCTCCGCGATTTCATCGAAGAGCATCAGTCCGGCCTGGTGCTCTCCGAAGTTGACTTGCGACTCTCGCCCAACCTCGTTTACAGGCCCGACTTGATCTTCCTGAAGGGCCGATACAATGAGGCGCTGCAACTGGTGGACTTCCCGCCGGACATGGTCCTCGAAGTGCTTTCGCCCAGCTCGGCCGCGATGGACCAGCGAACCAAACTCGCGGATTACGAGCGCTTCGGCATTGCGGAGTACTGGATTGTGGATCCATACAGCGCATCGATGAAGTTCCTGCGTCTGCTCCGCGGCCGCTACATCGAGGTCCAGCCGACCGGCGAGCGCTATGTCGGCGAGGCCGTTCCCGGCTTCACGCTCGACCTCACCCGGCTGCGTCGCGTGTTCAAACGCTATCAGCGGGGCTAGGTTTTCACCTGACGCTTCCGCTCACTTCGCCTTCGCCGCCGCCCTGCCCACCGAGTAGTACGCAAACCCCAACCCCGCCATCGCCGACGGCTTGTACAGGTTGCGTCCGTCGAAGATCACCGGGCTCTTCATCGTCTTGCGCAGGCGGTCAAAGTCCGGGCTCTTGAACTCGTCCCAATCCGTGCACACCACCAGCGCATCGGCATCCTTCACCGCGTCGTACATGTCCTCGACGATCTCCGCCGCGTTGCCCAGTTCCTTCCGCGCGTTCTCGTTCGCTACCGGGTCATACCCGATCGCCTTCGCGCCAAAGCCCACGGCCTTGCGCATCAGCGTCAGAGCCGGCGCCTCGCGGATGTCATCGGTCCGCGGCTTGAACGCAATCCCCCAGAAGCCGATCGTCTTGCCCTGCAATCCGCCGCTGTTCTTGAAGTGCGTCTGCAGCTTCTCAAAGAAGCGGTCCCGCTGCTTCTGGTTCACCGCGTGCACGCTCTTGCTGAGCGTCGCCTCGATGCCCGCCTTGTCCCCCATCATGATGCACGCCAGCGTGTCCTTGGGAAAGCACGACCCGCCGTACCCCAGCCCCGGGTACAGGAACTGGTGGCCGATCCGCTTGTCCGAGCACATCCCCTCGCGCACACGGTTGATGTCCGCGCCGTACGCCTCGCACAGGTTCGCCATCTCGTTGATGAAGCTGATCTTCGTCGCCAGAAAGTTGTTGCTGGCATACTTCACCATCTCCGCGCTCAGCACATCCATCACGTAGATCGGATGCCCGTTGCGCACGAACGGGTCATAGAGATCCCGCATCGCCTCGCCGACCCAGTCCTTCTCCACGCCCACGACCACGCGGTCGGGCTTGTTGAAGTCCTCGATCGCCGCGCCCTCTTTCAGGAACTCAGGGTTGTCGGCGACATCAAAGGGAATGTTCGGCCCCACCCGCTCACGGATGCGGTCGCGAACCATGAAGGTCGTCCCCACCGGCACCGTGCTCTTCACCACCACCACCTTCGGCTTCTGATCCGGCCCGAGCTTCTTCAGCACATCGGCGATGTCATCCGCCGCGCCCTGGATGTACTTCAAATCCGTGTGGCCGCGCTCGTCGCTCGGCGTGCCCACACAGATGAAGATCATGTCCGCATCCTTGTGGGCCGCGAAGACATCCGTTGAGAACTTCAGCCGCCCCGCGGCAACGTTCCGCTCCATCAGCTCGACCAGCCCCGGCTCATAAATCGGGCAACCCCCGGCCTTGAGCATCTCGATCTTGCGGGCATCGGTATCCAGGCACGTCACATCGTTGCCCGTGTTCGACAGGCACACCCCGGTCACGAGGCCCACATAGCCGGTACCAACCATCGAAAGCCGCATCGGGATGCTCCTTCTCTCAACCAGACTTCGCCCCGCGAGCCCAAAGCTCGGCAGGGGGTGGGGGGGCAGTTTAGGCCCGCAAGGTCCTGTAACCCGCGGCTTGCCTGCCTTACGAACCCTCCCCCCGCCCTGTTCATCGGCCCGACGCCGGCCCCCCTTTCGGCCGCGGCCAAACCCGGCCCTGCCCGCGCGCCAAACTCCGCCGACCGACCTCTGTACACTCCCCGCCCTATGCCAAAGAACGCCAAGCCCAATGCCAAGTCCCCGGCCCGCGCCAAAGCCTCCGGCCCTCGCCCCGCCCTCCGTGGCCAGGCAGCCAAGGCAGACCGCTACGACCTCTACCAGCGCGCGGTGCAATGCTTCGAGGCCGAAGTCGACTTCGTCTCCGAGACCTTCCGCAAAGTCCGCAAGCGTCCGGCACGGATCATCCGCGAGGACTTCTGCGGCACGTTCGGCGTCTGCTGCGAGTGGGCCCGTCGGAACCCGGCCAACATCGCCGTCGGCCTCGACATCGACCCTGAGCCCGTCGAGTGGGGCCGCCGGCACAACCTGACCAAGCTCAAGCCCGCGCAGCAGGAGCGCGTGCACATCCTCGGCGCCAACGTACTCGAGCCGCCGCGTCTTCCGCATCTGGCTCCCAAGGGGTTCGATGCCGTCCTCGCCATGAACTTCTCGTACTGGTGCTTCAAGGACCGCGCCACACTGCTCGACTACTTCCGAAAGGTCCGCGCCAGCCTCGGCCCCGATGGCGTCTTCTTCATGGACGCCTGCGGCGGATCCGACAACACCCGCATCTGCAAGGAGCACCGGCCCATCGGCCGCAAGGGCGGACGCGACTCCTACACCTACATCTGGGACCACGCCCAGTACGACCCCATCGCCGGCGACATGATCTGCAAGATCCACTTCAAGCTCCCCGACGGCTCTCGCATCCCCGATGCGTTCATCTACGACTGGCGGCACTGGTCGCTCCCCGAGATCCGCGATGTCCTGACCGATGCCGGCTTCTCCCGCGTGACCGTCTACTGGGAGGGCGAAGACGGCAAGGGCGGCGGCAACGGCATCTTCAAGCCCGCCGAACACGGCGACTGCTGCGACTCCTTCATCTGCTACATCGTGTCGGAAAAGTAACGTGCAGTCCTGAGTCCTGATGTCCTGATGTCCTGCGCTAGTCACCCTGAAAGTCGCGCGCCTTGAGGACCCAGGACCAAAGGACTCAGGACCAAAGGACTCAGGACCTGCCTTTCACATCCCACCTCTGACATTCCTACCCTCCCCCATGCCGGTCTCGCTCTCCATTCCCCCCGACCTCCTCCCCGTCCAGGAAGTCCTCGGCCGCGCCCTCCAGCGCGTCGAGACCGAGTTCGACCGCGCCCTCCGCTCCGACCTCCCGCCCCTCCAGCAACTGGTCCGGCACATCGAAACCTATCGCGGCAAGATGCTCCGCCCCGTGCTGGTCATCCTCTCCGGGCTTGCCGCCACCGCCCAAGTCTCCGGGACTGCATCCGTAAACCCCGTCACCGCGCTCGAAGATCACATCCTCCCCGCGCACCTCTCCATCGCCGCCGTGTGCGAAATGATCCACATGGCCACGCTCGTGCACGATGACGTCCTCGACGACGCCGATGCCCGCCGCGGCGGAGCGACCGTCAACCGCCTCCGCGGCAACGAAGCCGCCGTCATCCTCGGCGACTACCTCTTCTCCTCCGCCTACCGCCTCTGCTCCTCGCTTGATTCTCAGGCCGCGGCCCTGCTCATCGGCCAGACAGGCATGACCCTCTGCGCCGGCGAGCTGCTCCAGCTCCACCACCGCGACAACCTCTCGATTGATCAGCCGACGTACTACGAGATCGTCCGGCGCAAGACTGCCAGCCTCATCGCCACCGCCTGCCGGCTCGGCGCATGGCAATCAGGCGCATCGCCCGAGCTCTGCACACGCTTTGAGGATTTCGGCCTCCGCCTCGGCGTCGCCTTCCAGATCCAGGATGACCTGCTCGACCTCACCGGAAACGAGCGCATCGTCGGCAAGCCCCTGCAGCGCGATGTCGAACTCGGCAAGCTCACGCTCCCCGTCATCCACCACCTCACCACCGCCTCCGCGGCCGATCGCGGCCGCACGCTCACGCTCCTCTCCGAGCAGGCCGCCTTCGATTCCCACGCCGCGGCGGAGCTCGTCACGCGCCTCAACAGCACCGGGTCGATCGACTTCGCCCGCACCAAGGCCAAGGAACTGGTCGAGCAGGCCAAACACGCTCTCGACCCGCTCCCCGACTCCGCGCCCAAGCGCATGCTGATGCTCATGGCCGATCAGGTCGTCTCCCGCGCGTTCTGATCTCCGGCGTACACCCTCACCAGCATGTCTCTTTTTCATAGGACCCATGCGTCCTATACGTCCCATAGAACCTATTCCCGAAGCCCATCCATGCAAACCCACCTCAACATCGCCATCGCCGGGGCCACCGGCGCAGTCGGCCGCGAAATGCTCACCTGCCTCGAGCAGCGCAAGTTCCCCCACGCCTCGCTCCGCCTCTTCGCCTCCGAGCGCTCCGCCGGCACCACGCTCCCCTTTGCAGGCCGCGACATCCGCGTCGAAGCGCTCACGGGCGATGCCCTCAAGGGCGTCGATATCGCTCTCTTCTCCGCGGGCTCGTCGATCACCCGCGACATCGCCCCCGCCGCCGCGAAGCACAACTGTGTCATCGTCGACAACTCCTCGGCCTTCCGCATGGATCCCGCCGTCCCGCTCGTTGTGCCGGAGGTGAACCCCGCCGCGCTGAGCGACCACACCAACAAGACACTCAACGTGAAGTGGTCGAGCAAGCCCGTCCCCGCGATCGTCGCCAACCCCAACTGCTCAACCATCATCCTGCTCATGGCGCTCACCCCGCTGCGCAACGCCTTTGGCGTCGAGCGCGCGGTCGTCTCGACCTACCAGGCCGCCTCCGGCGCAGGCGCCAAGGGCATGGATGAACTCGAAGAGCAGACCCGCGCCGACCTCGCCGGCGGCATCGCCAAACCCAAGGTCTTCCACGAGCCCTACGCCTTCAACCTTTTCAGCCACAACACCGCCATCGATCCCCTCACCGGCCTCAACGTCGAAGAGACCAAGGTCATCCTCGAGACCCGCAAGATCTGGTCCGAAGAATCTCTTCCCGCGGCCCAGCGCGCAGCGCTCACCGCCACCTGCATCCGCGTCCCCGTCCGCCGCGCCCACGCCGAGAGCGTCAACGTCACGCTGCGCAAGGAAGCAACCGTGCGCCAGCTCCGCGCTGCGCTCGCGGCGTTCCCCGGCGTGCAGATCGTCGATGACCGGGCCGCCAACGGTTTCCCCACACCTCTCAAGGCCAGCGGCAAGGATGATGTCCTCGTCGGCCGCATCCGCCCCGACGCCTCACGCCTTCCGCCCGACACCCTCGCCGCGATGTCGAAGAGCAAGGGCTCCGTGGACGATGTCCCCTGCATCGCCTTCGACCTGTTCATCTGCGGCGACCAGCTCCTCAAGGGCGCAGCGCTCAACGCCGTGCAAATCGCAGAGTTGCTCATCAAGTAACTCACGACGCCGGGGCTGAGGCGGCTCTGAGCCGAAGCCCCGGGTTCGTCAGCGACACGAACTCACCTGCAGCTCCGTGTCCACTCCATGATGTGCTCTTCCCGCCTTCGGCCCGGAGGGCCGCCGATGGCTGACAGGGACTTCAGTCCCTGTGCACGGCTTCCATTCGCTGCCCCGTCCGGAGGACGGACGAATGCAGCCCCCAATCCGTTACACTGCCCCCATGCCCCGCCGCATCGCGCTGCTCGCAGCCGCCTCGCTGTTCCTCGGCGCGGTCTCCACCATCGTAATCGCCTGGGTAATCGCGGCGAGCCAAAGAAACGTCGGCCCCCATGCGATGAACAACTGGCACTTCGCTTCACGTCAGGGAGTGATCTACTGGTGCGCCAACTCACACTCCGCTGGATACTCGGTCTTCGCCGTAGAGTCGCAGGACCCCATTCAGTACAAGAAGTGGCGTGATGAATCCAGCAAGACTCACCGGCAGTTGCCTGAGTTTGAGCCGGTGAGTTGGATGACCATCCCCATCTCCGATCCTGGCTACGTATACACAAGCACCGCCTTTGGGTGGCCGACACTCGCGCTTCGCGGGCTCGTTGTCGAGGGGCTGCCAACTCGTACACGCGCTTTTATGAACGTGTTCACCGACTACTGGGTCTTCGGTCACCCTGACGAACCGCGCACCATCGCCCTCCCCCTCGGCATCATCTGGCCCGGCTTCATCATCAACACGCTCATCTACACCGCGGCGTGGTTTGTGCTGCTCTTCGCCGCCCGCCGCGCCACACACTCGCTCCTCACGCGCCGCCGCCTGCATCGCGGCTTCTGTCCCGCTTGCCGCTACAACCTGCTCGGCGACTTCTCATCCGGCTGCCCTGAGTGTGGCTGGAACCGTCGTGCAACTTGACCGCACAGGTCCCCCAATTCCCAATCCAAAATCCGCAATCCAAAATCCAACCTCACCCCCCCACCCTCCACCCCTTCCCCTCGCGCACGACTCGCCGGTACAGCGTGTCGCGCTCAACGGGCTCGAAGCCCGCATCGCGGATCGCCTTCTGAAGCGTCCAGACGTTCACCTCCTGGTGCGTCGGCACATCCTTCGATCCCTGCGGCACCTTGGTGATGTCGTACCACACCACGGTCCCGTCGATGTCATCGGCGCCGTTGAGCAGCATCAGCTGCGCCATCGGCAGCGTCTGCATGATCCAGAACGCCTTGACGTGCGGGAAGTTGTCGAGCATCAGCCGCGAGATCGCCAGCGTCCGCAGGTTCTCCAGCCCCGTCGGCCCCGGCAGGTGCTCGAGGTCGCTGCCATCCGGGAAGAACGGCAGCGGGATGATCGTCTGAAACTTACCAAATGTGAAATGTGGAATGTGAGATGTGGGATGTTTCGGGTCTGATGTCCTTACATCCGACGTCCGACATCCCCCATCCGACATTGGTCCATCCGACTTCCCACTTCCGAGATCCGACATCGCCAGCGCTTCATCCTGCGCATCCCGCAGCATCTCCATGTGCACCAGCCGCTCGCGCCGCTGCTCGATGTGCCCATAGAGAATCGTCGCGTTCGTATTCAGCCCGAGCCCATGCGCCTCGCGGTGGACATCCAGCCAGACATCCGAGCGGATCTTGCCCTTGAACGCCTCATCGTGGACGCGGTCGTCGAACACTTCAGCGCCGCCCCCCGGCAGCGACCCCAGCCCCGCCTTCTTCAGTTCGCTCAGCACCCAGCGGATGCCCTCGCGCCGCGCTGCCCGCCCCTCATCGCTCGTGTCATTCACGCCGCGATAGACCTTGGCGATCTTCGCCATGTGCACCACCTCCACCGCCGTGAACGCCTTCACGTGCAGCTCGCTCCCCAGCCGCCGCGCCTCATCGCGGATCGTCGCGACCAGCTCCGGGTAATAGCTCCACGGCAGGTACGGGTGCAGCCCGCCCACCGAGTGCATCTCGGTCGCCCCGCCCTCGACCGCCTTGCGCACCTCTTCCCGCACATACGCCATGTCGCGTGTGTACGCCCCCGGCTCATCCTTCTTGCGATAAAACTCGCAGAACTTGCACGACAGCGCGCACACATTCGAGTAGTTCAGATGCCGGTTGATGTTGTAGTACCCGACGCCCCCCTCACCCGGCGCGCCGTGCAGCCGATTCCGCACCTTCGCCGCAAGCTCGCACACCGTCCAGATGTCCGGCGTCGTGTACAGCAGGTCGCCATCTTCAAGCGTCAGCCGCTCCTGCCGCTCCACCTTCTCGCGGATCGCATCCAGCCGCCGATCGCGCCCGCCCGCCAACCCCCCACCACCCGCCCCGCCACGCGCACGAACACTCCGCCGCGCCGCCGTTCCGAGACCCTCTGTCGCGATCGTCGCCATCACGCATCCTTCCAGCGCCCGGAGCGGGCCGCACACCCGCTCCACTTTCAAGAATTCCTGAAAACTGTGGAATCATAGGCGTGTGGTTGCCCCTCCGAGCTCCGCCGGCAACCTCCCACCCTCTTCTCTGCTGCCCTCCGCTTGCTCCGCTCCCTCAGTGTTCCTCCGAAACCAATACCATCCGCCCCCATGCCCCCGCCTCGCCGCCTCCCCATCGCCCTCCCC
>JAEYUO010000090.1 GCA_023432465.1 Planctomycetota bacterium | reverse complement strand
GCCCGACCTCTGGCCCCGACCCAGCCGCGACTTTGCCAACGCATACACACGCCGGGCGTACAGATCCACGATCGCCCGCCACGCCCCCTCGTCACCCTCCGAAGCGGCCTTCAGCCATGCAGTCACTTCCGGGCCTTGCGGTCCGGCACTGCCCTGTGCTGGCTGCCTGGGTCCTTCCATCGCCAACCGATTGCCCTCCGCTATCAGTTCAACGGCCGACTCGGCACGCTATTGCCTCGAACCGCGGCCCTTGTTCGCCGGGGGTTTGGGCTTGCTGGCAGCCGATACCCGGAGTTCACAACACCTGCCATACTCCGCACAGATGCGGTGCTCGCCGCACACCGCGCCGCGAGCCTTGCACGCCCGTCTTCCGTGCCAGATCAGCATGTGCGATGCCTCGCACCAGCGTTCACGCGGAAACAGGGCCATCAGCCGCCGCTCGACCTGCTGAACCGTCGCGTCGGCCGGCGCGAGCCCGAAGCGCTTCGAAAGTCGCTCGATGTGGGTATCGACCACAAACCCGACATTGATTCCGAAAGCGTTCCCGAGGACCACGTTGGCCGTCTTGCGTGCCACGCCGCGGAGCGTGAGCAACTCCTCCATCGTGCGCGGCACCTCGCCGCGATATCGCTCCACAATGTCCTTCATCGCCGCATGCACGGCCTTGGCCTTGTTGCGGAACAACCCGATCGTCCGGATGTACGGCTCAATCGCTTCGGGCGTGCTCTTCGCATAGTCCGCAGGAGTCGGGAATGCCTTGAACAGAGCTGGGGTCGCCTTGTTCACCCCCACATCCGTTGCCTGCGCAGACAGAATCGTTGCGATAAGCAGCTCGTGCGGAGTGCGGTACTCAAGCTCACAATGGGCACCGGGGTAATACCGCGCAAGCTCATCCAAAAGCGCACCCGCCCTCTTCCGCTCCGCCGCGCTCACCCGGGGCAGCTCGAAGGGAATCTCTGCCTCGTTCATCCCTTGCCTTGCCGTCGCGCCCTTCCTCATGCCCTCGCACCCCGCAGCAGCGCGCGCTCGGGCAGTCGCTCCCGCGGCTCCCCTGGGCCGGGTGTTCCCGGCCTGCTGATGCTCCACACGGCCGAAACGATCGCAACCAGCACCATGATTGCGGTCGTGACCATCAACGCGGACGCATAGGGGTGCGTATCCGCCGCGATGGCCTTATGAACCGCGACGGTTGCCGCATCCCCTGCCCTCGCCGCCTCCCAGTACAGCCGCGTCGCCGTGGTGAGCTTCGGGTTCACGATGACGAGCAGCGATGCCACACACGCCATCGCCACCACCACCGCCGACGCCCGGATGACCATCGCCGCTCGCTTGGATTCCGCCCCTCGCATCTTCAGGATCGCGATCAACGTCGTCACGACGATCAGCGAACAGGCAAACTGCACCACATCGGCGACGAAGAACACCGTCTGGGCCATCTTCCCGCCCACGATCAGGTAATGCTCACCCGCATACGCCTCATACCCCGGCAGCCGTGGATCGAGCGACTTGGTGACACCGAACACCGTCGCCGCGAATGTCCCCGCCGCAACCACAAACCCCAGCCACAACGCCAGCGCAACGATGTGGACCGTCTCGCAGAACGCTTTCCAGGTGCTCATGCCACCATCGTAGTTCCCGTTCGCTGCCAACATCCCCTTCGATTTCCTTCCTCGCCCGGCCCCGCCCCGATCCAATAATCCGCCCCATGCTCACCCCACCGCTCAGCATCGCCCTGTGCGGACTCCTCCCCTCCGCCCCATCCGGACCCGGCCCGCGCGAGCAGATCCCCTGGGCACGCTCAGCCGGCTTCGATGCGGTCCACCTGAACGTCGCCGCGCCCGGCGTGCGCCCGCGCGAGCTTGATCGCTCCGCCCGGCGCGACCTCGCCGCCATCATTCGCCGCGAGGGACTCGCCCTCTCCGGCGCGGACCTCTGGCTCCCGCCCGAGCACCTGCTTACCCCCGCGCACGCCGACCGCGCCCTCGCAGCCCTCTCCGCTGCGATCGAGCTCATCGCCGAGCTCTCAACGCTTGTTCACGGCACCGGATTCCGCAGTTCGCGTCCCGTCCTTTCGACCCTGCTCCCCCCAGAGCTCTCCGCTGATGCGCTGGACATCCTCGCTTCCGCGGCCGAACACGCGGGCATCCGCATCGCCGACCACGCCGTGCCGCCGCGGGAGCCCAACCCGCGCATCGAACCCGCGCTCGCCATCGGTATCGATCCTGCCGCCGCGCTCGCCGCGGGGTTTGATCCCGCCGCCCTCGTCTCCAGACTCGGCGATCGACTCGCCTCCGCCCGCCTCAGCGACATCTCTCGTACGGTCGGTGGCGGACGCGTGATCCCCGGCTCACGCGAAGGCCGAATCGATCTGCTCGCATACGCCGTATCGCTGACCACCGCCGAGTTCAAGGCGTTTCTCTGCATCGATACCCGATCACTCCCCAGCCACAATGCCCCAGAGACCGTACTGAGGCTCTTGAGGCGGGACACTTCGCAGTAGCCGCCTCGGCAAACTTGTTGCGGAGACCGAGTTCCCAAAGCCAGGTGGGATTTTCCCTTGACGCAAGGTCGCTTTGCGGTATCTTGGTTACGTCCGACACCGACGGGCCTGTCTCGTGACCGTGCCCCCGGCAGCGCGCTGGAAACGCCGTCGGATTAGAGAGAGGGAGATCCTTCATGTTCGCACCTCGTGTTCCCGCCATAGCCGCCTGCGCGGTCGTTGTTGCTGTCTCGGCCTCGGCTGTCGCCGGCGTGTCCCCCACGTGGACAATCGCCCACGACAACCCAACTGGCACGCAGACCACCCAGCTCCGAGCCATCGCGCTCGCGAACACGGCCGGGCAGTCGTCCATCTACACCGGGTTCATTCAGACTTCCAACAACCCCCCGGGCCGTACCGTCCGACGCTTCGATAGTCAGCCCGCCTATGGCCAGCTCCATGAACTCGGACCTGGCACCAGCCAGCCCAAGGCCCTCGCCACCGACGATCGCGGCAACGTCTTCGTCGGCTATCGCCTTTCCGGCACATCCGCATCGGAGATCCACGCAACCAATGCAAGCATGGGCACAACCTTTGACGTGCTGAATGTCGGATCTCCCAACGTCGGCGGAATGGGTGTGCACCGTGTCGGCAACGACTACTACGCCTATGTCGCCTACGAAGGCGGCGGCCTCGTGCAGCGCTTCAACGTCACCGACCCCACCAATGTCGTCCTCGATGTCGGCTTCGGTGTCGGCGGAAGCTACACCCTGCCCGTCGGTGGCGGCGAGCTCCGCGGCGTGGAAGTCGACTCCAGCGGCAACCTCTGGGTCGCCAGCCGCGCAGACGGCCTGATCTACCGCGTCTCCCCCGACCTCTCCACTGTCAACAGCGTTGCCGTTCCCCGCGCGTTCGATGTCGCCTTCTTCGACGGCCGCGCATACGTCACGTCCTACAACGGAGCATTCTCCCTCATCCGAGTGCTCGACGAAGCCACGATGTCCTTCATCGACGACATCACCATCTCCGAGATCGGCTTCGCCCGCGGCTCCGCCGAAGGCTACTCCGGCATCGATATCGGCGATGACGGCCGCATCTGGCTCGCAGACCAAAGCTACGGCACCAGCCCCGTCCGCGACCGCCTGCTCGTCTCCTCGCCCATCCCCGCTCCCGGCACACTCTCGCTACTGGGTCTGGCCGGCTTGGTCGCAGTGCGCCGTCGCCGCTGATCCCACGCTGCACCGCGGGTACTCCAGAGCCACACGAAACCGCAAGCCGGCCCCACGCGGGGCCGGCTTGTCTTTTGAGCTATCAGCTTCGCCGCTCACTCCGCCGCGAGTTCTTCCTCAGGCACCTCGAAGTTCGTATACACCTTCTGCACATCGTCGCTGTCTTCCAGCAGGTCGACGAGCTTCATCGCCTGCTGCGCCGTCTCCCCCGTCAGCACGACCGTGTTCGTCGGCGCAAGCACGATCGATGCCTGTTCAATCGTGTACCCTGCCCGCTCGATCGCGTCCTTCACCCTCGCAAAGTCCGTGGGTTCGGTCAGAACACACCACGGCGCATCGCCGCTCTCCGGCGGCTCCACATCCCGCGCCCCCGCCTCGATCGCGTCCTCCATCAGCTTGTCCGCATCCACGCCCTCGGGCTTGATGTACACCTCGCCCCTCGTGTCGAACATGTAGCTCACGCACCCCGTCGCGCCCATGTTTCCGCCGACCTTCGTGAACGCCAGCCGCACATCCCCCGCCGTGCGTGTCCGGTTGTCCGTCAGCGCCTCCACCACCACCGCAAACCCGCCCGGGCCATATCCCTCGTACCGCACGTTCTCAAAGTCCTGCTGGCCGAGTTCCCCCGCGCCCTTCTTGATCGCCCGCTCGATCGTGTCCCGCGGCACGTTCGCGTACCGCGCCTCATCGATCGCATAACGCAGCGCGAGGTTCATCGACGGATCCATCCCGCCGTGTTTGGCCGCGACCATGATCAGCTTGATGCACTTGGTCCACACCTTGCTCCGGCGCGAATCCACGATCGCCTTGCGGTGCCTGATCTTGCTCCACTTGTTATGGCCGGCCACTGGTGCCTCCTCCCAACAGATTCACCGCCGCCGCGGATCGAGTCGAGCGGCTCACTTCTTCGTGTCCGTCGACTTGCCGCGCGGCTTGGCCGCCCCGGGCTTTCCGCCGGCTTTGCGGCCATCGGACTTCGCGGCGGCCCCTGTCGCCGGCGCGCGCGACGCTTCCGCGTGCTCGTGCGACGCATCATCCGACCACGCCTGAAGCAGGGCGTAACACTCGGGCATCTCCGCCGCGCGGACCTTTCGCTCTAGCAGCGCCGCCGCCGTCTCCGGCGTCGCATCCGGCTCCACGATGTGCCGCTCCACGAGCCGACGCAGCAGCCGTCCATCGACTGGGGCCATGTGCCCGGCAAGACCCAGCAGGGCCACCCGCGCCGCGACAAACCGCGGCGTTCCGTCCAGCGTTTCCAAATACTCCCGCGATTCGCGCTTGGACATCTCGCCCAGCCGCTCCAGGCTGACCTTGTGCTCGCGCGTATAGATCGCGTTCAGCGCGGTGCGCAGCCGGCGCGCACGCTCCTCGACCCGCGGATACCGCTCCCCCATCACCCGCATCAGTTCCCCGGGCATGCACACCCGAAGCTCGTTGAAGTCCACGACCGACTGCTCGATCCGCCCCATCGCGGTCGCAGCCTTCGCGCACGTGCACTCCCACACGAGGAATGATCGGACAAAGTGACCCAGCAGAGGTTCAGCGCCATCGATCGGCGTGGGCTCCGCCGCCGCCTCGATCGCGCCAGGATACTCCGCGCGGAGTTGCTTGAGCAGCGAGCTGAGTTCCTTGGGCATGTCCTGCGTGCTCACGCTCGGTCTCCGCCGTCTTCTGCCAGCGGTTCCCCGCCCGCTTCGGGCTCGGCCGATTCAGACTCCGCCCGTTCCTGCCGGATCTTCGCAAACGCGGTAAGGATCTCCGCCTGCTTCTTGATCGTTTCGTCGGTCTTGAATGTCAGTTCCGGTACCTCATTCATCGCCACCCGGTCGCCCACGCGCCGGCGCAGATGCCGCGACGCCGCCCGCAGCGCGTGCATCGTCAGGTTCTGCTTCGACTCCGGCAACACCGAGACGAGCACCGTCGCGTTCTTGAGATCGGGCGAAACATCCACCCCGGTCACTGTAATGAGCCCCCCGGCGCGAGGATCGTTCAGGCCGCGGCCGATCTCGTCCTGCAGTGCCCGGAGCAGCGGCGCCTGGATTTGCTGGAGGCGTTTGCTCATGGGTCTTTCGTCACGCGGCTTCGTCTGCGTTGCGGCGTTCGTCGGCGGTCCAGAGTGGGGCTCCAGTCTCATCGGTCTCCGGCAGCGACTGCGTCGCGTCGATCACATCCGCCGAGTACGACACCAGCCTCGCGTCCGGCCACGCGTTCAGCTTGTCCACGATCGTCGCCAGCACGCCGCTCAGGTACGCCCCATCCGACGAAACACACGCGATCCCCATCGTCGCCAGGTTCCAGATCTCCAGCGTGCCGACCTCGGCAACGCTCACCATGTGCTCCCGGTGCAAGCGGTCCTTGATCGACCTCACCACCCGCCGCTTGTCCTTCAGCGAGTGGCTCTCGGGGACTTCCATTTCAAACTGGAGAATGCCAATCTTCATTGTGCGAAAGCCATCGGCAAAGCGTAAGTCGCGAGACAGGCACAGAACAATTGCCTGACACACTTCGCCAATCACACCTCACCGTCCGGTCACAGCGTCCGCTTGATCTCGATCTTCTTGTAGCACTCCAGCACATCGCCCTCCTTGATGTCGTCGTAGCCGACGATCTTCATGCCGCACTCCAGACCCGCGCGAACCTCCTTCGCATCGTCCTTGACACGCTTGAGCTGCTCCAGCTTGCGGTCGTTCTCGATGACGATGCCGTTGCGGGTGACGCGGATGAGCGCATCCCGCTCCACCACGCCGTCGGTGACAAAGCAGCCCGCGATCGTGCCGACCTTGGAGATCTTGAACACCGCGCGGACATCCGCGTGGCCGATGATCTGGGTCTTGATCTCCGGCTCCAGAAGCCCCGATGCCGCCTTGCGGATGTCGTCGGTCAGCTCATAGATCACGTCGTACGTGCGGATCTCGATGCCCTTGGCCTCGGCGAGCTGCCGCGCCTTGCCCACCGTGATGACGTTGAAGCCCACGATGATCGCGCGAGACGCATCCGCCAGCAGCACATCGCTCTCGCTGATGCCGCCCACCGCCGCGTGCAGCACGCGGACCTTCACCTCGCTCGTGCCGACCCGCTCGATCTCGTGCTTGAGCACATCGACCGAGCCCTGCACATCCGCCTTCACGACAACGCGGATCTCCTTGACCGTCTGGTCCTTCATCTGCGTCAGAAGACTGTCGAGCGTCACCTTCGGCTGCGCCAGCGACGTCTCCCGCTCACGCTCCCGACGCTGCTCCGCGGCCTCCTGCGCCTGCTTGAGCGTGTCAACGATGTAGAACTTGTCGCCCGCGTTCGGGACCATGTCGATGCCCGAGATCCGCACCGGAGTGCCCGGGCCGACTTCCTTGAGCCGCTTGCCCGTGTCGTCCATGATGTCGCGGACGCGCCCGAAGGCCCGACCGACCACCACGAAATCGCCCACGTGCAGGTTGCCGTCCTGAACGATCAGATTCGCCGTCGGGCCACGGCCCTCTTCGACCTTGGCCTCGACCACCGTGCCGCGCGCCGGGCCGCCATAGTCGGCCTTGAGCTCCAGCACCTGACCTGCAAAGTCGAGGTTCTCCAGGAGCTCCTCGATGCCCGTGCCCTTCGTCGCGCTCGTGCGGATGATGTCCACATCGCCGCCCCACTCACGCGGGTTCAGCCCCGCCTCGGCGAGCTGCGACAGCGTCTGATTCACCTTCGCCTCGGTCGCGTCCGGCCGGTCCATCTTGTTGAGCGCAACCACGATTGGCACACCCGCCGCCTTCGCGTGGTTGATCGACTCGATCGTCTGCGGCATCACGCCCTCAGGGCCCGAAACCACCAGCACCACGATGTCCGTGATCGCCGCGCCCCGGGCACGCATCGCCGTGAACGCCTCATGGCCCGGCGTATCCAGGAACACGATGTTCTTCGTCTCGCCGCCGACCTTGACCGGCACGCGGAACGCACTGGTCGCCTGCGTGATGCCGCCCGCTTCGCCCTCGGCGACATTCGCATTTCGGATCCTGTCCAGCAGGCTCGTCTTGCCGTGGTCGACGTGGCCGAGAATCGTCACGATCGGGCCGCGGCTGCGGACATCGACCGGCTGACGGTCGGTGAACTGATCCGAGACGATCTGCTCTGCCGTCTTGGCCTCGGTCACATCGAGTTCGATATCGAACTCCAGCATGACTTCCTGCGCCATCGTCGGGTCCATCGCCGAGTTGGCCGTGAGCATGATGCCCTGCAGGAACAGCTTCTTGATGACCTCCGACGCCTTCACGCCCGTCGCCGCCGACAGGTCCTTGACCGTGAACGGAGCCGTGATCGTCACCCGGCCGCCCGTTTCCGCCGCGCTCGCCGATCGCTCGTGCGGGTGCGACTGCTCCTGCCTGCGAAGCTGCTGACGCCGCGCCTTGAGGAACCCGCCCGCACGCGACAGCCTTGCCTCGCGCTCGATCAGGTCCTGCTCGCGCCACATGCCGCCCGCCGAACCGGCCTCCTCGCCCGCCTTGCCGCGACGCCGCGCGGGAACCCCGCCACGTGCCGGATCCGACCCCGCCGCCGGACCGCCGGGCTTCTTCCGCGCCGTGTTGCGGCGCGGGCTCCGGCCGCCATCATCATCCCCCGCTGCGCCCGCCCGCGGCGGACCTCCCTCATAGCCACCCGCATCGCGACGCGCCCGCGGCTTCTCAACCGGCTCGGGCGCCTCGATGCGCACAACCTTCGGACCCGACAGTCGGATCTGCTGCTTGATCTCCAGCTTCGGGCCGGCCGGCGAAACCACTTTCGGGCGAACCGGCACGTTCATCGGCGCGGGCTTCACCGTCGGGCCCGGGCGATGCGCCGGGGCTGCCGGCTGGGCCGGCTTCTCAAGGTGAACCGCCTTGGTCTGCGCGGGGGGCTCATCCGCGCCCGCATCCGGCTCGACGGCCTTCGCAACCGCCTCGGCGTGACGCACGGGCTCTTCAGTCTTCGCATCGACCTCGCCCGGCTCCGCGTCCCGTTCATGCTGCCTGTCCGTCTTCGATTCCGATTCCTCAGAGTCGCTCCCGGACCCCGCACCCTTGCCCCGACGCCCGGCAACCGGCGTCTTCTCCGCGGGCGGCGCGGCCTCGACCGTCGCAACGCCGCCACCCTCGGATTCGCCGCCATCGCGCTGGGCCTTGGGCTTGGCACGCGATCGGCTTGTGCGCTTCGGAGTAGCGCGCAGAGCCTCCACATCCACGTGGCCAGTGGTCTCGACGGCGTTCGCCGCCGCGCCCGCGCTGAACCACTCGCGGATGCTGGCCTCGAGCCCCGCCGAAACGGTGCTCATGTGGCCCTTCACGCCGTTGGCGCCCTCGCTGGGCACGCCCTCGGCCAGGCACTTCTCAACGACCGCCTTGGGCGGAACGCCGAGTTCTTTCGCGATTTCCGAAATCCGCTTCTTAGCCAACTGCTTCTCCAGCCCTACACGAATGCCCAGTCCCGTCCCGACTCACTTCAAAGCCATGCGCGACGGGCCCGACCCGTCGCGATCTTCCGTTCACACTCACGCCCCGCCGAGGATGTCCGCCGCGCGGGCATCATCCTCTGCCGACACGGGCCCCGCCGTCCCGTCTCCGGCCCCGGCAGCATCTCCGCCAATGCCGCCCAGACCGCTGAGAAGGCCCGCGGTCGCCGCGACATCCTCCTGACGCCGCCTCTCCGCCTCTTCCTTGGCCTTCTGCTGCTCTTCCGCAACGGTCTTGGCACGCTCCGCGCACGCGCGGACCATCGCCGCGCCCTGCTCGTCGCTCACACCCAGCTCCGTCTGCAGCACCTCCGCGCCCACTTCCTCAATATCAAACACGCTGATCATGCCCAGCGCGGCCAGGCGATCGACCATCTCTTCCGTGATGCCCTCGACCGTCAGCAGCGTTTCCTGCAGAGTCTCCAGGCCCTTGTTGAACTCTTCGGGTGTCAGGATGTCCACATCCCACCCCGTCAGCCGCGCCGCAAGCCGAACGTTCTGCCCGCGCTTGCCGATCGCAAGGCTCAACTGGTCGTCGCGCACCACCACCGTCGCGCGGCCAAGCTCAAAGCACAGCGAGATCTCGGCGACCTCCGCCGGTTTCAGCGCGTTCTGGATCAGGATCTGGCTCGACTCGTTCCATCGCACGATATCGATCTTCTCGCCGTTGAGCTCATCCACGATGTTCTTGATTCGGCTGCCGCGAACGCCCACGCACGCGCCGACCGCATCGACCTTCGAGTCAACGCTCGACACCGCGATCTTCGTCCGATACCCCGCCTCGCGCGCCATCGCCTTGATATCAATGATGCGCTCGGCAACCTCGGGAACCTCGACCTCGAACAGCCGCTTGATGAAGTCCGGGTGCGACCGGCTCAGCACGATCTTCACCTGGTTCCCCACATCGCGGACGTCCAGGATCAGGCACCGCACCCGGTCACCCGGCTGGAACTGCTCGCCGGGGATCTGCTCGCTCCGGGGCATGAACGCCTCCGCGCGGTCGATCGTCACCACCAGCGATCCGCCCTCGTACCGCTGCACCGTGCCCGTGGCGATCTCGCCCACGCGCTTGGAAAACTCCTCGAAGACGCTCTGCCGTTCATCATCGCGGAATCGCTGGATCATCACCTGCTTGAACGTCTGCGCCGCGATCCGGCCCAACTCCTGCGGGCTCATCTCCAGCGGCTCGCCATGGCGGAACAGCTTGAGCTGACCCGTCACTGCATCAAGCGTGCACGAAAACTCATCTGCATCCAACGTGTTGAAGTGCTTCCGTGCGGCCGACACCATCGCCTGCTCCAGATCGCGCACGAGCATCGTCTTGTCGATCTTCCGGTCCCTCGCGATCGAGTCGAGGATCCGCATCATTTCCTGGGTGTTCATTCCGATTGTGCTCATGCTCGTTCTGCCTGCCGTGTGAAGTTGTCGAGTTGTCTGATTGTCCGCAAAAACACAAAGACCACGAACGTACCGCACGCTCGTGGCCCCTCTTGGCCGCGGCCAAACGCCTCAACCGTGGTTGAGACGCGCTGCCGCCGGAAGCTCGTCGCTCCGGGTCAGGCCATCGCCACCTCCGGTTCGGAGTGCGCTGGCCCGCCCAAGGGCGAGCATGCCGAAGCGCCGTGCACTGCGTACGGGAAAATCCCGGCCGCGGAAATCACGGGCGCCTCACCAGCCATGGCTGAGAACCATCTTCATGCCATTCGCTTCCAAAAAGTCACTGCGTGCGAAACCAAAATGTCCGGTGATAGTACGGAGCACCGCCCGGATGGGTCAATCCGCTGCCGGTTCTCCCGCCAAACTCACCGCGCGCCGCAGTCTGTTCGATCCCCTGTCCGCCTCGAACCCTGGAGAAGGATGTGCCCTTTTTAGGGTGCCCAAGTCGCGTGCGACCTCAGACCCGGTCCGTCGCCTGGATAGGCCGGATCACCCGCAGCGCCCGCTGCCCCTTGAACTGACCGATGTGGGCGAGGAACCGCTTCTGATCCCCTACCGATACCACCACTGGCCCGTTCGCCGGTCGCTCGGTCACCACCACATCCCCCACCGACAGCCCCATCAGGTCGCGCATGGTGATGGTCGTCTCCGCCAGCAGCCCCGTCACGCTCACCGGAGCCTGGCTCAGCGTCCGGGCGATGCGTCCGTGCATCTCCGTGCTCTTCACCAGCCGCGCCGTGTTGAACCACGACTGGCTCGCCAGTTCCTCCATGATCGGCTCGATCACGTTGTACGGGATGCACAGGTTCATCGTGCCCGCGCGGTTGGCCATCTTCAGCTCAAAGCCGATCACCACCACCACCTCGTTGGGCGGCACGATCTGCACGAGTTGCGGGTTGCTCTCCGTCGCGACGATCTGGAACTCCAGCGGCTTGATCCCCGCCCACGCCTCGGCCATCGCCACCAGCCCGCGAGAGGTCACCTTCCCGATCAGCCGTGTCTCGATCATCGTCATCGGACGCTGCGGAATGAACAGCTCCGCGTTCGTCCCGCCCAGCAGGCGGTCGATAATCGGATAGATAATCAGCGGCGAGATCTCAAGGCACATCTGCCCCTCGAGCGGCTTGGCCTCGATCAGGTTGAAGCTCGTCGGGTTCGGCAGGCTGCTGATGAACTCCGCATACGTCATCTGCTCGCAGTTGGCGACCTTCACCTCCACGATCGTCCGCAAGAAGCCCGACAGCGCAGCGCCGAAGTTCCGCGCAAAGCTCTCGTGCAGCGTCTGCAACGCCCGCATCTGGTCCTTGCTGACGCGCTCGGGTCGCTTGAAGTCGTACGGCCGGACCTCGACGTGCTCCAGATCCCGCCGCGTGCGCGAGAAGATCTGAACGTTCGACTCTTCCTCCTGCACATCGCCCGAATCCACCGCCGCAAGCAGTGCATCAATCTCTGATTGATCAAGAACATCAGCCATGCGGCAGGCTCAGCGGAACGTGGATGTACGGACGGGTGGAGCGCAACGACAACCAGCCGGAGCGTGCCTCCGACCCTTTCGGAAGTATCGGACCATCCGCGCGCTCCCCTTGAGGCCTCCGGGCCGATCCGCGCTCCGCAGGTTCACCCTAACATCATCGGGGTCCACCCCGGCCACCGGCCCTTCCCCGAGCAACCCCCCCCTCCCCCAAAGGGTTAAACCATCGCCATGCGAACATCGTTCACCGTGCTCATCTCGATCATCGCCGCCCTCTTCCTCGGCCTCGTGCCCGCCGCGCTTGCCCAAAGCGACCCCGCCGTCAAGACCCGGGTCGTCGCCCAGCACGCAGCCGCTTCCCAAGGCGGGCGACTCGTCATCGCCGCGGAACTCGCCCACATCGACGGCTTCCACACCTGGCCCTCCATCCAGACCGAGCTCCCCCCGGATGTCGATGCCCTCGCCATCCGCACAGAGTTCGTTCTGCTCAAGGCCCCGGATTGGGTCACCCTCGACGGCGTTCAGTATCCGCCGACCCACCCCGACAAGGTCGCCAACCCCGATGGCAGCGGCATCCCTCTGACCGTTCCCCTCTTCTCCGGCCGCGCAGTGGGCTACCTCCGCCTCAACATCTCCCCCGAAGCCCCCATCGGCGACCACTCCCTGACCGTCGGCATCAACTTCCAGGCCTGCGATGACCAGCAGTGCCAGATGCCCGAGGAACAGGAGCACACCGTCCGCATCTCCATCACCGCGGCCGGGACATCCGCCCCCGAACCCGCCCAACCTGCCTTGTTCTCCGCTTTCGATGCCACAAAGTGGGGCTCAACACCCGCCGCTCCGATCGACCCGCCCGCCTTGAGCGAGATCAGGAACACGCTCACCGAAGGATCGTCGTTGAAGCGGTCCACCCGCTCGATGCGATCCTTGG
>JAEYUO010000087.1 GCA_023432465.1 Planctomycetota bacterium | reverse complement strand
CCGCAACACCCCCACCCTCTTTGCCAAGCGCGACTCCGCCTACATCCGCATCGGCTCGCGGAATGTCCCCGCCAAGCAACTGAAGATCGAGGGCTCTTCGATCTCGTTCCTCATTGACGGCCGCCCGTTCGGCTCCGCCGGCGAGCTCGCCATCTCCGCCAAGGTCGAGCCCGCCCCCGCCGATGCCCCGCCCGGCACCGACAAGGCCGAGCGGCTCGTCGGCACATCGAAGGAAGGCGATGCCGAGCCCACACCCTTCATCATGAAGCGCGTGCCCGAGACGCCGGAGACCGATGACATCGCCGCCATCCCCGAAGCTCTGCCGCTCCCCTTCGGCCCGTTCGGGTCGATCGGCATGCCGGCGCAGGAGGACCTCCTTCTCACCGGCGCAACCATCTGGACCGCCGCCCCCACCGGCCCGCTCAAGATCGACAACGGCGTCATCCTCATCGGCGGCGGGCAGATCCGCTTTGTCGGCAGCAAGGCCGACTGGGACCGCGCAGGGCCCCGCTCCAGCGCGGCGTGGCGCACACTCGATGTCACCGGCAAGCACATCACCCCCGGCCTGATCGACTGCCACTCCCACACCGGCATCAGCCGCGGCGTGAACGAATCCGGCCAGGCCGTGACCTCCGAGGTGCGCATCCAGGATGTCACCAACCCCGACGCCATCAACTGGTATCGCGAGCTTGCGGGCGGCCTCACCGCCGTGAACAACCTGCACGGCTCGGCCAACCCCATCGGCGGGCAGAGCCAGACGAACAAGATCCGCTGGGGCTGCGACCACCCCGACGACATGCACGTCGAGGGCGCGAAGCCCGGCATCAAGTTCGCCCTCGGCGAAAATGTCAAGCAGTCCAACTCCGGCGAGCGCGCCCGCACCCGCTACCCGCAGTCGCGCATGGGTGTCGAGACGCTCATCGTCGATCGCTTCACCGCCGCGAAGGAGTACGCCCGCGACCGCGCATCGCTCGGCGATCTCATCCGGCGCGACCTCGAACTCGAAGCCCTCGCCGAGATCCTCGAAGGCAAGCGACTCATCCACTGCCACAGCTACCGGCAGGATGAGATCCTCATGCTCTGCCGCGTCGCCAAGGACTTCGGCTTCAAGCTCGGCACTTTCCAGCACAACCTCGAGGGCTACAAGGTTGCGAACGATGTGCGCGACCAGTCCGTCGGCGCATCGCTCTTCTCCGACTGGTGGGCGTACAAGGTCGAAGTCCAGGACGCCATCCCCTACGCCGGGCCCATCATGCACGATGTCGGCGTCAACGTCTCGTACAACTCCGACTCCGATGAGCTCGCCCGCCGCATGAACGTCGAGGCCGGCAAGGTCGTCAAGTACTCCCGCGGCACGATCCCCGCGGAAGAAGCCCTCAAGTTCATCACGCTCAACCCCGCCATCCAGCTCGGCATCGACCACCGCACCGGCACCATCGAATCCGGCAAGGATGCGGACCTGGCCATCTGGTCCGGGCCGCCCCTCTCCAGCCTCTCCCGGTGCGAGGCCACCTATGTCGATGGCCGGTGCCTCTTCTCGCTGGAGCAGGACCAGCAGCGCCGCCTCTGGGTGCACGAGGAACGCGCACGCCTCATCCAGAAGATCCTCGCGCAGGAGTCTCGCGGGGGTGGCGGCGGTGGCGGCGAAAGCGCGGGTGGCGGCCGCCGCGGGCCGGGCGAGGAGCAGGAACTCCGCGAGGATGCTGCGTGGAACAGCGCGCTCCGCCAGGCCGCCGATGCCGACCGCTCCGGCTCGCGCCGCTCGTTCCTGGCCAGCTCACTCGACAACGCCGCAGCGCTCCGCCGCGAACGCTACCTCGACATGCTCCGACGCAACATCGATCCCCGCTTCTCCCGCTCGGGCGACTGCGGCTGCGATGAAGAGGAACTCAAGTGGTAACCAGCCCGGCCCAGACAGCAGCCCGACCGTGAGGGAGGGCGTGCGAGGGAGTTGGGGCAATGAACCCGAAGCTCCAATCGATCAAACATCCCCGGGCCATGTGCCCGCTTCAAGGTGAACGAACCATGCTCTGTCATCCGCAATCCAAAGTCCTGAATCCAAACTCCATCCCCTCCGCGTTCATCCGCGGCCTCTTTGTTCTCCTCGCCGTGCTGCTCGCGGCTCCCGCCCTCGCCCAGGACCTCGGCCTCAAAGCGCCGTCGCAGGGCGAGCCCATCGTCATCCAGAACGCCACGATCCACACCATCTCCGGCGAGACCATCGAGGGCGGTTGGATCTACTTCGTGAACGGGCGCATCGAGGGCCTCGGCAAGGAGCCCCTGCCGCGCTTCGCAACGCCCGTCCGCATCATCGACGGCGCGGGCAAGCACGTCTACCCCGGCCTGTTCTCGCCCTACTCCCAGCTCGGCCTGACCGAGATCCAGTCCGTCCGCGCCACACTCGACATGTCCGAGACCGGCCAGGTCACGCCCGAGGTCCGCGCCATCGTCGCCATCAACCCCGACTCCACGCTCTTCCCCGTCACTCGTTCTAACGGCGTGCTGCTCGCCGCGATCTTCCCCACCGGCGGTCTCATCCCCGGGCGCGCGGGCATCATGCGCCTCGACGGCTGGACCTACGAGGACATGACGGTCGATGCCGATGCGGGCATGGTCATCAACTGGCCCTTCTCCCGTCCCATCAGCGCGCCGTGGATGGACCAGTCCGAGGACGACCAGCAGCGCGATATCGACCGCAACGCCCGCATCCTCGAGGAGTTCATCACCGCCGCCCGGTCCTACGCCTCCGCCCGCGCCGCCGAGCCCACGCTCCCCACCGATCTCCGCTTCGAGGCCATGCGCCCTCTCTTTGCCGAGGGCGCCGCCCGACGGCCCCTGCTCATCGCCGCGAACGATGCCGACCAGATCCGCGCGGCCGTTTCCTTCTGCGTCAAGCACGACCTGAAGTGCGTCATCATCGGCGGACGCGATGCCCCCGCCTGCGCCGAGCTGCTCAAGCGGCACGATGTCCCCGTTGTCCTCTCCGGCGGGACCTTCCGCTTCCCGCGCCGCAACGACGGTGCGTACGACGAGCCCTTCACGCTCCCCGCGCGCCTCGAAGCCGCGGGCATCACCTGGACCATGGCCCACGGCGACGACACCGCGCACGAGCGCAACCTCCCCTACGCCGCCGCCATCGCCGTCGCGTACGGCCTGTCACACGAGGCCGCGCTCCGCGCGATCACCCTTTCCCCCGCCCGCATCTACGGCATCGCCGACCGCTACGGCTCGCTCGAAACCGGCAAGTCCGCCACGCTCTTCATCGCCGATGGCGACATCCTCGAGATCGCGACCAACGTCGAGGCATGCTTCATCGACGGCCGCGCGGTCGATATGGATGACAAGCACAAGGCCCTGGAGCGCAAATATCGCGAGCGTTACAAGCAGCTGGGCGAGACCCGCTGACCCTGCCCCCACGCACACCCGCCTCACTCGCCCCAGTTCGGCTCGCCGGTCTTCGATGCGTCCCGCCCCTTCTTGTACTCGCGGATGAACAACCGGCCCGCGGTGTACTCGATATCAAAGTCCCGCGTCTTCTTCTCCGGAACGTGCAGCAGGATCGAGTGCCCCGGCACATCCGGAGCCTCCCTGACCACCAGCCGCACACGCTCCCCGACATACCCATCCCCGATCGGCGGGTGGTGCTTGAGCTGACCGCCATCCACCAGCACCGCCGTTGAGTACGGCGCGGCCAGCGTGCCATCCTTCTTCAGGTTCAGGTACTCGACCGTCAGCGTCCGGCCGGTCTTGTTCACCATCTGCACGCCCGTCGCCACGCACGCCGTGAGCGGCAGACACATCAGCACTGTTGCAACGGCTCGAATCGCAGTCCGCATCATGTTCTTCCCGAATGGCCGCAGAGTCTCTCCCCGCCTCCCCCTCGCTCCATCATCCCAGTCTAGCGTGCCGCGCCCGGCCCACCCTCCGCCCGGCCGGTCCCTTCATCGTCACTTCCCCCGCCACACGATCATCCTTCGCACCCGCCGCGTATACCCCGAACCGGGTCCGCTCGCCCATCGCTCCCGCGCCAACCGATATCTCCACCAGACATGCCTACTCCGTCCGATCCTTCCCCTACCCTCGCCGCGCCTGCCGATTCCGCGGCACCAACCACGCCCCTCCCCGAACCCGGACTCGCCCGCCAGACTTCCAAGGGCCTCCTCTGGGTGCTCACCAACGTGGTCCTCGGCAAAGGCATCGCCTTCGCCGCCTTTGTCGTCTTGGGCCTGGCCCTCTCCAAGGACGATTTTGGCATCTACGCCTCCGCCTTCGCCCTTGCCTCCTTCGCGCAGGCCTTCCGCGATGGCGGCGTCACCTTCCTCATCCCCCAGCGCGGCGAGGCCGAGTTCCCACGCATCGCCGGACCCATCTTCTGGATGGCCGCGGCGTGCAACCTCGCCGTCGGCGCTTTCCTCGCCGCCATCGCCATCCCCGCCTCGGTCTACTTCCAGGACCACCGGGTCGCGTGGATCCTCTGGATCATCGCGCTCTCCGTCCCGCTCACCACCCCCGCCACCGTCTTCACCGCCGTCCTGCAGATGCGTCTGAAGTTCGACTCCGTCTCGCGCATCAGCATCTGCTCCGCCCTCACGCGCAACCTCGGCATCATCATCCTGGCGATCGCGGGCGTCGGTCCCCTCAGCTTTGTCATCCCGCTGCTCGGGGTCGCCGCCATCGAGGGTGTCATGGGCTACCGCGCCGCGCGCGAGCGCCCCTGGACCCACCGTCCCGACCTCCGCGCATGGCCCGACCTCTTTCGCGCCAGTCGCTGGCTCATCCTCACCATGGGCGCGGCCATCGCCGTCAACCAGGGAGCCTACCTCGCTCTGGGCATGGTCGCTCCCTCGCGCGTCGTCGGCGCGTTCTTCTTCGCCTACCAGCTCGTGCTCCAGCTCGATAACGTCCTGAACTATCCCGTGCACTTCGTGCTCTTCGGCGCGTTCTCTTCCATCAAGGAGAACGCCAAGCGCCAGATGGCCGCCGCCGTCCGCGCCGCACGTGCCCTCTCTCTCCTCGCCGCCCCCGCCACTGTCGGTCTGGCGGTCGTCGCCGACCCGTTCGAGCGTCTCATCTGGGCCGGCAAGTGGGCCGAATCCGTCTTCGCGATCCAGGTCATCGCGCTCGCGTGCACCTGGCGCATCGTCTTTGCCATCCCCAACGCCGCGGCACAGTCCCGCGGCCTGTGGCGCTTCCAGGCCGTCATCATGATCGGCGGCGGGATTGTTACCATCGGCGCGGTCCTGCTCGGCGCGCTCATCAACCCCGACACCGACACCGCGGGCTTTGCCATGGCCCTCGCCACGCTGCTGGGCATCGGCGGCCTCTACACCATCGGCATGCACAAGCTCGGAATCCCGCCGCGAAACGCCATCGGCGCGGTCATGCGCTGCTGGCTGATCGCCATCATCGCCGCCGGGATCACCGCGGCGGCACAGCACCTCGCGCAGGGGTGGCTGCAATCCCTCGCTCTCGTCACCAGCGGGCTGGGTAGCCGCATCGGCGGAGAGATCGCCGCGCTCCTGTCGCTCACAGATCCCGCCCGCGCGGCCGTCCAGGCCCGCATGGCCATCAGCACGCAGGCCGCCGTCGAGCTGCTCCTGCTGGGCGCCGCATTCACCAAGCTCTTCCTCGTCGGCCTGCGCCTCGGCGCGCCCGGCACCGTCCGCGATGCGCTCTCCCTCGCCCCGGCGCGCATCCGGCCCATCCTCGAGCGCCTCCTCATCATCCGCGCCGCCTGAGCCCCGCTTCCCCGACTTCCCACGCAAAACGAACACGGGCCGGTCTTGCGACCGGCCCGCGCTCGGAAAGGGGTCCGTGTGCCGGCCCTGTGTGTGGCAGGGCGGCGATGCGTTCGTGCAGCTCCGAGGAGGCGTGTGTGTGTGTGCGGAGCTGACGCCGCGTGTGTGTCGGAGAAGGAGAGGAACAGAGACTCGTCTATGCGAAACCGTGAGCCTGAACCAGATTACTCGACATCATCGCGCGAGCGATCCTGACCGCCGCTGTTCTTGCTCTCGAGCATCTTGCGGAGGTACTGGTTCTCGCGGCGTGTCGCTTCCAGATCGAACACCAGGTACTTTACGCTCAGCCGCAGGTAATCCAAAGCCTCCTGCAGTTCGTTCACCGTCTTCTTCATCCGGATGTGCCGGTCCTTGGTGTCCTGCGCGAGAGCCTGGAGCTGCTCCTTGGCCGGATCAGGAAGGCCATCGAGCTGCTGCATCAGGTCGGTGAGCTTTGCGGTGAAGTCCTGCTCGTTCATGTCTTGGGCTCCGGGGCGGGGACGGGGGGGGTCTTGTCTGTGGTTGAGTGCCGCACGCGTTTGAATGTGCGTGCGACGCAGGAACACACAACAACACCCGCGCCCAAGGGCCGCGGCGAGTCGTGCCAAGCCATGCCAACAGGGTTCTCGGCCGTCTGAAACGGCCGGAGCGTTCATCCCCGCGTTACGGGGTCGTTTCTATGAGACCTTGGACCCGGTTGCGGGCCCTGACGGACATGCCGGAGTTCCGGCCTGTTGCCTGAACTCAACGAAACGCGTCCATCCGGCGCAACGCCTGTTGCGCCCCGACAGGCGCGCTCGACAGCAACTGCTGCAAGCCCGCGGCATCCTGCTTCTTGAAATCCAGCGCAAGCTTCTTGAGGTGCTGATCGCGGTTCATCGTGAACCGGTCGAATAACTGCTCCAGCTCGTGCCGGCTGAACATCGACAGCGGGTCGGCCATCCCAGTCTGCGCAGCCGCCCAATCCAGCAGAACCCCGCCCTGCTTGCCATACCGGTACAACTCGAACGTCGCCTTCATCCGCGCCGCCAGCGACATGAACGGGTCCCGCGCCGCTTCCGGCACGCGGGTCAGCGCGTCCTTCACCTGCTCGGTGCTCTGCGAGGCCATCTCCGCCGCGAACGGATCCGACTCCGTCTCCGCGCGTTCCCGCGCCGCGGCCGCCGCGTTCGCGTGCGCGATGGTCACCTCGTTCGCCGGCAACAGGTTCGCAAACGCCGTCGACAGCGTCTTGAGCCCCGCCCGATCAAACCGGATCGTCAGCATCTGGCACGGCTGCCCCTCGTGCTGCGCCGCCGCCGCCGTCGAGATCACCCCTGTCCCCCACTCCGGACGCTGCGCATGAACAACGCGGTCGCCGAAGCTCCATTGCCGAGTGGTCGTCATCACCGTGTGCGTTCCCTGCATATCGAGCGCGATGCGCCCAGGGTCGGGCTCATACCAAGGAGCCCGGACAACCCATGGCGCCATGCCCCGAGTCGATCCATCCACAACATGTCGCTCTGCCAATCCCGCCGGCCCAGTTCGCCCCGCCGGCCGCCCCACCCCCAACGACACCCACGTCACCGCGCCCCATTCCCACGCCGGAGCAACCTTCCGCGTGCGTGTCCTCTGACCCAGACACCCGCAGCATACCGGCAACCATCCATACGAAACAAGCCCCCATACGGATCGGCAGATCCCCGCCGCGGCCTTGCAAAGACGGATTCCGCTCCAAACAGAAAGCGATCATATGCCATGGCGCGACCTCAAGCGGGCACAGGTGTCAGCCAGCGATGGACACCTTTGCATCAACTTGTAAAGTGCGGGCCTTCTGGTTTACATCTTCCCGCCCGCGGCCGGCCCCCCCCGCCTTGTCCCGGGGGCTCCCTCCCTCCTATCCTCTCCTCTGCGCCCCGGCGTGCCTCTCCCCTCCCCCCAGGCCACCGGGCCCGCGCCCATTTTCGCCCACGCCTCCTCAGGAGCACCCCGTCCCATGATCGAAGCGCTCAAGAGCGATGCCATCGTCAACAAGTACGGCGGCCGGTTCAAGCTGTGCTCCCTCATCCAGCGCCGCCTGGTCCAGATCATGGAGGGCGCGCGCCCCATGGTTGACCGCATGGGCCGCTCCGATCTCGAGATCGTCATGGAAGAGATCATGCAGGGCAAGCTCGGGCTCGAGTTCGACACCGCCACCTCCGGCGACCTGCAGAAGATCATGCCCGGCTACAAGAACGGATAAGACCGTCCCCCGCTCCCTCAGCGGAGCGAGCCGGGAAGAGTCCCTCCCGTGAACGACGCCTTCACATCCAAGCGTGTGCTCGTCGGCGTCTCCGGCGGCATCGCCGCGTACAAAGTCTGCACGCTCGTCAGCCGGCTCGTCCAGAGCGGCGCGGATGTCACCGTCGCCATGACCGATGGCGCAACGAGGTTCGTCACGCCTCTCACCTTCGCATCCCTTTCCGGCAAGCAGGTCTATTCCTCCCCGTGGGAGCATGTCGGCGAAGGCGGCGCAAGCGACCCGCAGCACATCGCCCTCGCCCGCTCGCTCGATGCCGCGATCGTTGCGCCCTGCACGATGGACTGCCTCGCGCGCCTCGCCACCGGACGCGCCGATGACGCCGTCACGCTCATCCTTTCCGCCATCGACCGCGCCAAGACTCCCGTTCTTCTCGCCCCCGCGATGAACGCCGCGATGTGGGCCCAGCCCGCAACGCAGCGCAACCTCGCCACCCTCCGCGCCGACGGCTTCACGCTCATCGGCCCCAACGACGGCTGGCAGGCCTGCCGCACCTCCGGCCCCGGCCGCATGAGTGAGCCCGAAGAGCTCCTCGCGGCCCTCGCCACCGCCATCAGCGCTCGCCGAACAGCCTGACGCTCGCATCAACCACATGTGAAGATTCGCCCGCTTCACGGAGTCTTGATCATCCGCGCGCGGTCAAACCACGCACCTGCTGCTAGGGTCGATTGATTCATTTGCGCTGAAATTTGTCCCGGCGCGATCACCCAGCAGGAGCTGCCAGCAGATGCCCCGACGCGCCTTCACACTCATCGAGCTCCTCGTCGTCATCGCCGTCATCGCGCTGCTCGTCGGCCTCCTCCTCCCCTCGCTGAAGGGCGCGCGAGAGGCCGCACGCGCCACCGTCTGCGCCGCCCACATCCGCGGCGTCATTCTCTCCCAGGCCGCGTACGAAACCGATCACAAGGGCTTCCTCGTCGGCCCCAACACCTCCGGCTCCGACCTCCACAACAACCGCCCCTATGTCGAGGGCGCAAGCACCCCGAGCCAGGACTGGGACTTCATCTCTCCTCTGCTCGGCGACTCCATGAACTTCCCGACGACGCAGCTCGAGAAGTTCCAGGAGATCTGCATGACCAAGATGCGGTGCCCCAGCAACACGCTGCGGTACACGCGCCGCTTCAGCGGCTCGCCCCTGCCCATCGAAGCAACCGGCGAGCAGCCCTTCACCCTCAGCTACCTCACCCCCGCCTTCTTCCAGCTCTACCGCGCGGGCACCTCCACCATCGGCGGCCGCGCGGTCGAGTCCGTCCCCTCCGGCGAGCCCATCGCCCTCCCATCCGGCTACGCGCCCCGCATCGATCTCGTCGGTTTCCTTCCCTCAAAGAAGATCATGATCTTCGAGGGCGCCCGCTACTGGGACCCCGCCTTCAACGGCTTTGACTACTCCACCAACCTCAACGGCACCGGCCTCTCCGGCACGCCCCAGGGCAACTTTCTCTCCCGCGGCCCCGCCTTCCGCGGTTCCGGCGAGAACTACCTGCGCGATGGCACGCGCCCAAGCGCCATCCTCAAGCAAACCTCCCTCCGCCACACCGAGAAGATGAACGCCGGAATGTTCGACGGCCACGTCGAGGCGCTGAGCAACGTGCAGAGCGCCGACCCCTCGTGGTTTGCGCCCAGCCGCTCGCGCATCACCTCACCCTCACAGACCTGGTGGTGGCAGCTCGGCCCGAGCACTTCGCCGCTGCGCATGCCCAACGCGCTGATCGACTAATCCCGCTGCGCCGCCCGCGCCAGTTTCACCCGCCGCGCCATCCCCGCGCGCAGGCCGAGCCACACGCACCTTCGCACCCCTGCGCGATCTTCACGCGAGCTACATCCAGTCTTTGTGCTTCTCGCGACAACTTCGAGCATCGTTCCGCTACAACGCATTCCACATCACTCACGCGATTCAAGTCTTCATCCGTTTCGTTCAACCTTACAGGAGTCCACAGCATGTTCAGCATCAAGCGTCTTCTCTGTACCGGCGCGGCGATGATCGGCCTCTGCGCCGGCGCCGCCAACGCCCAGATCGTCCAGTTCAATGTCAACAACGAGAACGGCATCTGCGCCACGGCGACCACCATCCTCGACTTCAACGTCTCCAGCCCCGAACTCTGCCGCGGGTTGGGCCTGAGCTGGACCAGCGCGGCCAACGGCTTCAACTCGAGCGGCTGGACCGCCGTCGATGAGGCCGGCGCAATCGCGAACAACGACTACGTCTCCGCCACGTTCATCGTGAACGGCGGCTTCAACGCCAACATCGATGTCATCACGGCCAACCTGCAGCGCTCCAGCACCGGCCCGCAGAACATGTCCGTCCGCTCCAGCGTCGACGGCTTCGCCACCTCGCTGGCGGTCGTCAACGACATCGCCACCTCCGCCTCACTGCGGACCTTCGACATCCCCGACATCATCGGCGCAACCGGCGTCATCGAGCTCCGCTTCTACGCCTGGGGCGCAACCTCCGAAGGGGGCACCTGCCGCTTCCAGGACAACACCAGCAACTCCAGCCTCACCATCAACGGCACCGTGCAGACCGGCAGCGGCGGCGACCCCCAGGGCGCGTGCTGCCTCGTCGATGCGCCCTACTGCTCCTTTGTCACTCAGGCCGTCTGCGCCTCCCTCGGCGGAACATACCAGGGCGACAACGTCACCTGCGGCACCGCCAACTGCCCCATCCCCACCGGTGCGTGCTGCATCGACGGCTTCTGCGGACCCGGATTCACCGAATCCCAGTGCACCGGCTCCGGCGGCCAGTGGTTCGGCGAGAACTCCGTGTGCGACTTCATCGTCTGCGATCAGCCCACCGGACGTTGCTGCCTCCCCGATGACTCCTGTGTCGAGATGATCACCGAGGCCGACTGCTCCGCGCAGGGCGGCAGCAACTGGCTCCAGGACGGCTTCTGCGACTCATTCATCTGCGTCCCCAACGTCGGCGCCTGCTGCCTCACGGACCTGTCCTGCATCATCACCGATGGCCCAGGTTGCGATGCTCTCGGCGGAGCCTTCATGGGCCGCGGCACAGTCTGCGAGTCCGTGAACTGCACCCCCGCCTCCGGCGGCAACCTCGTTGCCAAGTACGACTTCGATGTCAACCGCGTCGGTGTCGGCAACAACCTCACCTTCACCTTCAGCCCCATGCCCCCCTTCAGCAGCGCGGGCGACGGCTTCGGCCCGCTCCAGCGCTTCTACACCGCCAGCGAGCCCCCCTTCACCCTCCTCGACGATTCCCTTTCCATCTTTGAGCCCGACAGCATCGGCATCGTCGATGAAACCAAACGCGATGCCTGGTTCGGCATCAACGACCTGCTCAACAACGACAACCTCTCCGGTGCCGGCACCGCCGAGTGGACCTTCAACATCGCCGGTCGCACCAACCTCTCCATCTCCATCGACCTCGCCGCGATGGGCGACTTCGAAGCTGCCGGCACCACCCCCGATGAGTACGACTTCTCCGTCTCCATCGATGGCGGCACTCCTCAGGTCGTCTTCAGCCTCCGCGCCGATGAAGCCCTCGAGCAGACCTACACCCTCGCCGGCGGTGCGATGTTCACCCTCCCCGACCCCCTCGTCGTGTACAACTCCACCATCCTCTCCAACATCTTCCAGACTCTCACCGCCAGCATTGCCGGCACCGGCAGCGTCCTCACCCTCACCCTCACCTGCACCAACGACTCCGATGAGGGCGTCGTCTTCGACAACATCATGATCATGGGCGATGCCGGCGGACCCGCCACCGGCGCGTGCTGCCTCCTCAACGGGTCCTGCGCCATCCAGACCGAGGCCGACTGCCTCGCCGCCGGCGGCATCTATCAGGGCAACGGCGCGGCCTGCAATCAGGCAACCTGCGATGCCCTCAACGTCGCCTGCTGCATCAGCAACACCTGCCAGGTTCTCCCCCTGGGCGCGTGCCTCTTCCAGAGCGGAACCGCCGATGCCTTCTCCGCTTCCTGCGATGGCGCATCCTGCGGCCCCGCCTTCTGCGATGCCGACTGGTGCCAGGATGGCGAGAAGTCCGTCTCCGACATCTTCTGCTTCCTCGCCGACTGGTTCGCGCTTGATAACGATGCCCGCACCTACGGCGGCGCATCCACCCCCGTCCAGGCCATCTTCGCCTGGCTCGCCGTCTGGTTCGCCACACCCAACGGCGCCTGTGTTCCCTAATCGTCGTTGATCCCGGCATGTTGCCGGGTCAGCCACGAACAACGACAGGGGGTCCGTGTCAAACGACACGGGCCCCTCTTTCATTCCCCGCCGCCGCCTCCTCGCCGCCCAGCCCTCGCCGCGGGCAATACGCTCCGCCCATGCGCATCCTCATCATCGGCGGCGGGATCGGCGGCCTCGCTCTGGCCGCCGCGCTGCGCAAGCTCAGCATCAACTTCCTCGTCTTCGAGCGCGCCCCGCACCCAACCGAAGTCGGCGCGGGAATCTCCATGTGGCCAAACGCCCTGAAGGCGCTCGACTGGCTCGGCGCCGCACACGCCGCCCGCTCCCGCGGCCTCGCCGCGACCGATGCCCACATCAAGTCCGCCTCCGGCCACACCATCACCCGCGCCAACATGCAGGCCGTCCGCCACAAGCTCGGCGCCGAGTTCCTCATGATCCACCGCGCCGAGCTGCTCAACGCACTCCTCACCGCCGTCGACCCCGCCTCCATCCGTTGGGCCCACACCCTGACCCGCATCCACGATTCCTCCGACCGCATCACCGCCCACTTCGACAACGGCTCCTCCGAATCCGGCGACCTTCTCATCGGCGCCGATGGCCTCCGCTCCATCGTCCGCGAACACACGATCGACACCTCGCCCCCGCGGCCCGCCGGCCAGACCGCCTACCGCGGCCTCGTCACTCTCTCCCACCCCAGCTTCCCCGAAGGAAGCATCTGGGAAGTCTGGGGAATCCGCGCCCGCTTCGGCATCACCTGCCTGCCCCGCGGCCAGATCTACTGGTGGGCCACGCACGATGCCCCGCCGCTTCCGCCCGGAACCAATCCCCACAACCCGCAGCACCAGCGCGACCTCCTTGCCATCTTCGGCAGCGGCGCGCCTCAGCAATGGTGCGAACCGGTCGAAGCGCTCATCCGCGCCACCGACCCCGCGCACATCGTCCGCCACGATCTCTTCGACAGGCCCCCACGCCTCCCCTGGTTCCGCGGCCGCGCCGCCCTCCTCGGCGATGCCGCCCACCCCATGACCCCCAACCTCGGCCAAGGCGGATGCACCGCCATCGAAGATGCCGTCATCCTCGCCCGCTGCCTGCACGACATCGGCCCCGCGCCCGCCGCCGCGGCGATCTCACAGGCACTTTCCCGCTATCAGCGCGCCCGCTACCGCCGAACCGCCAGCATCGTCCGCCAGTCCCGCTTCCTCGGCTGGTGGGGCCAGCGCCCCAGCGCGTGGCAGTGCCGAGCCCGCGATGCCATCTTCCGCATCAGCTCCCCGCTCACCTTCGAGCGCAGCATGATGCAGCTCGGGGCGTACGACGCCGGCTCCGCCCCGCTCGAACCTTGACACGCCCGCGCGACTTCGCATAACTCCATTTGCATCAATGGCTTGTGGAAACTACCGCCGTTCCGGCCACCAGCTTTCCACCGCGAATCCACCACGCGCCTTGAAACCAGATGTTTGTTTATACTAACAAACATACGCGACCACGCCCACGGACCCTGCCGCGGCCGCACAAGGAGCACTTCCCCATGCACGCCCGCGAGCGCACCTCCACACGCATCACCATCCGCCCCGAACTCCCCGCCGACCGCGATGCCATCTACGCGATGCGCCACGACGTCTACGCCGTCGAACTCGGCCAGCACCCCATCAACGAGCAGCGCCGCCTCAGCGATGCGCTCGATGCCCACAACCAGTACCTCATCGCCGAGAGCGATGGCCGCATGATCGGCTTCATCAGCCTCACGCCCCCCACCGCGCCCAGCTACTCGATCGAAAAATACCTCAAGCGCGCGGACATCCCCGCGCAGTTCGATGACGGCCTGTGGGAAGTCCGCATCCTCACCGTCGCCCGCGAGCACCGCCGCGGCCCCGCCGCGCTCATGCTCATGCGCGCCGGCCTCCACGCCATCCGCGACGCCGGCGGCCGCAACGTCATCGTCATGGGCCGCAGCGAGGTCGCCCCCCTCTACGCCCGGGTCGGCCTCAAGCACACCGGCATCGCCTTCACCTCCGGCGCATGCCAGTACCAGGTCATGGTCGCCAGCGTCGAGGACATCGAGCGCGCCTCCATCGGCCTGCCCGATGTCCTGGCACGCATCGAATCAGCCCTCGCCCGCCGCGCGGCAGCGCACCCACCCGGCACGGAGTGCCGGGCCACCCAGAAGGCCCCCTGTGATCACGGCGGCGCGTTCTTCGCCGCGATCGGCTCCTCCTTCGACAACATCTCCCGCCGCCACAGCATTATCAGCGCCGATGTCCTCGACGCCTGGTTCCCCCCCGCCCCCGGCGTGATGGAAGCCCTGCACGAGCACCTTCCCTGGATCCTCGCCACCTCCCCGCCCACCCACGCCGACGGCCTCGTCCGCGCCCTCAGTGCCGCCCGCAACATCCCCGAATCGTCAATCGTCGTCGGCGCAGGCTCCAGCTCCCTCATCTTCCTCGCCATGCGCCACTGGCTCACCCCCGCCTCGCGCATCCTCATCCTCGACCCCATGTACGCCGAGTACGAGCACATCTTCGAGCGGGTCATCGGCTGCCGCGTGGATCGACTCCCCCTCACCGCCGCCAACAACTTCTCCGTCCCGCACGAGAAGCTCCGCGCTGCCCTCGCCTCCGGCGACTACGACCTCATCGCGATCGTCAACCCCAACAACCCCACCGGCATCCACATCCCCCGCACCGAGCTCGAATCCCTCGCCCGCGCAGCCCATCCGCGCACGCGCCTCTGGATCGATGAAGCCTACATCGAGTACGTCGGAAGTGCCGAATCCATGGAGCGATTCGCCGCTGCCAGCGCCAACACCGTCGTCTGCAAGTCCCTCTCCAAGGGCTACGCGCTCAGCGGCGCACGCGCGGCCTATCTCACCGGTCCCGCACACCTCGCCGCCGAACTCCGTCGCATCACGCCCCCGTGGTCGGTCAGCCTCCCCGCCCAGATCGCCGCCATCCGCGCCCTGGCCGATCCCGTGTACTACGCCGCGCGATACGCCCAGACCCACGACCTCCGCCGCCACCTCGCCGCGCAGCTCCGCACGCTCGCGCCCTGGCACATCCACGAGGGCGACATCAACTGCATCCTCTGCCTGCTCCCCGAGACTGGTCCGCTCTCCTCCGCAACGCCCATCATCGAACGCTGCCGCAAAGCCGGAGTCTTCATCCGCCACTGCGCCACCATCAGCCCCAGCCTCAGCGACCGCGCCATCCGCATCAGCGTCAAAGATGCCCCCTCCAACACCCGCATCCTCGATGCCCTCCGCGCCGCCCTCGCAGCATGAAGCCCCGGGCTGCGCCATTCCCGTTCACCGACGCTTGCGGCGGGCAATCGCCAGCAGGCACAACGCCGGCAGCGCCATGCCCGGCGCGGGCACCGCCGCGACATACACGCCGCCCGTGAAACTTGGGCTGAACGCGAAGAAGCTCTCCCGCTCCGCGCCCGTGAAGTCAAAGACCTTCACATGCGGCCCCGCACCCGGCCCCGCCCCGGTCACGATCTCGCCGATCCCGTCACCATCCAGGTCCCCCACGGCGACCCGCACGCCCCCCTGCGCGGCGCCATAGGCAAAGAACGATGACAGCAGGCCCCCGGATTGACCGTCAAACACCTTGACATGCGACAGCGCGCTCGAGGAATCATCCCCGCCCACACCCGTGACGATGTCCACGATCCCGTCCCCGTTCACATCCCCCGCCGCGACATACACGCCCCCCTGGAAGCCGGCGTCATACGGCAGGAACGAGTTCAACAGCGAACCATCCAGACCGCTGAACACCTTGACATGCCCGCCGCCCACACCGGTACCGGTGATGATGTCCGGGCGGCCGTCGCCGTTGATGTCCCCCGATGCGACGCGCACGCCGCCGCTGAAGCCGTCAAACGAGAAGAACGACTGCACCTGCGCGCCCGTCGCACCGTCGAACACCTTCACGTGTCCGCCCGCAGCGCCCGCGCCCGCACCCGTGATGACGTCCGGAACCCCGTCGCCGTTCACATCCCCCGATGCCACATGCACCCCGCCGGAAAACCCGCCGTACGCAAAGAACGATCGCACCTCGCTCCCGCTCACACCGTCAAACACCTTCACATGCCCGCCCGATCCGCCCGAGCCCGCGCCCGTGATGATGTCCGGGATGCCATCTCCGTTGATATCGCCCGCGGCGACCCGCACCCCGCCAAGGAACCCCGGCGGATACGCAGCGAACGTCGTCGGCGGGCTCGGCGGCGAGTGCAACTGCACCAGCGGATCGGAACCCGCGCCCGCGCCGACAATGATGCTCGCCCGCGATGTCGCCGCAAGGCCCGCGACCACACCAACACACACCGCCGGCAGCATTCCACTTCGCATCGCTCTCTCCTTTGTTCCACACCCTCGCGGGCGGCCACACGCGCCGCCCGTTCCAAGGGTCTGGCGCGCAGGGCCGTACGGAATCCTCTCTGACAATGTACCACCCCACCGAGCGACGGCAGCGCGGCTGTGTGACAAAACTTCGAGCGATTTCTCATGCAGCGATAACATCCCCCACACCGCCCCGTGAGCCCCGATCCTGGCCGGACAATCGCCTCAGTCCCCGATGATCGCCCCCCGCATGTTCATCGCCATCCGCTCCGCCGCGTTGATGAACGCCGCCCGGGCCGATGGCGGCTCCGCCGGCACCACCGCCTCCACCGTCTTGCGCCATAACCCCAGCCACCGCTCAAAGTGCTCTGCCGTCAGCCCCTCCAGCCTCAGATGCGCCTGGATCGGCCGCCCGCTGTACCGCCCCGACCTCAGTACCATCGACGACCAGAAGTCGTACATCTTCGGCAGGTGCACCGACCAGTCCTCCACGTTCGCCGCGAAGATCGGCCCCAGCAACGCATCCCCGCGCACCGATTCATAGAACGTATCGACCAGCGTCCGGATCAGCCGCTCATCCGCCGATTCCTCCGGCATCCCGCCGCGCTCCGTCAGCGGCAACTCATAGTCCTCGCGCCTTGTCATGCCCAAGTCTAGCAAACCCGCTCCCTCGACTCTCACCACGTCGTCACCTTCACCTCGTGCCCCGCATCCAGCATCCCCACCATGTACCGCAGCGCATCGCACGCGTGATCGAACTCCCCCTTCGCCGGGACCTGCGACCGCCCATCCCCCGGCTTGAAGTGATACCGCCGCAGACACTCGATCAGCCGCGTGCACCGCGCATGCACGAACAGTCGCGCCGGGCCCGTCGCCGGCGCGAGCCGCGCCCGAACCTGCGCAATCCCCTTCTCAACGTCCTGCCTGCGGCTCCGCGCTGCGACCCCCGCATCGCGAAGGATCTGGATGTTTGCCTTCCCGCTCTGCTCGTTCCGCGCGTTGCCCGCCGGATCCGCCGCCAGCCACTCCAGCGCGCCAAGCCCGCCCCGCGGCCGCATCAACGCCTCCAGGGCCTCCACGTGCCGACGCAGCACACGCTGCTTCGCGATCAACTCGTGCTCCACCACCACCGTCCCATCCGCCCGCAGCCGCGCGACGAGGATCGCCGTCTCCGCCCGGAACCCGAAGTCCATCCCCGCGATGTAGGTGTCCCCCTCGCCCTCCCCGTCACCATCCTCTCCCGCAAGCCCGAGCACGTGCAGACGCGGATCAAACTCCGCGTACACCAGGTCATGCGTCCGCGGCTCAAGACACAGCATCTCGCTTCGCCACGTCGCGACATCCACCCGCCGCTTCTGCATCTGTGCATCGACGATGCGCACATGACCTCCCTGCTCCGGCGCGATCGCCTTCGCCCTGCCGCGGCAATCCTCAAACAGGTTGCACGCTGTGCACGCGTGCTCATTCCCGCACGACTCCAGCACATCCGCCAGCCCCCACCGGAACACCCTCCGCTTGGGCGCGGCCGCCGGAGATTCCCCCGTGCCGCCGACCCCCGCGCCCACAAGGTCCCACATGATCCCGTACGGCAGGTGCATCGTGGACAGCGCCTCGATGCTCCCGCACACCGACTCGCCCCACGGCCCCTTGACCTTCAGCGACCTTGTCGTGAGCTGCACCGCCCGCCACAGCGCGGCATCGAACAGCTCCACCTCATCGCACCGCACCTTCTGCACGCGCACGCCACGGACCGATGTCTCCGATGCCGCCAGCACCTCCGCGCGCGACCCGTTCCGCAGCGAGATGCTCCGCGCGCCACGCCCAAACCGGCCGGGCTTGAGCAGTTCTGCCGCCGCCTCGTGCTCAAACAGGCGCGACAGGTGCTCCTGCATCCGCTTGCTCTGTTCGAGCGATCCGCCGAGGATCCGCACCTGAATCCCCTTCTTGAAGATCAGGTCCAGCATCGTCGCCACCGCGCCCAGGAACGTCTTCCCGCCCCCACGGTTCGCCCACACCACGCAGTCCGCCGCGTCGCGATCATCCTCCGCAACATCCGCCGACACAAACCGCCGCCCCTCAAAGAACGTGTGCGACAGATACGCCAGGGGCGAACACCCGTCCCCCGCGCTCCCCGGCACCGTTATCCCCAGCCGCTCCCGCAGGAACCTCGCCAGCTCCCCCGGGTTCCGTGGCGGGTTCTCCTGATCGATCGTGTCCTTCGACGCGACAGGCTTTGCCTTCGATTTGCCCGCCGGCTTCGCATCGGGCGCAAGCGCAATCTTCCCGATCCCCTGCGTTTTCTCGATCGGTGCAGGCTCGTTGCGCGCACCCTTACCACCACGACCACAGTTCTTCCCCATTGTGCCCCCCTTTGAGCGTCACCCCTGAATCGCATCAAACCCATACGCCCGCACACGCAGCGGGCTCGCAACCGTCCGCGCTGCGCACGCCATCAACGCCTCCAGCCCCGCGTGCGCCACGCTGCGTGTCGCGCCCGCATCGTTCGCCCACCCGCGCAGCGCGCTCTCCACAGCCGCGCGTTCACTCCGGCCCAGCCGCCGCGCCGAAGCCGGATCAACCAGCCGCCACGGTGCAATGCCCGCCCTTCGCAGCGCTCTCCGAAGCGCGGCATCCCGCCCGCTGGCCGGCACCACCACCTCCCGCATCCCCGCAGCGCGGAACAACCCGCACACCGCGCCCATCGCCGCGACGGCTTCCGTCCGCGCCGTGATCGGTCGCGCCAGATACGCCGCCACCAACCCGCGCCCGACACCAAGCCCGCGAAACCGCGGCTCCACCACCACCCGCGATATGCACCGCAATCGCTCATTCACCCGCCGCGCCCGCTCCCGCGGCCCACCCGCTTCAAACTCCCCCGGCCACAGCAGCCCACGCCACCGCGCGTGAAGCACAGGGCGCGACACCACCAGCACCCCGGCCCGCGCTCCATCCTCCATCGCGACAAGCACCCGCTCCATCGTCGCCGGTCGGCCCGCGCGATAGTGAAACCGCGCCAGCGCTTCGTAGTCTTCCGCACATCCCTCGATGATGTTCACGCGCTCGCACATCCTCAACCTCCCGCGCCCCGCGCCTCACGCCTCGACCCTGATCACCGTCCACTCCGGCATCCGGCCGATCGCCTGAATCAGCTCATCGCGCGATGTTGCCGCGACGATCGCCACTCCGCGGCCGCGCCCCGCCGACATCGCAACGCCCCGTGCTGTCGCCAGGTCCAACCCCGCGCACAGCTCATCGGCCAGCAGGACGCATCGCGATCCGCCCCGGGCACGGGCCGCGCGCGACTGCGCCACCGCCAGCGCGAGCCGCCACCGCTGCCCTTCCGAGAGCCGGCGCGACGGAAGCGCCAGCAGCGTCGCATCCGACAGCCCCGCCCACGCCAGTGTCCGCAGCGCAGGCTCCAGCCCGCCGGGGATCAACTCCACCGCCGTTCCGCGCTCATTGCGCAACCGCACCGCATCCACCTGAATGCACCGCACCCCGCGCCTTCGCAGCGCACGTGCAGCCAGCCGCATCGCAGTCGTCTTCCCCGCGCCGCTTGGACCGGCAAGCAGCACCCGCGCGCCTGCCTCGCCCCGCACCGCGCGAAGCACCCCCGCCGCGGCTGCCCGCGCAGCGCGCTGCTCGTGCTCCGCAAACGCACCCGCCGCCTGAGGCACGCTCAGGCCGAACACCGCCAGCGCGCGAAGTGTGCGCACCGAGACCGATCCGTTCATGTTTCCCCCCTTCCACCCGACTCACGCCGCCGACTGCGTCCGCGGCATCGCCCGCCACACCCGCCCCAGTTCCCGAAGCATCGTCACCTCGCGCCGCAGCACGTGATACGAGATACTCGTCCGCTTTGACGCTACTCGGCACGAGCACCCCTCCAGCACACAGATCTGTGCCGCGGCCCGTGTCGGCTCTCCCCATTCCTCCGGCCATCCCAAGCGCGCGGCCCGCACACCCATGCCCCCATGCGTTGCTTCCCCGAATCGCAGCCGGCGCGACACCACATACCGAAACGCCGGATCGCTCGTCCGCAGCAGCAGCCGCTTCACCCGCGACCGGACTGTGTGGCGCGATAGCCCGAGCAGGCGCGACACCTCCGCAACCGTCCGGCCCGAGCTCAGAAGTTCCCGGATCACCATGGCATCGCTCACCGGCAGGTACTCGGCGAACGTGAGCAGGCGATCCGCCTCGGTCCGGGCGATTCGGACCGAGCCGCGCCGCCGGCGATCCACGCCGCGGGCCCAACCCACCGACCCCGCCGTCAACGCTGACCTGGATTTGTGCGGATTCTGCTTGCCTTCAAGATCGGGAGAGGTTAGGTTTACTGTGTGGATTGTGTTTGGACTCCGCCCCATCGCAAGACCCTCCTGAACGGGCTCCGCCTGTTCACTGTTGAGCAAACTTTACCGTACGATAAACAAACGTGCAAGGGTCTTGTCAGGATTCTGATAGGATTTTTATGAGAATTATTCGCCACCCCGAAGCTGATCCCGGCGAGAAGGCCCGGACGCTCGGCACCCTCATCCGATCCGCACGACTGCGCAAAGGCCTGACATTGCAGGATTTAGCGACCACCGTCGGGTGCGCCAAGTCCTACCTCTCCCAGCTCGAAACCGGATTCCGACCCGGTTCCGGGGTCAGCTATGCCCTGCTTGCCCGGCTGGAGGGTGCCCTCGACCTGGCGGAAGGCGACCTTGTCTTTGTCGCGCAGTGGGAAGCCACGCCGGGTCCGGTCCGCCGCGAACTCGCCCGGGCCGAATCCCGACGGCGCGCGGCCGCCGACCAGCTCCGCGAACTCCTGTCCCGCCGAAACGCCCCCGCGCCCTCCACCGAGCACACACTCGATGACCTCTACCGCAGCGGACGCCTGCGCGAGCTCATCGACCAGATCGCCGACCCCGACCATGCCCCCCCACGCGCCGGCCCCGCACACGCCGCCGCGCCCACGCCTGCGTGCCGCGGCCTCGAGGCGATCTCTCTCGCCGTCGAAGTCCCGCTCATCAACTCCGTCGCCGCCGGATACCCCTGCGACTTCACGGACCTCGGCTACCCCGCGCGCGTCGCCGATGAATACGTCCGCGTGCCCGATGTGCGCGATGCCGACGCCTTTGCCGCGCGTGTCGTCGGCGACTCCATGATGCCCGACTATCGCGAGGGCGACATCGTCGTCTTCAGTCCCGCGCGCCAACTCAAGGACGGCATGGACTGCTTCGTCCGACTCGAGCCCGACCACCAGAGCACCTTCAAGCGCATCTTCTTTGAATCCGCCCCGCCCGCCCCCCCCACGCC
>JAEYUO010000086.1 GCA_023432465.1 Planctomycetota bacterium | reverse complement strand
CCCCCCCCCCCCCCCGCCGGCCCGGGGCTCCCAAGTTCCGTTCGGTCCACCCGTCCCCGGAGCATCAAAGTCTACCGGCCCGATCACTCGCCGCGACTGCCCACCCTGACGAAACGCCAAAATCTTCCCGGGCCTCGATCCGCGTTGCTTGCCGCCTACCGGACAGACGATCCCATCTGCGAGATCGGCAGCACCAGGCCCGCGGCCACCAATCCGACCACGAGTGCAATGAGCAGGAGGATCAGCGGCTCCACAAGTTTCAGCGCAACCTGCAGCATCCGTTCGATCCGCGACTCGAGCGTCTGCGCAACGGTCAGCAGCACTTCATCCAGGTTGTTGGCCTGCTCTCCGACGATGATCATCTCAACCACGTCAGGACCGAACAGCCCGCTCTCGGCCAGGGGCGGCGCAAGGGGTTGTCCCTGCCGCACGGCCTCCGTCGCCTTCACAATCGCGCTCTCAAGCACGGCATTTCCCGCCGCCTCCCGCGCGATCTGCATCGCCGCGAGCATCGGGATCGAGTTGCCCAGCATCGTCCCGAGGATCCGGCAGAACCGCGCGATCGCGATCGTCCCGATCAGTGGCCCGACAATCGGCAGACGAAGCTTCAGCCGGTCGATCCGGCCCGCCATATCCGGCCGGCGAACCAGCCGCCAGAACCCGATGACGGCCACGACCAGCGCGATCGCCAGCAGCGGGCCCCACGCCGAGACAAGCTCGCTCATGCCCAGCACAAGCTTCGTCAGGCCGGGCAGGCCGCCGTCCTTCTCCATCGACGCGAACATCGGTTTGAACTGTGGCACGAACACGCCGAACACCACACCCAGAATGCCGACTCCAAACGTCACCAGCACCGCCGGGTAGATCAGCGATCCGATCACCCGCGCCCGCAGGTCCGCCTGCGCCAGGAGGAACGACCCGAGCCGCGCGAGCACCTGATCCAGAAACCCGCCTTTCTCACCGGCGCGGACCATCGCCACATGAATGCGTGGGAACACATCCGGCCTCGCCGCCATCGCCTCGGCCAGTTCCGTGCCCTCCGCAACCGCATCCCCCACTTCCGAGAACACCGCCGCCAGCCTGGGGTTCGATTTGCTCGCCCCCAGCAGCCGCAGGCCGCGCATGAGCGAGACACCCGCCCGGAGCAGGTCCGCGAGCTGCGTGTACGCCATCGCCATCTGCCGCGTGCCGATGCGCCGCACCAGCAGCGATGAACGTTCCGCGTGCTCGGCCACCTGCACGGGCGTCAGCCGCCGCGTCTCAAGCTCCGCGAGCACCGCCTGCTCGCTCGGACCGGCAAGCACGCCGACCACGCGCTCCCCGCCCGATGTCAGTGCGATGTATCTGTAGTTCGCCATCAGGAATCAAGCCGGCCAGAGTCTACTTCTTCTCGGGCTCCGCCCCGGGCTTTGAGCTCTCCGTCGCGTTCGAGGCCTTCGCCGCCAGCAGCTCCTCGACCTTCTTGACAAGCTCCGGCTCGAGCTGCTTGCTCCGCACGTACTTTCGGTCCGCATCAAACCTCGCCACCACCTCGCCGTCACGGTCGATCACAAACTTTGTGAAGTTCCACTTCGGTTCGCCGCCGATCGGCGCCGGCCGCGAAGTCAGCGACTTGTACAGCGGATGCATCGACTCGCCCTTGACCGACACCTTCTCGAACATCGGGAACGTCACGCTGTACTTGCTCGCGCAGAACTGGGCGATCTCAAGGTTCGTCCCCGGCTCCTGACCCATGAAGTCATTGGCCGGGAAGCCCAACACCACAAGCCCCTCATCCTTGTGCTTGGCGTACATCGCCTGCAGGCCCGCGTACTGCTCGGTGAAGCCGCAGTTGCTCGCGACGTTCACGATGATGACAACCTTGCCCTTGTACTGGCTCAGGTCGTGCTTCTTGCCGTCGATCGCCTGAACCTCGAACTCCAGCGGACCTTTGGGGGCGATCGGCTCTTCTGACTTCTTCTCCGGCTCCTTCGCCGGGGTTGTCGCGGGGGCTGTCGAAGGGGTTGGCGCGGGCTTTCCCGGTTCCCCGGGCTGACCCACACCCAGCACCCCGATCAGCACCACCGCGCCGGCAACCACACCAGCGCCAACCCAGGCCATGCCCATCCCGCCCCCGCCGTTCGTCCCGCATTGTCCGCCGCAGCATGCCATAGTCCGCGCTCCAAGTCCCTTCCATCCCGACGAATGGTACCGCCCACACGCGGCCGCGCTTCGGCTTCGACCTCTACCCTCTCGCATGGTGTGCCTCACCCGAACAGTCCGGTTCAGCGTCAACGCCGCGGGTGGCCCCTCCGATCCGCCCAACGCCTCGGACAACACCTTCGCCGCGTTCCCCTCCATGCGCGGCATCGGGCGGCATTACGAACTCGATATCCAGTGCCGCGGCGAGATCGACCCCGTCACCGGGTACTTCCTCAACATCAAGGAGATCGACCGCGCGGTCCGGGCAACCACCATCCCCGCGATCACGGCGACGACACGCTCGGCCGATGCGGATCCGTGCACCACGCTCCGCGATGCGCTCCCCGCGCTGAATGCTGACCTCGGCGGCACCGTCGCGGCGGTTCGATGGAGGTTGAGCCCGTACTATTCGATCGAGATGTCTCCATCCGCGGCAATCCCCGCAACGACCAACTCTGTCGCCCTGATGCGACAGCACTTCGAGTTCGCCGCCGCGCACCGCCTGCACATCCCCTCTCTCTCGGATGCCGAGAACCGCGAGCTGTTCGGCAAGTGCAACAACCCGCGCGGGCACGGCCACAACTACCGCATCGAGCCCTGCGTGGAGGTCGAGGTCCCCGCTCGCGGCGTGCCCCGCTTCCAACTCGCCGACCTTGAGCGCATCACCGCCGAGTGCATCATCGCCCGCTATGACCACAAGCACCTGAACGAGGACACACAGGAGTTCGGCTCCGGCCCCGGCGGGCTCAACCCCTCCGTGGAGAACATCGCCAAAGTCTGCTTCGACCTCCTTGCGCCCCACATCCTCCAGTCCGGCGCACGACTCCGCTCCGTAACCGTCTGGGAGACCGATAAAACCAGTTGCACCTATCCAGGCTGACCCGGCGGCCCGGCGTTTTCCCCTCCCATCGCAACGCTCATGTGAGCCGTCTGTACGACCAACAGACCCCTTGAGTCGATCGTCACCCGGACATTCGTCCCCCCGACTCGGCTCTTTTTGCTTCCGGACCCGCCTCACCGTTCGATAGCATTCCCACTATGGGCATCGGCACGCTCCTGCTTGAACGCGGCCTCATCAGCCGCGACCAACTCGAAGAGGCACTCGCGCAGCAGCGGGCCTCCGGCGAGCGGCTTGATCGCATCCTCGTCAAAATGGGTCTGGTCGATGCCGACAACGTCCTGACCGTCGTCGGCAATCAGTTCCACATGCCCGTGGTCGATCTCTCCTCCATCGAGGTCACCACCGAGGTCCTGCAGTCCCTCCCCGCCAAGCTCGTCTACCGCCAGAACTGCGTGCCGATCGCGCGGGAGAACGGCGTCCTCACCGTCGCCACAAGCGACCCCTTCGAGCTCTCCGGCCTTGATGAACTCCGCATCCTCACAGGCTGCTCCATCGAGGTCGTCCTGACCGACGATGACGAGCTGCGGAAGTTCATCCGCGAGCACTACGGCGTCGGCTCCGACACGCTCGATGAGATGTCCGCCGGACTCGACGCCAAGGTCGTCGGTGTGGACCCCGCCGCGGCAGAGGTCGAACAGGCCCAGGAAGCCTCCGTCATCAAGCTCGTCAACGATGTCCTCGCCGAGGCCGTCAACGAGCGCGCCACCGATGTCCACATCGAGCCCTACGAGCACGAGCTGATCGTCAGGTACCGCATTGACGGTGTGCTCCAGCGGGCCAATGTCCCGCCGAGCATCAACCGCTTCGCCGCCGCGATCATCTCCCGTCTCAAGATCATGGCGAGCCTGAACATCGCCGAGAAGCGAAAGCCGCAGGACGGCCGCATCGCATTCAAGCAAAAGGGCAAGGAGTTTGATCTCCGCGTCTCGGTCATCCCCATGCTCTTCGGCGAGGGTGTCGTCCTCCGCGTGCTCAGCAAGTCCGCCGCCTTGATCGCGCTGCCCGAACTCGGCATGCCCCGCCATGTGCTGGATGTCTGGGAGAAGCTGATCCAGCGGCCCCACGGCATCCTTCTGGTCACCGGCCCCACCGGCTCGGGTAAGAGCACGACGCTCTACGCCTCACTCAACTCCATCGTCTCCGACGAGATCAAGGCCATCACCGTCGAGGACCCGGTCGAGTACCACGTCCCCGGCGTCAACCAGATCCAGGTCAACACCAAGGTCGGCCTCAGCTTTGCCGACGGCCTCCGCGCGGTGCTCCGCCACGACCCTGATGTCGTGATGATCGGCGAGATCCGCGACAAGGAAACCGCCGAGACCGCCGTGCAGGCCTCCCTCACCGGCCACCTCGTCTTCTCCACGCTCCACACCAACGACGCCGCGGGCGCAACGACCCGCCTTCTCGACATGGGCGTCGAGCCCTTCCTCGTCGCATCAAGCGTCGAATGTATCCTCGCCCAGCGCCTTGTCCGCCGCGTCTGCGCCGAATGCGCGGAGTCCTACACCCCCGACTACGCCGAACTCCCCAAGGACCTGCCCATCGCCCCCGGCCAGACCCTCGTGAAGGGTCGCGGCGCCGCTGGCGGCTGCCGCACCTGCCGCGGCACCGGCTACCGCGGCCGCATCGGCATCTATGAGGTCCTGCGCATTTCCGATGAAATCCGCGAACTCGTCATGCAGCGCGTCAACGCCCACCGCATCGCGACCGCGGCCGAGGCCAGCCAGGACCTTTTCCGCCTGCGCCAGGACGGCTATGCCAAAGCCCTTGCCGGCCTGACCACCGTCGAAGAGGTCGTCATGGCCCTGGCGACGTGATCTCCGCCTTCAACTCCGGCTCCCACTTCAGCCACGCATCCTCCGGCGCATCCGCAAGCTCAAACCTCGCGCCCGCCTCCGCCGCCACACCCGGCCTGCTCGGCGTCGCGAACGCGATACCCCCCGCCAGCACGCTCTCCAGGCTCCCCGCACGCAGCTTCAGCCCGCTGATCCCCAGATCCAGCCCGATCCCCGAGACGTTCCAGAACCGGCTGTTGTCCCGTACAAGGTGCGCATGCGGCGGATCGATCCGCACCGCGATCTCCACACGCTTGGCATCGTCCGCCAGGATCGCGCCGACCACCGTTCCCACACGCACCTCGCGGTACACCACCGGTGAACCCGGTGTGATCGATCCAAGCCGCGTCGCGCTCAGCACAAGATCCAGCCCCGCGCCCGTTCCCGGCGAACCCGGCGACACGCCCCGCGGCGGTGAACGCAGCCCCTCAAACTTCTTCACCACCGCCGCCCCGCCCGCTACCGGTCCAGCTCCACCCGTGGGCGGCGATGCCTCGATGTACCGCGGCCCCAGCAGCGTCTCCAATCCCGACACCCGCGTCAGGCTCAACTCCGGCCGAACCACCCAGAACGTCGTCCCCGCAACAGCCAGCCCCGCGGCATCCTTGTTCAGCTCCACGCGAACCGTCACGCTCGTCATGTCCGGCGCAAGGACCACCTCCCGCACCTTCCCCACCTGAACGCCGCGATAGCTCACCGGGTCCCCCGCTCGCAGGCCCTCGCCGTTTGCGAACTCGATCTCGATCCAGAGCCCGCGTTGCGAATACGCCTGGAAGAACAGCACGCCCACCAACGCAACCGCCAGCACCGGCACGAACCACAGCGCGGACACGCCGCGCCCGGCCCTGGCCCGTGCGCCCGCCAGCCCGGTCTTCTCCACACTCGCGGTCGGCAGTTCGCTCACGCTACATCCTCCCATATCTGCGACGGATCAAACACCGCCGACGCCAGCATGCTCAGCACCACCACCGCCGCGAATGCCGCCGCGCCCGGCCCCGGCGACACATTCACCCACGTCCCCAGCTTCACCGCCGCCACCAGCACCGCCACCAGCAGCACATCCACCATCCCCCACCGCCCCAGCCATTCGATCGCGTGATACGCCGCCGCGCGGTGGTGCCGCTCGAACCACTCCAGCCGAGTGCACAAGAGCAGGATCCCGATCAGCTTGATCGCCGGGATGATGATCGAGCACACCAGCACGATCACCCCCACCGCCACCGAGCCCTCCTTCAGCAGTTCCAGCGCGCCCGACCAGATCGTCGCCTCGCTCCGGTGCCCCAGCCTCTCAAGCTCCAGCACCGGCAACGCCATCGCCGCCGGATACATCACCAGCGCCGCCGTCGCCAGCGCGATCACCCGGCTCCGCGCCTTGGGGTCATGCGCCCGCCCCACAACCGTCCGGCACCGCGCGCAGCACGCCCGCTGACCCCGCTCCACCCGGGGCACGATCTGCGCCAACCCGCAGCACGGACACACCCGTGGCAGTTCCGCCATCTCCATGCCGCAGTGTATTGGGATCGCGGCCGCGCCCCTTCAACCTTTCCACCCCCTGCCGCTTCATCCGTTCATCCGGATAAACGGCTACACTGACTTCGCGCCCCATCTCCCAACATTCTGCCGATACCTTCTTCACCAACATGCACGCACAGGACCTCTTTGACCGCCAGCGAACGACTTTCTCGTTCGAGTTCTTCCCGCCGCGGACACCCGAAACCGCGGAGCAGCTCTACTCCGCCATCGCCGAGCTCGAATCGCTCAAGCCCTCCTTCGTCTCCATCACCTACGGCGCAGGCGGCTCCACCCGCGAGCTCACCCACGACCTCGTGCTCCGGATCCGCAACCAATCCTCTCTCCTCCCCATTCCCCACCTCACCTGCGTCGGGCACACCGAAGCCGAGATCCGCGCCATCCTCGAGCGCTACGCAGCCGCCGGAATCTCCAACATCGTCGCCCTCGGCGGCGACCTCCCCAAAGGCATGGAGTCGCACGACCGCTCGCGCGACGCCTTCCGCCACGCGGCAGGCCTCGTCCGCTTCATCAAGAAGTTCAACGCTGAGGGAGGGCACCCCGACCCCCGCGGCTTTGGAATCTGCGTCGCAGGCTATCCCGAGGGCCACGCCGCCACGCCCAACCGCGTGAAGGAGATGGACTACCTCAAGGCCAAGGTCGATGCCGGTGCCGACTGGATCTGCACCCAGCTCTTCTTCGACAACCGCGACTTCTACGACTTCCGCGACCGCTGCGGGCTCGCGGGCATCAACGTCCCCATCATCGCCGGCATCATGCCCGTCACGTCCGGCCCCGGCATGGCCCGCATGGCCGATCTCGCCCTCGGCACGCGCTTCCCCGCGCCGCTCATCCGCTCCGTCAACCGCGCCCAGGGCGACCCCGACGGCATCCGGCGTGTCGGCATCCACTGGGCCACCGAGCAGTGCCGCGACCTGCTGGACCACAACGTCCGCGGCATCCACTTCTACACGCTCAACCGCTCCACCGCGACGCGAGAGGTCTTCCTGAATCTCGGTGTCAAGGACAGCCACGCGCTCACGACGTTCCGCTGAGCGCCCCCTCCAGTTTCCGCTCACTCCTGCGACGGCATCTCCTGGCTCGGACGCGCCGCCGCCTCCGCGCAGTGCCAGCACCAGTTCACCGGGTCGCCCAACCCGCCAAACTCCGCGTGCGCGCCCATGCCCGGATGGAACGCCGCGGCGAACATCATCGCCCGCGCTCCCTCCGGCGTTTTGGGCCACGGACCCGCATCGGCCTTGGGCGCGGGAAGGGCCTTCAGGCCACGGAGGAATGGCTGGAAGCGCTCACCGAACTTCTGGTACTGCGGGTTGTTGCGGGTGTGTTGATAGTACTTATCAAGCCGCTTGTTCAGCTCCGCGATGCGCGTCGCGCTCTGCGGATGGGTCGAAAGGAACTCGGGCGTTCCGCCGCCGCCGCCCGCGCGCCCGAGGATCTCCTGCACCTCGATCGCACCGACCGGGTCGTAGTTGAGCCTCTCCATGTACCGCATGCCCAAACGGTCCGCCTCGATCTCCTGATCACGGGAGAAGCTCAGCGCGACCACACCGCCCACCGTCGCTCCCCCACCCGCGCCGATCAACACTCCGTCCTTGCCGCCCGCGGCCGCACCGATCAGCCCCCCGATGATCGCCCCGCCGATCGTCGTGCCCAGCGCCTGGCCCATGCGCTCGGATGTGTGCTTGGCCGTGACATGGCCGATCTCATGCCCAAGCACCGCGGCGAGCTGCGCCTCGTTGGTCATCTCCTCGGCCAGCCCTCGCGAGATGAACACCTTCCCGCCCGGCAGCGCAAACGCGTTGATCACCTGCGAGTTCAGCAGCGTGAACTCCCACGGCAGCGACGGGTTGTCCGCCTCCGTCTGTGCGGCGAGCTTGCGACCGATGTCCGCAACGTAGTGGTGCAGATCGGGCTGGGTGATCGCCCCGCCAAACTCCTGCGTCAGCGGAGTCTTGTTCTCTTCACCGACCCGGATCTCCTCATCACGACTCATCGCAAGATACTGCGACCGGCCGGTCGCCTCGTTGGTCTGGCACCCCTGCAACCCCGCAAGCGCCCCCATCAAGCACACAGCCACCGCAAGACCCCACACCCGCATCGACCCGCCATTCCCCGCCAGTTCCTTGCGAATCTTCATGACTGTTCTCCGTAGAGGATCCCGACTCAAGCTCTTGACCGATGTTGTATCACACTGCGCCGACACCACTCACAACTCACTCTTCACCCTCGCCTCCTCGCCCCCTTGCTCCCTTGCTCCCTTGCTCCCTTGCTCCCTT
>JAEYUO010000115.1 GCA_023432465.1 Planctomycetota bacterium | reverse complement strand
CCCCCTATCCTCCCCACCCATGCACTGGACAGATGAAGCCCTCCAATCCCTCGACACCTCCCGCCCCGTCATCATCAACGACTCCAAGACGCCCTCCGGCCGCGCCCACGTCGGCGCACTCCGCGGCGTCCTGATCCACGATGCCGCATTCCGTGCCCTCAAGGCCAAGGGCGTCAACGTCACCTACCGCTTCGGCTGCGACGACTACGACCCCGTAGACGAGATCCCCTTCGGCCAGGGCGAGATCTGGCGCCAGCACCTCGGCAAGCCTCTCTGCAACGCCCCCGCCCCCCCCGGCTCCTCCGCCACCGACATGGCGGACCACTTCATCACCGAGTTCTGGTCCGTCTTCGCCGACCTCGGCGTCACCTGCGAGTTCTACCGCATGCGGGACATCTACCGCACCGGCAAGTTCAACGAGGCCATCGACCGCATCCTCCGCGCTGCCCCCACCGTCCGCAAGATCTACAAGGAAGTCTCCAACTCCGACCGCCCCGACAACTGGTACCCCTTCCAGACCATCTGCGAGAACTGCGGCCGCATCGGCACCACCGAGGTCACCGACTACGACGGCAAGGAAGTCATCTACGAGTGCAAGCCCAAGCTCGTCGAGTGGGCGCAGGGCTGCGGCCATCGCGGCAAGGTCTCCCCGTTCGACGGCCGCGGCAAGATGCCCTGGAAGCTCGAATGGGTCGCCAAGTGGGCCACCTTCCCCGTCGCCGTCGAGGGCGCGGGCGAGGACCACAACACCAAGGGCGGCTCTCGCGATGTCGCCGCGCACTGCCTCAAGGCCATCTACAACCAGGAACCCCCGCTCAACATCCCCTACGGCTTCGTCCTCGTCGGCGGCGCGAAGATGTCCTCTTCCCGCGGCGTGGGTGTCGCCGCGCGCGACGTCGCCAACTTCCTCCCGCCCGAGATCCTGCGCTTCCTCATGCTCCGCACGCCCCCGAAGCGCCAGGCCAACTTCGAGCCGACATACGAGCAGCTCGTGAAGGTCTTCAACGAGCTCGACCGCGCACACACCAAGACCTTCAACGACCCCAAGTTCTCCGATGATGAGAAGAAGACCTACCACCTCTGCGAGGTGAAGCCCGAAGGCGACTTCTTCTCCTGCGAGTTCGGCCTCGTCCTCGCCCTCGTGCAGATGCCCCACCTCGATGTCGTCGCCGAGTTCGAGAAGATCAAGGGCTCTCCGCTCACCGAGCTTGAGCGGCGCCACCTCGACCGCCGCATCCACGCCGCGAAGGTCTTCCTCGAGAACTACGCAACCCCCGAAGAGCGCATGTCGCTCCAGCAGTCCCTCCCCGCTTCCGCGGCGGAACTCACGCCTGCGCAGCGCGGCTTCCTCCACACCCTCGCAGGCATGCTCGACACCGCTCAGTGGACCGGCGAAGCCCTGCAGTCGCTCGTCTTCGATGCCGCCCGCCTCACCCCCATCGAGCAGCGTCTCGCCTTCGCCGCGCTCTACCGCATCCTCTTCGACAAGGCCGCGGGCCCCAAGGCTGGCAACCTCCTCGCCTTCCTCGACCTCGCATGGGTCAAGACCCGCCTTCTCGAAGTCCCCGTCGACCAGGTCGAACTCTGGCGAGCCACCGCCGAGCCGGTAGACAAGATCACCAAGTGGCTCGCCGACAACGCCGCGGCGGTGGCGTCGAAGAATGTCACTACTCGCGAGGCTGGCGCGGGGGGGGCAGCGCCGGGCGTCGCAGTCGCCGACCTCGTCATCACCATGACCGACGGCAAGCGCCACCTCAAGCGCCTCGTCGTCGAGAGCGGCGGAGCCGAAGCGGCGAAGATGCGGGCTCAGGCGATGATCGTCTGACTCCGGTGGGGCAGGCGTCCCGCCTGCCCTTGCCCGCGAAACGGCCTGGCGACGGTTGTGGCCGCCAGTTGCGCCACCATCGAGAAGTCTCAGGCCGATTCATCGGCCTTGCTCGCTCGTAGGCCACCGCTTCGGCGGTGGTTCAAAGCGCACGCCCCCATTTTCCATCCCCATCCATACCCAGGGCGTTTCAACGCGCTTCCACATCGCCGGCTTCAGCCCCCCGCCACCGATTCATAGCCGCCGTGCCCCCGCGCACACCCACCACACATCCCGCGAACAACAGCCGCGCCTCAGACCCTGCCCGAACTCGACCCGCGTTGCATGCAACATCGATATCTGGAACTCCGGCGTACCTACTCGCCAAGACTGTGGTACTTTGTAGGAGAGGCGCAGCGGTCGTCTGGCTTCCCAGTTCGGAGACCATCATGCACAGCAAGTTTGCTCAGCCCGCGGCGTCCATCCTCGCTATTGGGTGCTTGGCCGGCACAGCCTGCGCTCAATGGAGCGCGGTCACCCTCCACCCGACCGGAGCAGCACGTTCGCGCGCAAACACAAATGCCCCAGGGGTGCAGGCAGGCGAGTCTTCAGCGGGCAATACCACCATCGGATGTGTCTGGGCCGGCTCCGCTGACACCTTTCTGGCCCAGCACCCGGGTGGTATCCCAGGCGTAAGCGGCGCGCTGAGCAGTAGAATTCGCGCGATACACGGAGACCACTACGTTGGCCTCGTGACCTTTGAGCGCACGTCGCCTCCGCTCGGCGTGACCGGCTACGCGGCACGATGGAGGGGAGAGGAGCCGTGGACCAGCTTCCATGTTCCTGCCGCGACGAGCTCTTCAATCACAAGTGTGTCAGAGACTCAGCTGGTTGGCCATATCTTCTTTGGCGAGGTTTTCTCCTCCACTCCGAACGCCGCACTCTGGCATGGGAATGCTGCCTCATGGGTGAGCCTGCATCCGCTCGGCGCGACAAGGTCGTACGCCTACGCGGTTCAAGGTGGCATGCAGGGTGGACAGGTCGTGATCGATGGAACCGCCCACGCAGCCCTCTGGTCTGGCACTGCGAGTTCGTGGACCAGCCTCAACCCACCAGGAATGAGCGGCGGCGTCGTGAACGCGATCGACAATGGACGGCAGGCCGGACGAGTGGGCAACCACGCCAGCATCTGGAGCGGCACCGCCGACTCCTGGCTGGACCTTCATCCCGCGTCCGCAGTCTCTTCGGAAGCGCACTGCATGTCGGGCGACTGGCAAATCGGTTACGTATCGATTGAAGTTGCGCCCGGAGAGCGGCGCGATCACGCCTCTATCTGGCGAAGTACTGCTGAAAGCTGGGTTGATCTGCACCTCCTGCTCCCGAGCAACTACTTCTCTTCAGTAGCCAGCTCCGTCGCCATCAACGGATCCCGAGTGGAAGTCGTCGGCTGGGCTCGCAACTCCGTTTCAAACAACGATGAAGCCTTCCTCTGGATTGGCAACCTCTGCCCCGCCGACTTCGACAACAACGGCGCAGCCGATGTCCCCGACATCTTCGCGTTTCTCGCGGCGTGGTTCGCGAGCGATCCCCGCGCCGACTTCGACGGCCTCAACGGTATCGGTGTGCCCGACATCTTTGCGTTCCTCGCGGCTTGGTTCGCTGGCTGCCCGTGATAGCCGAGCACCACAGCTCTCCGCACCGAAATCGGGTCGTTGCGTGCCTTGCCGGCCTCGTCCCCCTTCCACTCCTGCTCTCCGCCCATGAAATGGGCGGGCGATGCTTGTGGCCGCCAGTTGCGCCACCATCGAGAAGTCTCAGGCCGATTCATCGGCCTTGCTCGCTCGTAGGCCACCGCTTCGGCGGTGGTTCAAAGCGCACGCCCCCATTTTCCATCCCCATCCATCCCCAGCGTTTCAACGCGCTTCCACATCGCCGGCATCAGCCACACCAAGCCCCTCGCCCGCCAATCAGCCCCTCTCGCAACATCCTCCCAAACAAGCCTTTACAGCTCACCAATCGCATTCTACCAAACACACACTTGACGATACGTACGGAATCGGTTATATTCTCCCCGTCCCTCGCAGGATGCCGCCGATGCTCACCACTTCCACAACCCAGGCCCCCGCCGCCGTACACACCCTCGGCGATACCGCCGCCCTGCGGTCCCTCGCCATCGACACCCTCTGCGACCTCATGCGTCGCGGCCAGGCCTCCGACTCCCGCCGCCACGCCGCGACCACCGCCCTCCGCTACCTCTCCCAGCTCGATCGTCTCGCCATCACCGCCGCCCGCGGCCAGAACGCCCAGCCAACCCCCGCCTCCACCACTCCCCACACGCCTCCGGTTCCTCCCACCCCCTCCTCACCCGCCTCTTCTCCCGCGGCCGCCCCAGCCGCGGC
>JAEYUO010000093.1 GCA_023432465.1 Planctomycetota bacterium | reverse complement strand
GGGTGGAATCAGGGGCGGGGCTGCGTGGGAGGGAAGACGGCGCGGTCGTCGCCGCGGAGCGGCCGGGCGCGGCCGTAGCCCGAGCGACCGGGGTCGTTGGGCGGGAGGGGCGCGGGGGCAGGGGCGGCCGGGCGCATGGGCGCCGGGGCGGCCGCGGGGATGAATCCTGCGGGCTGCGCGATCGCGGCGGCGGGCATGAGCCGCTGCTGGAGTCGACGCTCGCGGGCGGCATCGATGTCCCGATCAAGCTTGCCCAGGATGGATTTCACCTGGTCGAATGTTCGCTGCGAGGTGCTCATGAACGGGGCTCCAGCCGGTGACTCATGGCTGGGTATCGGCGCAAAGGGGGACCGACTTGGCCCGGACTTGAAGCTGATTCGTGGAATGGGTGTGGGTCGTGGGGCGGGAACGGGGGCATGGGGGCAGGCGGGGGGTTATCGGCACGGGTGCGAGGGTGGAGGTTGAGTTGGGAGAGATCAACTCCGGTCGGCGATGGGTCGATGAGCGCGTATGCGGACCTGCCGCGTGCGGGCGCTGGTGCAACTGAATACAGGAAGGCTTGCGGAATGGACGGATCTGCGGATCAACTTGTCGTTCGTCAGCATGAGCGGCGCTCGTGCCGGCTTGAGGCGGGCCTTCGTGTCGCGGCGGAGCACGCGCACGTTGTGGCGCTGTCGCGGAGCGTGGGAGACGGGACGGGTTCGATCAGCGCGACGGTCGTGGATGTGAGCAACGGCGGCGCGGGCGTGGAGACGGCGGTCTTCCTGCCGCGGGGCACGAGCGTGAACCTGACGGTGCGGACAGGATCGGGCAGCGAGACGATCGAGCTTCCGTCGCGGGTTCAGCGTGTGACGATGATCAGTCGGGAACCGCGGTACTACATGGGCCTGGCGTACGCCGGTGACCAGGCGTCGCGGTCGAGGACGATCGGCCTGCTGCTGGAGCGGACGCAGAGCGAGCACTCCGGAGAGGGGGCTGCGCGATGATGAGCCATGACGACTTTCTGGTTGCAGCGCTGGTTGAGGACGGGTTGCTGACGCGGGAGCGGGCGGACCTGGCGGTGCGGCATGCGCAGGAGATGGGGCTGGGGATCGGCGAGGCGGTGGTGGGCCTGGGTCTGCTGACATCGCGGCAGGTCGCGATTGCGCGTGCGGAGACGGCGGAGTATCCGTTTGTTGATCTGTCCTGGTTTGATGTGGACTTCAAGCACACCGGGATGCTGACGCGGAGCACGGCGGAGTCGCTGCGAGCCTTCCCGCTGTTTGTGTTTGAGCGCTCGGTGACGGTGGGGATGGAGAACCCGCTCGATCTTCGCGCTGTGGATCAGATCCGCGCGCTGCTGAAGGTCGATGTCGATCCGGTGTTGTGCGACCCCGATGCGCTGCGGGCGCTGATCGACCGGGCGTACTCCCTGACCGGGGACAGCGCGGAGGAGAGGCGGAGGTCGCCGGGGGGCGAGGCGGCGGGGCAGGCTTCGGGGCAGGCTTCGGTCCAGGGGGCGGGAACAGAACGCGAGCCGATCGTCGCGGCGGTGAACCAGATCATTGCGCAGGGGCTGGACCTGGGGGCCTCGGATATCCACATCGGGCCGGATGAGCACGAGCTGCATCTTCGGTACCGGGTCGATGGCGCGCTGCGTGCGCAGCAGGGCCCGGGCCTGGCTGCGCACAGCGGGCTGATCCAGCGGTTGAAGGTGATGGCGCACCTGGACCTGACGCAGACGCGCCGCCCGCAGGACGGCAAGTTCCGCTTTGTGCACTCGGGGCGGAGCGTGGATATCCGGCTGTCGATCATTCCGACGGTGTGCGGCGAGAACGCGGTGATGCGGCTGCTGGCGACGGGCACGAACATCAAGGACTTCCCATCGCTGGGCTTCCCGGCGGCGGAGACGGCGGAGCTTGAGCAGATCATTCAGAACCCGTACGGCATGATTCTGGTGACGGGGCCGACGGGATCGGGGAAGACGACGTCGCTCTACACCGCGCTCAAGCGGCTGAACACGCCGGATCGCAACATCATGACGATCGAGGACCCGGTGGAGATCCGGATGCCGCTGATCCGGCAGATTCAGGTGAACCACGAGATCGGTCTGGGGTTTGCCGGCGCGCTGCGGTCGGTGCTGCGGCAGGATCCGGATGTGGTGTTTGTCGGCGAGATTCGCGATGAGGAGACGGCCCGGATCAGCGTGCAGGCCGCGCTGACGGGACATCTTGTGCTTTCGAGTCTGCACACGAATGACTCGGCGGGCGCGATTCCGCGGCTGCGGGATCTGGGGTGCCCGGCGTTTGCCGTGAACGCTGCGCTGCTGTGCGTGATTGCGCAGCGGCTTGTGCGCCGGACGTGCTCGGAGTGTGCGCGGCCGGCGGCATCGCGGCCGGAGGTGCTTGCGCAGTTCGGGATCGGCCCGGGCGAGAACCGGTTTGTGGCGGGGGCGGGGTGCGGACGGTGCGGATCGAGCGGGTATCGCGGGCGCGTGGGTGTATATGAGATGCTTCGCGCGACGGCGAGCGTTCGGCGCGCGATCGAGGAGGAGGCCTCGACGGATGAGGTCCGGCGGCGCGCGGTCGCGGATGGGATGCGTCTGATGTGGCAGGACGGCCTGGAGAAGGCGCGGCTGGGCCTGACGACGCTTGAAGAGGTCGCTCGCGTGGTGGCCGTGCAGAGCACGGATGACGGCGGGGGGGATGTTGAGACGACTGCACCCGAGAGGCTTGCCGCATGAGCACGCTGACGTTTGAGTTTCGTGGTGTCGATCGGACCGGCGGGAGCCGGGAGGGTGTGACGCAGGCGGCGAGCAAGGTCGAGGCGTACCGCAAGGTGCAGGCGATGGGTCTGACGCCGCTGATGGTGCGGAGGGCGACAACGGGGCGGAGGCTGGGATTCGGGCGCGGCGGCCGGGTGCGGACGAAGGACCTGGCGCACTTCACGTATCAACTCGGGGTGTTTGTTTCGTCGCAGATTCCGCTGGGCCAGGGGCTTGAGACGATCGCCGAGCAGGAGCCCGAGGGGCGGTTCAAGGAGATCGTGACGGATATCGCGCGGCGGATCGACTCGGGCGAGCAGCTTGCGCAGGCGATGGATGCGCACCGGGATGAGCTGGGGGGCGTGTACATCCAGACGGTGCGAGCTGCCGAGCGCACGGGCAGCCTGTCGAAGGTGCTTGAGCATCTGTCTGACATGCTGGAGCGCGGGCAGGAGACGCTTCAAATGGTGCGTGGCGCGCTGATGTACCCGGCGTGCATCGTCGGGGCGTTGTCGCTCGCGCTGCTGTTCCTGATCGGGTTTGTGGTGCCGCGGTTTGCGACGATGTTTGAGCAGCGCGGCCTGGATCTACCGCTGTTTACGCGGGCGCTGATGGGGTTTGGAACGTCCATTCAGGTGTTCTGGTGGGCGTACATCGTTGCGATCGTCGGGGTGATCTTCGGTCTGCGGCGCGCGTGGTCCAGCCCGAAGGGGCGGCTGTCGATCGATCGCGCGCTGCACCGTGTGCCGTACCTGAACCGGATCCTCATCGGCCTTGCCGTGTCGCGGTTTGCGCGGGTGCTTGGCGTGAGCCTTGCGGCGGGCCTTGGGCTGATTGAGAGCCTTGAACTGGCCGCGGGCGCATCGGGTCGTCCGAGCCTTGCGGCGGATGTCGGCCGGATCACCGCGCGGGTGCGGCACGGGTCGCGGCTGTGCGAGGCGATCGGCGAGTGCGCGTACCTGCCGGGCTTTGCCCGCCGGATGCTGGCTGCGGGGGAGACGTCTGGGCAGGTGCCCAAGATGTGCGAGGTGGTTGCGCGGCACTATGACCGCGAGACGACGCACCTGACCAAGAACCTCGGGACGGTGATTGAGCCCGTGCTGATCGTCGGCATCGCAGGCGTGGTGCTGGTCGTTGCGCTGGCCATCTTCCTGCCGATGTGGGACATGGTCCGGCTGGTGGGCTGAGCGGGCGGGGAGAGTGCAGCAGCATGCGTGCAAGAAGAGTCAAGTTGACCGCATAAGCGGCCGATTCGACCCGGGTCAGTGGACCGGATTCACCGGTACGAACTGCGGCCACGGCTGCCATCCTCCCCAACACGTCCGATATCAGGAGATTGTCATGAGCCTTGCGATCCGCCATCCCGTTGCCCGCGCATTCACACTTGTTGAGTTGATCGTGGTCATCGTCGTGCTTGCGATCCTGTCCGGCGTCGCCATTCCCAAGTACTTCGACTACGCGGCGAAGGCCAAGGAGTCGGCGTGCAAGGGGACGCTCGGGGCCGTGCGCTCGGGCATCGCGAACTTCCACGCGAACTCGATCGTGCAGAACGGCACCGCGGTGTATCCGACGCTGACGAACATTCAGACGCTGGGGAGCGTGATGCAGGAGCCGATTCCTGCGAACCCGTTCAACAACTCGGCGACGATTCAGGCGGCGACCTGGGCGACGACGCCTCCGGTGACGGGGACGGCGGGCTGGAACTACGACGCCGCGGCCGGGAAGTTCTGGGCGAACAGCACGACGACGGGGATCAACGAGCACCTGTGGTGAGCGGAGATGGATAAGGCTGCTCCGCGCACCTGAGTCTTGCGATTGCCCCCGCTGCTGGAGAGGGCCGGAGCGGAGACGCTTCGGTCGGCAGATCGATGGACAGCATGTCACGAACCATCCCGAGCCGCGCCCGGGCGGGCGCCGCTTTTCGCTTGTCGAACTCGTGGCGGTGCTCACGATTGCGGCGATTGTGGCCGCGGTGACGGTGCCGGCGATGTCCTCGACGGGAGCGGTCCGGCGGAGCGCGGCGGCCTCGCAGGTTGCCCGTGACCTCCGGGTCGCGCGCGAGATCGGCATTACCACGGGGCGGAACGCATGGGTGGCGTTCGACGCGAGCGCGGAGTCGTACACCATTCGCATCGAGCCGTTTGGGAATCCGGGGCGTGCGCAGGCGGTCGGTTGGATCGATCCGGCCACGGGGCGGGAGTTCCGCCAGACGTTTGGCGAGGCGGAGTGGGCGGGGGTTGCGATCGCGAGCGCCTCGTTTGGAGGCGGGAGTGTCGTTGGCTTTGACAGGCTCGGGGGGCCGCTTGTGCACACCGGTGCGGCGATGCTGACGACCGGCCAGGTTGTGCTGGAGGGTGGCGGGACGGTCTTGATCGAGCCGGGGACGGGGCGCGTGGAGTTGGGGCCATGAGGCAGCCGAGTGCAGAATGCAGACGGGGCTTCTCGCTGATCGAGGCGATCATCGCGATTGTGATTCTGTCGGTGGCGATCCCGCCGATGTTCTGGGCGGTGCGCGATGCGGCGGAGCGCCGGGCTGAGCCGGTGATGCTGGCGCGGGCGCGGTGGCTGGCGGCCGAGAAGATCGAGGACTTGATCGCGGACCGGCATTGCCCGGGGCGCGGGTATGGCCATCTGGTTTCGGCCAACTACCCGGCGGAGGCATCGGTGCCGGGGTTTGCGGGCTTCGCGAGGCTGGTGGAGATCGCGGAGCGGGGCGTGGACCTCACGTCGCCGGGGACGGGGTACAAGGTGGCGACGGTTCGTGTGACGTATCCCGGGGCGCGGGGGGCGGTGCGGACCTTTGAACTGGCCGCGGTTCTGGCGGATTACTGATGAGCACAGCGCGAAGGACAACCCGGCGCGGGTTCACGCTGGTCGAGGCGGTGGCCACCATCACGATCCTTGCGGTGGTCAGCATGACGGCCTCGCGGATCATCTTCGCGGCGGCGGATGCGTATGCGGGGGAGGCGACACGGGCGGAGTTGACGCTGGATCTGTCGGCGGCGATGGAGAGGATGGCGGCGGAGCTGCGGGCGATTCCGAGCCGCGATGCGAGCCCGGGGACGCCGTGGATCGATGTGGCGACGGCGAGCGGGGTGACGTTTGGGAACGGATCGCGGCTTGCGCTGGTGTCGGACCGGTTGGAGCTGACGATCGAGGGCGGGCCAGCGCGGGCGCTGCTGGAGGATGTCGCGGCGTTTGAGCTGACGTACTTTGATGAAGCGGGGCAGCCCATCAACGCGCCGGTGGCCGGTGCGGCTCGCGACACGATCCGCCGGATCGGCGTGAGTGTGACTCGCGGCAAGCACGGCGTCGTGGAGCAGTTGCGGACGCGGGTGTACATCCGCAGCGCGGCGGCGGGGGGTGGGGCATGAAGAGGCGGCGCGAGCAGCCGGGAGCGGTGGGCCGGGCGCGACGAGGGGGAGTGGCGGTTGCGCTGGTTGTCGCGCTGGTGATCCTGCAGTTGATCGTGGTGGGGATGGTGGTCGCGGGATCACGGGATCAGGCGCTGTCGGTACATCGGGCGGAGAGTCTTCGTGCGCTGTATGCGGCGGAGGCGGGGCTGGGGATGTCCGCGCGGGAGCTTGCGCTGGGGGAGGATGAGGATGGGGACGGGACGGTGGGTTCGATCTCGGCGGATGGCTCGGTCGCGACGGGGCCGTTGCTGCTGGGCTCGCGGTTCAGTTCGGAGTTGCAGCCGATCGATTCGACCAGCGGGGAGATCGTCTCGGGCGCGAGGGCGACGCAAGCGTCGCGGCAGATCCGCGCGGCGTACCACATTCCGACTTCCTCGGGCGGAGGCGGGGGCGCGGGGCTTGCAGCGCAGTTCTTTGCGCTTTCCAGCGCGCCATCGAATCTGGCGAGTGTGAACTGGTCGGCCTTGCCGAGCGCGACGGGGCCGGTGCCGTATGTGTACTTCCTGAATGCGGCGGACGCGTCGAACCCGTTCTGGCACTCCGGCCCGACGACGCGGTATGGCGTGCGGCTGACGGGGATGATCGACGTGCCGCAGAGCGGGTTGTGGACGTTTCGATTGGGATCGGATGACGGGTCGCGGTTGCTGATCAATGGCGTGCAGGTGATCAACCACGATGGCGCGCACAGCTACAGCACGCGCGACGGCAGCGTGAACCTGACGGCGGGAAGCCAAGCGATTGAGATCCTGTTCTTTGAGAACGGCGGCAATCACGCGTTGACGCTGGCGTGGCAGGGACCGGGGGTTGCGACGATGTCGCCGGTCCCGCCGAGCGCGTTCACGCTGGATGTGCCGCCATCGCCGGAGTTTCCGCCGATCGCGTTGTCGGGGACGCTGCATGTGTGGGGGGATAACAGCGCGAACGCGGCGTTCATCGATGCGTTTGATGCATCGGCGGGGATGTATGGCGGGGCGAATGTGCTCGGCGACCGGCTTGTGGTCGCCACGAACTCGACGGCGAGCCAGTGCGTGCAGATGTCGTCGCGGGCATCGATCCGCGGGTCGCTGCAGATCGGCCCGGGGGGGAACCCGGCGAGCGCGGTTGCGCTGTGGGGGAGCTCGCAGATCACGGGCGGGGTCTCCGCGAGATCGACAGCGGTCGGCGTGCACCGGATCATCGATCCGTATGTCACGATGCCCGGGAGCCTGGGGAGCCAGACGTTCACATCGTCGTTCACGATCAACTCGAACCGCACGTACCAGGACCTGAGCGTGTGGGGGAACAACACCGTGGTGACGATCGTCGGGGATGTGGTGATCCGGTGCACCGGCAACTTCAACATCGGGGACCGTGTGGAGTTTCAGCTCGCCGCGGGGGCGACGCTGACGCTTTATGTTGGGGGGGATGTGAACATCTATAACCGGGCGACGATCAACATGAACACTGGGGATCCGTCGCGGTGCTGGCTGTTCATGTATGGGGCGGATCGGCGGCTGCAACTGACGGAGCGGGCGAAGCTGGTGGCGCATGTGCGAAACCCGAAGGGGTCGATGGAGCTGTGGGGGAACTCGAACCCGGGCAGCGAGCTGTTCGGGACGTTTCACGGCCGGAACGTGACCATGGGGGACAAGACCCGAATCCATGCCGACATATCGCTGCTTCGGTCCGGGTCCGGCGGGGGAGGGGGATCGGCTGAGGGCGTGACGATCACGGCGTGGTCGCAGGAACCCTGAGCGAGGGCGGTTTGGCCTTCAAGTGGGTCTTGGCAGTGTCCGATAGCGCAGAGGTACCGGGGTTGATCCGGAGACGAGCACCGTGCAGACACGTCAAACGCACATCCTCATCGAGGTGTCCCCATCGCGGCTTGCGCTTGCGGTGACACGTGGGAAGCGGGTTGTACGGACGGTCTCACGCAGGCTCTCCGCGGATGCCGCGCCGGATACGGGCACGTGCTTTGCGGACCTTGCGCCGTCGCTTGAGCAGCTTGTGGCCGAGGCGGACTGCCGCGGAGGACGGGCGACGGTGGTGTATCACGCGCCGGCGGCGGCGGTGCTGGTGACATCGGTGCCGGTGACGCTGAGCAGCGCGGATGCCGAAGAGGCGTCGCGCCTTGCGCTTGCCGGGGTTGCGGACTTCTCTCCGGATGGCGCGCCGACCGGTTCGGCATCGCTGCTGGTGGATTCGCCGGCCGGCGGGGAGAAGAGAGCGGCGCGGCAGTCGCACGCGCTGAGCGTGATGGACCGCGCGGAGACGGTTGAGGCGATCGCGGAGTGGGTCGCGGGCGCGGGTCTGCGGTTTGAGGGCGCGCTGCCGTCGGGCGCGGTTGCGCTGCACGGAGCGGCGGTGGCGGCGTGGGGGAACGGACGAAGGGCGGGGGACCGCGCGGCGGTGCTGTGGGTCGGTGAGAACGGATCGGCGCTGGCGTGCGTGACCGATGGATCGGTTCGGTTTGTTCGGTCGGTCGGCGTCGGGCTCGAGTCGCTGGTTGATGCGCTGTGCCAGCCGCTGCGGGGGCGGGATGAATCCGCGGCGGAACTGACACTGAATCGGGACTCGGCCAGGCAACTGCTGGCGACGGTGGGTGTGCCCGCGCCGGACATGCCGCTTCCGGGGCTGCCGGGGTTCACCGGGGCCGCGATCCTTCCTGTGCTGCAGCCCGCGCTGCAGCGGATCACGATCGAGGCGAAACAGTCGCTGCGATTCGGGCTGCCGGAACAGGACCGTGCGAGCGTTCGCATGCTGGTGGTCGGACCGGGCGGGCGTGTGCCGGGCCTGGGTGAGTGGATCGCGCGGCAGTGCGGACTGCAGCTTGTGCGGGGGAACGAGCAGAGCGCCGGGGCGATCGATGGGGAGGCGCTGGGCGGGGTGATGGCGGAGTACGTGTCCACGGCGAGCGCGATGCCGCTGCTGCTGCCGGAGCGGATGGCGCGGCAGGCGTTCCGGAGGAACGCGCGCGTGGCGCTGGCGGCGGGTGTGGCGCTGGCCGCGGCGTGGATTGGGGGCGAGTGGTACACGGCGCGGGGCGAGTTGGAGCTTCAGCGTGGGCGGCTGGCGGGCCTTGAGGCGACAGCACGCGAGCGAGAGGCGAATGCACGACTGCGGGAGGCCACGGTGGCAGCGCGGGCCGCGCTGAACGGCGCAGAGGCGCGGATCTCTTCGACGCTTGGCGAGAGCGTCGATGCGGCGGGTGTGCTGCACGCGGTCGCGTTGGCAGCGCCGGCCGAGGCGCGCGTGACGACGATCGGGCTCGAGGCCGACGGGGAGAGTGCCAAGTGTCACATCAGCGGGTTTGTGCGGCTGAGCGAGTCGGATGATCCGTCGCGTGTCATTACGGACTTTGTGGAGCGGCTGGGGGTGATGCCTTTGTTCCGCTCGGTGCGGCTGGGCTCGACGCAGCGGACGAGGATCGAGGGCGCGCAGTCGCACGTGTTTGATCTGGTGATCGAGCTTGTCGAGCTCCCGCTGCACCATGTCTCGGCGAATCGGGATGGGGCTCAGGCGTCGGCCGGAGAAGGAGAGACGCCATGAGCCTGGGCAAGGAGCGTGGGATCACCATCGACGTGCTGGCCGGACTCCTGATCTGCGGCGGGGCGTACTTCTTCTTCGCCCGTCCGCTTACGCAGGAGGCGGCGCAGATGCGTGCGCGGGCGGAGACGCTGGTTGCGCAGGGGTTTGGCCAGGGCACCGGCGCGGGGACCAGCGGCCCGAGCGATCAACAGTACAAGGATGCGGCGAGGGAGCTTGCGGATACGGCTCGCGGGCTGCACGGCCGCGGGCGTTCGGCCTTCAACGAGGCGGGGATGCTGACGGCGCTCACCGCGCTGGCGACATCGCACAACATGCAGCTTGATCAGCTTCAGCCGGTTCCGGGCCGGGCGGTGCGGAAGTCCGTGCCGGTTGACCCGGCCGCGCCGCCTCCGCCGGATGATCGGGAGATCGGGTACACGTTCACGGTGCGGGGTGAGTATGAGAGCCTCGTGGCGTTCCTGCGGAGCCTTTCTGAGAACCATGCCCATACGTCTGTTGTGAGTCTTCGCGTCTCGCCGTCGCAGGAGGCGGGTTCGCCGCCGGTCATCGCGGTGGTGTCGACGCGTCATTGGGCGTTTGATGTGCTTGCCGCATCGCGTATCGCGGATGCGGCCCTCGCCTCGCCGGAGTAGATCATGGCCGTTGACTCGCGAAGCAAAGTGCGGTTGGGGTGGATCGCCGCGGCGGCTGCGCCGGTCCTGGCGGTGCAGGCTGTGCGTTTGTTTGCGGATTCCGGCGTGTCGGACGCCGCGGCCGCGCCGACCCCGGCACAGTTGGCTCCGGCCGTGGAGCCCGTTCCCGCGCGGAGTAAGACGCTCACGGACGAGCAGCGGCGGGCGATTGACTGGCTTGCTTCCGTGAGGTCGGGCGCATCGCCGGTGCGGTCGCCGATCGACACTCCTGCGCCGCAGATCAAGGCGCCCGACCCCGTGCCGGCTGCGCAGGAGCCGCCGCCGCTGCCGAGCCTGCGGCTTGGAGGTGTCGCATCTCGCGGCAAAGATGTTGTCGCGTCGATCAACAACCGGCTGTTTGCGCGGGGTGATGAGCCAGCTCAGGGGTGGACGATTGTCGAGATTGACGGACCGGCCCGGGCGGTCACGCTGGAGCGGTTCGATGGTCAGCGGTTTGAACTGACCTCCAACGGGCTTCGGGAACTCGCCGCGCCGAAGTGAGCGGTGTGCCGCCGGGGATGGGTTCAGCCGCTCTTGCCGGGTTGCGCCACCAGCGGGAGGCGGGAACGATCCGAGACCACCACGCCGCCGGGGCGTTCGATGGTGACGGCGAAGAGGGTGGCGTTGTTGATGCGGACCCCGGGGCGGATCGGCACGATGCACTCGCCGCCGGCGGTGATATCGAACACGCCGCCATCGACCGGGTAGCGCTCATCACGGGCGGCATCGAAGATCCAGAGCTGGAACTGTTCCGCGGCGGGGTTATTGGGCTTCATGTTCCGGAAGACCATGTAGCCCTCCTGGCGACTGCCGCTCCAGATGACCTCGCCGGTGACGCCTTGGGGGGCTTCGGAGGGGCCGGGTGCCCACGGGATGCTTTGGAGGTCCGTCGCGCGGGCCATCAGCAGGCGCAGAGCGTCCACGGGCGCGGAACGAGCCGCACCCTGCGACCACCACCCCGCGAAGGCGAGGACGATCGCCGCGGCGGCCGCGAGCCAGCCGGACCACGCGGCGAACTTCCAGCGATCGGCCTGGGGTCGAGACACAACCGGTCGAGCCGCGCGATGGATCGACGGGGCCTGTCCCTTGGACCATGTGTCGCCGATGGCCGAGAGGCTCTTGAGAACGGATGCCGGGGCGGGCTCGATGTTGCCGGCAAGGAAGGCGAGGTCCAGGGCGGCGGCGGCGAGGTCGAGCGAGTCGTCATTGGCCGGATCGCCCTCGAAGAGCGCATCGAGTTCCGCGGCCTGGATCGGGGAAAGGCCCTGCGTCGCGCGGTCGGCGAGCAACTCGAAGATTCGCTCGGGATGACGGGCGTGGGAAGTCGTCATGAATCGACCTCCCCCGAGCCCGGGCTCGATTCGGCGCCCGGCTCGCCGAGGATCTCGCGGAGCCTGATCAGGCCGCGGCGGACGTGCGTTTTGACTGTTCCGAGCGGGAGCCCGGTCGATTCGGCGATCTTCTCGTGCGACAGGCCCTGATAGATGGAGAGCCGCAGGACGCGCTGCTGCTCGGGTTTCAGGCTGTCGAGGGCGAGGGCGGCGCGGCGGGCATCCTCGCCGAGCTCCGCGGTGGCGAGGGGCTGGGGCTGGTCATCACCCAGACTCAGTCCCATATCGCCCGAGTCGAGCGATGCGGTGGATCGCTTGGTCCGTCGCGACCGGTCGATCAGCCGCCTGCGGGCGATCATGGCGATGAAGGTGGCCTCGGCGGCGACGGCGGGATCGAAGCGCTTCGAGCTGCGCCAGACGTCCAGGAAGATCTCCTGGACGGCGTCTTCGGCATCGGAGGGACTGGCGCAGAAGCGCCGTGCCAGCGACCACACCAGGCCGGCGTAGCGGTCGATGCACTCCTGCACCGCGCCGGGCGTGCCGGCTGCAACTCGTTCGAGGATTCCGGCTTGCACGAGAACTCCACACTCCCGGGTCGGGAGGGATTGTACCTGCCGGCAGCGCGGAGGATGAGAGAATCGGGATGCGAGCGTGATCACCATGGTGGACGGCCGCGGCGGGAGCCTGGTGCGGGTCACCGGCGGCGGGCGGCTGGTGAAGAGTTCGGCGGGGCGGTCGGTCGGATTCACCGGGGGTTGACAGGTCCAAAAAGACAACGCCCCGGGACGAATCCCGGGGCGTTGCGTGAGACTTTTCAGTCTTCCTGAAACTTGGACGCTTTGAGCGTCCCGTGAACCTGCTTACGCAGGATTACGGGCAGCCGGCGAACCAGGCGGACAGGAAGGTGAAGATGTCAGCGACCGCGACGGTGCCGTCGCCGTCAGCGTCAGCCATGCACACGGGCTCGGCGTTCGGGCCGGTGGCCTCGTCGAGGCTGTTGCCGGCGATCATGAACGAGAAGTCCGTGCCGTCGGCGCCCCAGCGAGCCGGGAACTCCTTGGTGCTGGTCCACTCATCGACGCCGTCGGTGACGTAAGTCGCGGACGGATCGAGGACGGCACCGGGGTTGAAGTTGATCGTGCACTCACGATCGCAGTAGGAGTTGCGGCAGAAGTAGCCACGCTCCATGAAGGAGAAGGTGTCATCGACGCCGATGGACAGCCAGTACTGCTGGCCGGAGGCGAGGACGATGCCCGGGATCTTGTGGAACTCGAGGCGGTACGCATCGAGACCGGAGACGCCGTCGATCGAGACCTCGTAGCCGAGGCAGACGCGCTTGGTGGTCAGGCCGGTGTGGAGGGGGCTGTCACCGAGCTCGTAGTCGGGGAGGCGGCAATCGTTGCGGTAGATCTCGAAGAAGCCGCGGAAGGCGGGGTCGCAGTTGGTGTAGACGCAACCCTCGATGTAGCAGACCTCGAAGTCAGCGCACGGGGGGACGACGAAGTCGTCAGCCGCGCGGCTGTTGCGGATGAGGCCGGAGCGCTCGGAGCGGGCGCCGTGGAGGAGAGCGGACGAGCCGGGGCCGATGTCGGCGCCGTTGTCCAGCAGGATCTTGCAGGACTCGAAGCAGACGCGGAAGGCCAGGTCGGTGCAGCCGACGCAGCACTCCTCGACCGAGGTCCAGGGGTTGTTGTAGATCCAGGGATCGTTCCAGTTCGAGGGAGCGGAGCCTTCGCGCTTCTTGGCGACGGAGCCCTTGATCTCGCTGAACGGAGCGTTGGTGGCGTTGCCGGTGGTGGCCCAGAACGTCAGGTCAGACATCTGACCGTCGGTCTTGCCGACCACGGAGAGCCAGTAGGTGCCGCCGCGGAGAGCGATGTTGCGGACGCAGGTGGGGTCGCCATCCGGGTCAGCGCAGATATCGCCGCGGGGGGTCTCGCCCGGGCACTCGCCCTCCTGGGCGGCGTCGATGTTGAAGGTGTAGACGTACTCGGTGAAGCCGTTGGAGCCGCCCTTGGACTGCACGGAGTGCTTCTTGAGGACGTAGAGGAGCTCATCGGGGCAGCCGTTGCAGTCCGAGTAGATCTCGAGACGTGCGCGGGTGAGGCCGAAGGAGCTGTTGTTGAGGACAACGACCGAGATCGACTTCAGGTTGTGGATGTAGCCTTCGCACAGGTAGAAGTCGTCGGCAGCCACGGCGCCCTGAGGAGCGCCGCCGCCCTCGTGGGAGACCTGGCCGTCGTAGCCGTCCCAGTCACCGTTCCACCAGGAGTTGGCGGAGTCGGGGCACTCGCAGCCGCCGGTGCCGCTGCGGGTGACGAGGCCGGTCCAGTCGGAACCCATGACCTGGGCGAAGCTGCCCGGGGTCGTGACAGCGGTCGCGCCCTGAACGGGAGCGGCCGCCTTGTCGTTCGCCGTCGCGGCGGTACCAGCCGCCATGACGGTCGCACAAGCGAGAGTCATAATATCACACATACGGACCATCTGAGAACCTCCTAAAAATCAGGAACACATGAACGAAACCACGTTTCGCCCGCAGCAACGAGAACCAACTCGTTGCTTGTGAGTGCGTGCGTTTTGCCGGTCCACCTGCCGCCGGTTGCCTCCGATGACGTGTGGCTGGCTCCAAAGAACGAATGACCCAAACCAAACCAACCTGAGCACCCTTGCTCTCCTGAGCCTCCATGGCTCAAGACCCGCTCGTATGCTCGCGAGCAGTGGCCGTTGTATCACAACCAGTTTTGGGGGTCAAGACTTTTTAGCCGAAATTCCGTTGAGAACGGTACTTGCGGCAACTTCGGCATGGTTTTGCTCATCGGAAGGTCCGTATAACACCGACGTCGATGCGCAAAGTCTTGAGCACAATAACTTTAGGATCCGAGTCCTGGCGATGGGTCCGAGAGCAGGAAGGGACTGGCGGGTGCGGGTTTGCAGCGCGCAAGTGCTGGTCTTGCACGGGTTTGCGCGGCCGCGAGAACGCCCAGAACGGGGGAGTATTCATGGGGCTTCAACAGGGCGTGCGGGGATGGATTTCCCCCGATGTGCTTCGTGGGCGCTGCGCCATTCGAAATGCGGCTTGAGGCCGAAGACGCGCTCGAAGAGGCGCGACTTGCGCGCGCTGCCCCAGATGTCGACGCCGGGTTCGACGGCCGCGAGCACATCGAGGCGGACCGCATCGCCGAGGATCGTGAGCACGACATCTTCGACTTGCTGCATGTGCGTTCGATCGAGTCCATCGGCGATGCGCAGGATCGCGGCGAGGGCGCGCACGCGGCGCTGGTCGGACTCGCTGAGCGTGGAGAAGTTGCGGTGACTCGCCTTGGGCTCGGCCGCGCGGTGGTATCGCGCAACGTTGGCGATGATCTGCACTTCCCGCGTGGTCAGGCCGGGGAGTTCGGCGTGCACGATCAGGTGGTAGGAGTGTTTGTGGTGGGATGCGTAGTTCACGAGGTAGCCGATGTCGTGCAGCAATGAGGCGGCTTCGAGCAGCAGGCGGTTCCGCGCATCGAACCGGAAGCCGGGGTCATCGGTATCGGGCCGCGGCTGAACGCTTTGCGCGGCGAGCTGGTCGAAGATGCGCAGCGCAAGTCGTGTGACGTGCCCGGCATGCGCCGCTTCAAACTTGCACGCCTTGGCGAGCCGCTTCACGCCGCGCATCGGGTTGACATCGCGGTTGCCGCCGTCGGCATCGCCTCGGCGGACCATGGAGAGGAGCAGGCCGTCGCGGATGCCGCCCTCGTGGACGAAGAAGCTGTTGACGCTCAGGAAGCCGAGGAGTTCATCGATGACCGCGAGGCCGGCGACGATGATGTCGGCGCGGTCGGCCGGGAGGCCCGGGACCTTGGCGCGGTCCTTGACGCTGAGTTCCCGCAGATAGTCGAGCAGGTGGCGGAGATCGGATCGCCGGACCTCGCGCCCCTGCACAGCGCCGCTGAAGAGCCCGGCCGCGGCGGGGCCGAGTTCCTTGCTTGCCAGCACACCGGCGAGGGTGGCGAAGGTTCCGCCGGTTCCGATGAGGATCTGGGGGATGAGCGGGGGCTTGCCCACGGCCTTGCGCAGCTCGGCGCGGATGTGTTTGGTCAGGTCGCCGAAGCGCTTTCCGCCAGCACGTTCCGCACCGCCGAACTGCTCGGTCAGTCGCACTGCACCCAGCGGAAGGCTGTGCACACGTTCGATGACACCGCCGCCCAGACCCGCGCCCCGAACATCGTCCCGCCCTGAGCCGGCGGAGAGCACGATCTCGAGGCTTCCGCCGCCGATGTCCACGACCGCGGCGGGGATGCCCGAGAGCTGGAAGGCGTTGGCGGCGGAGCGATAGGCCAGGAGCGCTTCCTGTTCCGGCGGGATGATCTCGATCTCGACACCGGACTGGTCCTTCACCAGCTTGACAAACTCGGGCGTGTTCTGGGCTTCTCGGCAGGCGGAGGTTGCGACGACGCGGAGCTCCTGAGCCCCATATCCCGCGGCGATGGACTTCATCCGGGCGATGGTGAGCGCGGAGTGCTCCTGGGTGCGAGGGTCGAGGAGGCCGGTCTTGTGCAGGCCGTACCCGAGGCGTGTGATTTCCTTTTCATCATCGAGCACGCGGTAGCTGCCATCGGGGGATGTCTCGGCGACGATGAGGCGGATGCTGTTGGTGCCGACATCGATCGCCGCGAGGCGCTTGCGGGCTCGGTGCGAGGCCGCGGATCGCGAGCGCGGGAGGAGATGGCCGTTGGGGGATGCCTTGGGCTGGGGCCGAGGGTGTGGGGCGGGGGATGCGGCCGGCCGCGGGGGGATGGCGGGTGTGGGAGCGGAGCTGACCGGATGCTGGCCGAGAGCGAGCACCGTTCGTCGCAGGTCATCGATGAGGCTGGCGCGAGCAAGCGTGTCCCAAGCCTTGATGGCTTCGCGCTGACCCTTGCGGAGTGTGGCCAGTTCGCGGCGGAGCAGGGCGCGGAGCGAGGGGAGAAGGGGGAGTGGGGGGAGTGGGGGGGGCGGGGCAAGGTTGGAAGACTTGCCGCGGCGTTGGGGCTTGGCCGGGGCTCGGGCCGCATCGCGGATCACGGCTTCGACGAACGCGGTTCGCACGGAGGCGTCGGTGAACGTGCCTACGTGCTCCTGGAACTCCTCCAGGGGGCCGAGGAGACGCTTGGCGGCACGCTTGCCCAGCACGGACTGGAAGAGCTCGATGCCGTAGCGGAGGTGCTTGCAGGAGATCCGGAGCTGGTGGAGGCACTCGATGTCCTGAAGATCGGCGGCCGCTGCCTGCAGGACGCGGTCAGCGAACTGCTCGAGCGCCCGTCTTGCCACATCGGCCATGATCGGCGGGTGTGGGCGATCTGCTTCGAGCAGGTCCTGGCAGCGGCTGAGGCGCTTGGCGACGCGCTTGGACAGACGCGGAAGGTCCTTGACGAGGGCGGCGCGGGCCTTTCGGCGCCGGTCTCGCAGGGCTGCGTTGAGATGGGCGAGGCCGGGCGCGGCGGGGGGAGCCTTGGCCTTTTCGGCGAGCTTGACCCATGCCAGCAGGACATCGGCATCGCGGATGTCTGAGCAGTCGCGGCGCAGGTCCTTGAGCGCGCTCTGGGCCCGTTTGGCGTGTTTCTCGCCGAGGAGGCTCGAGAAAGCGTCAATCGCAACGGCGGCCCGGCGGGTAGCGACCCGGACTTCGTGAATGGCCTTGACACCTTTGGGCCCGCTCGGAGCGATTTCGAGGCGTCGGATCGCCGCGAGCAGGGTGCGGCGGCGTGCGCTGAGCAGCCTCGCCGAGGCGGCGGCGGCATCCGCGAGAGCTGGAGATTGCGCGGCAGCCGATTTGGACATGGCCCATGACTCCGCCGGCGGGGGAGGGGTGCTTCCGTTGGAACGGTCGATCCTGGGGATTGTAACTTGGGGGGTCGCGATCAAACGCAGGGCAACTGCGGAATCGGTGCAATTTCACATTTGGGCTCGGTAAACTGTGAAGCCCCGGCCCGCGTTCGGGTGGGCAGCAATGGAGGACGCATGGCGGCCAGCCTGATCGATTTGCGGAGCGACACCGTGACGCGCCCAACGCCGGCGATGCGCAGGGCGATGGCGGAGGCGGTGGTCGGGGATGACGTGCTTGGGGACGATCCGACGGTCATTGCGCTTCAAGAGAGGATCGCGGCGATCATGGGGAAGGAGGCGGCGTGCTTTGTGCCGACGGGCACGATGGCCAACCAGACCGCCATCCGCGCGCAGACCGAGCCCGGTGATGAGGTGATTGCGCATGCGGACAGCCACATCATTCACTATGAAACGGGGTCGCCCGCCGCGCTTTCAGGGGTGATGATCCGGCCGCTGCCGGGGCCTGCCGGGCTGTTTGACGAGGCGGATGTCAACGAAGCGGTGCGCACCGACACAGTGCACAGTCCGCACTCGGCGTTGCTGCTGATCGAGAACACACAGAACCGTGGGGGCGGCGCGGTGTGGCCGATCGAGCAGGTTGAGCGGGTGTCGCGTGCGGGGCGCTCGCGCGGGCTGCGGGTGCACCTCGATGGGGCGCGCATCTGGAACGCGTGCGCAGCGACGGGGCTGCAACCGGCGGACTACGCCAAGCACTTTGACACGGTGTCGTGCTGTTTCTCAAAGGGTCTTGGCGCGCCGGCGGGCTCGGCGGTCGCGGGGAACAGGGCGACCATCGCTCGGGTCGCGCGGTTCCGCAAGATGTTCGGCGGCACGATGCGGCAGTCGGGCGTTCTTGCGGCGGCTGCGCTGCACGCGCTGGATCATCACCGCGATCGGCTCTCCGAGGACCATGCCAACGCTCGACGCCTGGCGGAGGCGCTCGGTAACTGCCGCGGATTGACGATCCCGCTGAAGGTCGAGACGAACATGTGCTTCGTTGACCTGGATGCGAGCATCGGTCCGGCCTCGGACTTCTGCAGCCGGATGAAAGCGGGCGGCGTGCTTGCGCTGCCGACGGGGCCGCGACGGGTGCGGTTCGTGTGTCACCTTGATGTCGATGCGGCGATGATCGACCGGGCGATCGGGGTGATCGCTTCGGCCGCGGCATGAGTGCGAGAGCGGGCGCGGTCTGGCGTTACGGGGCCTTGGCGGGGGTGGCCTCTTCGCGCCGGATCTTCACGTTGGTCTCGGTGCGGAAGCCGAGCGGGATGCCCTGGGCGTTGCCCTCGAGCTCGATGCGCTGATCAAGCTCCATGGACTTGAAGAACCCGAGCGTGCGGTCCCAGACGATGGACCCGGTGACGGATGAGTCCTTGATCTTGAACATGGGGGCCTGGCCGTCGGGGCCGGGCCCGAGTTCGTACTCGCCGGTGAGGTCGATGATTGCCTGGGAGTCGTCGGCCGACTTCAGCGTGTACTCGGTCGTGGCGGTGAACTGGCCGAGTGGGGGGTTGTTGAGCTTCTCCTCGTGGGACCACTTCTGGCCGATCTCGGCGTTGAAGTCGTCCTTCTTGGGCGCGAGCAGGGGGCTCCACCTCGCGCGGGCCTCCTGCGTTCCGACGGCCAGGCGGATGAAGTCCACGATCTCTCCGGTGGGCATCTGGACGCCGCCGTTGTCGGCCTTGACGACATTGCCCTTGGGATCAAACTCGAAGGTCAACACCGCGCCGAGCGAGGGGCGCATGGTGGTGAGGGCGAGGTTGGCGTTGTCGCCGGGGGTGCGGGGGTCGGTGCTCTTCCACTCAAACTCGCCGCGGGTGGTCTTGGCGGACATCTCGATGCGATCAACCCGAAGGGTGACGACCGAGCCGGCGTCATCGCTGCGCGTGATGCGCATGAGGAACTCGATGGTCTGCTGGCCGCTGGTGGCGTTCTCCTGCGGCTTGGCATCGGCCGGGCCGAGTTGGAGCATGCGGGTGCTCGTGCGGGTGGTTTCCATGATCAGGCGCGCCTGATACTCGGGCGTGAAGTTCGGCTGGAGGCTGACCTTCTGCGGCTGAGCGGCCGCGGCGTGCGCGCCGGCGGCGAGGGGCGAGAGGGCGATTGCGACCGCGGCGGTGCGGAGGAACGGGGACATCAGGTGGCGCATCGATCGATCTCCGGGAGTCTGCGGATCAGAGGGTTTGGCCTGGGGCCGGCGGGCGCCGAGCCTCTGGCTGCGTAAGTCTTCTAGGAATGGGATGTTATGGCGTTGCGGTGGGCGCAAGAGCGGGCCCCGGTGGAGGCTTTGGAGGCTCCGGAGGCGTGAACCCTTCCGCGGCGAGGGTCAGGCGGACGATGGTGATGTGGTCGGTGCGGGCCTGCTTGAACTCGCCATGCATGAGCGTCCGCTGCTCCATGACCATCCATCCGATGCGGCCGTTGGTCCGGTCCCAGTGGTGCGTGCTGGTGAGATCGAACTCACCGAGGAGGCGCTTGGATCGCGCTCCGGGCGTTACGGGGCGGATGTCCGCGGTGCCGTTGGTCACGATGACCGCCGACTTGTCATCCGCGGACTGCAGCGTGCGATGATGGCGGATCGCCAGGACCGTGCCCGGCTCGTTGGGCAGGGTCTCATCCATGATCCAGCGGTCCCCGACCTTTGCGGAGGCGGGCTTCTTCTGCATGCCGTACATCGACGCGATCGAGTTGCGGATCAGTTCGTCATCCACGATGAGCGGACGGATTGCTCCGTCCACAGTTCGCGGTTCGGGGAAGCCGGTGATGCTGGTGACTTCGTTCTCGGCGTTCAGCTTCACGGTGAGCGGCACCCCGAGCATGGGCGCGGCCGCATCCTCGAGCACGTTGCTGCGGTCGGGCTCCGGGGGCTTCTGCGAGTCGTAGGCCATGAACATCCGGCCCTGGGTGACGACGACTTTGATCCGGTCGAAGATCAGTTCGAGCGTCGTTCCGCTCGGCCCGGTCTCGATGACCTTGCGGCGGAAGGTCATGTCCTGACGGGTGCGCTGCTCCTTGGTGGATTGAATCGCCGGGAGCGAATCGCGCCGGATCGAGTCGCTCGTGTAGGTGAAGACGACTTCCTCGCCGGGGGTCCACCGCGGAGAGAGGCTGACATCGGCCGCGCGGGTCGGTGCGGCGATGACGAGCAGCATCGCCGCGGCGATTGCGAACAACGGGAGTGGGCGGATCAACGTCACGGACCTCCTTCGCGGCGCATCCCGCGCCGGCAGGAAGTCTTATCGAACGGTCGGGGCTCCGGTTTTGGATTCCGCCGGTCAAGGACGCTGCGGAGCGAAGTTGACGGGCCGATAACCGGCACGCTTTTCCAGCTTTCGCGGGGAATGCCCACGATCCGGTGGTTTGGGGGCGCGTTCAGCGGTCGAGTCGCTTGACGGACACCGTTGTGGTGGACTCGTGCTGCATGGCCACCCCGGTCAGGGTTGCTTCGATGGCTACGCGCATGTCGGCATCCATCTTCTCCAGTCCGCCGCGCTCGGTGTCCCACTGATAGTTGCCGTCGCTGGTCATGTGCCGGAGCTGGAACCCGCTGGGGCTTGGGGTCCCTGCCGAAGCCGCTTCGGCCCTGCCGGTGAACTTGAGGGAGGCGTTGTGGCCGCGGTGCGAGACGAGTGTGTGGGTCGTCTTCATCTTGAACTCGCCGAGCGGTGTTCCTCCCAGGCTGTCGTCGTTGGTCCAGCTCTCGCCGACAGATGCAAATCCGGACGGGCGGGGTCCGTTGATGATCCACTTGGCGGCATCCTTGCCGGAGACGCCTCCGCCGCCAGCGCCGGCGAGCCCTCCGCCGACCGCGGCCATGAGGCCTTTGGACATGTCCGAAACTCCGCCATCGCCGGTCACAGACGTGATGTTCCCGGCGGCATCGGTCTTGAAGATCAGCTTGCTCCCCACCATCCCCTTGACGAGCGTTTCGAGGAGCTTCGACGGGTCCGCCATGTCGAGGGGGTCGGCGGGCTTGGCCGGAGTTGAGGCCGCGGGCGGGCGGGTGCTGTCGTACTCGGCGGTGAACTCGCCATTTTCGAATGTCACCTTCGCGGCGTCGTAGCTGAGCTCGATCGTTGCTCCGTCCGAGCCGGCCTCGATCACTTTCAGGGAGAGGCGGAGGGTCTGCTTCATGGCTTGCTTCTGATCGAGCTCGGGGACTTCCTTCGAGCTGAGCTGTGAACGCGAGTTGGAGACCATCTCGTAGCGGGTCACCTGTCCGGGTGTGAAGCGGGGACGCAGATCGACCTGTCCGGCCCGCGTGGAGGTCCTCTCGGGCTGATCCGGGAAGGCGGGGCTCCCGACTGCCCAAAACGTGGGGGCAACAAGGGCGGCGGCCGCGAGGAGGGCGATGGGGCGGGTCTGGGCGGAAAAACGAGCGAGTCGCGTCAACATGGTGCAATCCTGTCGGCTGGTATCAACATCTTTCTTCTGATACGTTCCCCGAAACCGTCCCCTTTCACGGAGTTCCGGATTTCCCGGAACCGGCAAGAAATAGATTCCGAACCGTGGGGTTATCTAGGGAGAACTCTCTCCCGGCATCGCGATTGGCTTTCACATCGGCGTGGACAATCAGGCGGACGTCGGATCGGCCGGGCTGTACCGGCTGAGGGCGTTTTCGCAGACGGACCTGTATCAGCGGAGGCACAGGATGACGACGAACCAGTGGTTGCGAACGGTCGGGTGCGCGGCGGCGTTGAGCCTCGGGCTTGCGGCGACGGCGAATGGGCAGCTCTCTCAGGGCGCGGATGTCGTTCTTCAGGATCCATACGAAGTGTGGTACTCGGGAACGGTGAATGGGATCAATGGCTACGCATACGGAAGCCACACGTGCAACGTTGGCAACCAGAGCCTGGCGTGGCTGAGCAACGGGACTCCGGGCCTGGCGATGAACGCGTTCCGCCTTTACAACGGCCGGATCGAGCAGATCGGTTTGTCATCGGTGAAGCACGCGTGCTGCGCGGCCGAGTCGAATCAGTGCGGGTTGGGGTGCAACAGCGCGGGTGCCGGGCTTGGTCCGGGTTGCCGCGATACGTATTGGGGAAGCTACAACGGCGGGCAGGGCCGGCTCGGCCCGCGCTCGGGGATCAATGCGTGGACGGGGGCGTTCAGTGCGCTTGCGAGTACCACGGGCGATGCCGTGTTTGAGCGCGTGCAGATCCCCGCATCGGACATGAGTCCGGTGAACTTCCCCGGGGCTCAGTACTTCATTGACGGCGTGTATGTCGGCACCGATGACGCGCAGGCAGGCAATCACAACAACAACGCGACCTATCGCCGTGTGACGGTGAGCGGCACCGCGATGACGCTGCAGGGGACGCCGCAGGTCGGCAAGCCCGCGATCTACGCGTGGCGTGAGCACGGTGGCGGGGCGAACGTGGTGGATGCGAGCGTGACCATCCAGCCTGTCGATGTCCCCAATGAGGGCCGGTTCTTCGTCGGCCACAAGGTGACCGACCTTGGCGGCGGTCAGTGGCGGTATGACTATGCGATCTACAACCTGTGCTCGGACCGCGCGGGCGGATCGTTCCGCGTGCCGATCAAGGCGGGCGTGACCGTCACCCCGGGCAGCATTGGCTTCAAGGACATCAACTATCACTCGGGCGAGATCTACTCCAACACGGACTGGACCATCACCGAGTCGGGCGGCCAGATCCTCTGGAGCAGCCCGCAGACTTTCGTGCAGAACCCCAACTCCAACGCGCTTCGGTGGGGCACGATGTACAACTTCTGGTTCACGGCGGACAGCGGTCCGGAGGACACCGAGGTCGAGATGGGCCTGTTCAAGCCGCACACGCCCAACTCGGTGAGCTTCACGGTGAGCGCGCCGGCGGGTGAACTCTGCGTTGCGGACTTTGATGAGAACGGGACGGTTCAGGTGCCGGATATCTTCTCGTTCCTCTCGGCGTGGTTCGCGGGCGATTCGGAGGCGGATATCGACGGCGTGCCGGGGATCGGCGTGCCGGACATCTTCGCGTTCCTGAGCCTGTGGTTCGCCGGCTGCTGAGTTCGAGCTCTTCGGACAACTCGAAAGGACCTTTGCGGCCCTGGGCATCGATGCCCGGGGCCGTTTTTCGTTGGAACCCGTGCGGTGTGATGGTGGAGTGGTTCACCCGCACCCGGCGAACCACGCGGCGAGAAACGCGAAGATGTCGGGGACCTGGATGAGGGAGTTTCCGTCGAAGTCGGCGGAGGGGCTGGCGGCGAACCACGCGGCGAGGAAGGCGAAGATGTCGGGGACTTCGCGCAGGCCGTTGTCGTCGAAATCGGCGGGGCAGGGCGGTGTGTTCTCGTATGCGCCGATGGAGGGCGGGGAGAGGAAGCATGCGCCGGGGTGGTCGGCGGATGCGCGGAGGGGGAGCGGGCCAGCGCCGATGGCGGGGCTTGTTGCGGAGAGGCGGTAGTCCTGCGCGGGCTCATCGAGGAGCGCGGGGTTGATGCCGATGATGGGCGCGGCTTCGGGCGCGGGGAGGCCGGGGGAGGACTGCGCGGGGTTGTTGAAGGCGTACCAGAGATTGCTTGCGAAGGTGAAGGTCGTCGGCGCGGTGTTGGCGCCGACGTTCACAACGCCGAGGATTGCGGAGCGGTCGAAGTAGATGAGGTTGCCGGAGAAGTCGTTGTTGCCGCAGGGCTCGAAGATGTAGGAGCCGGAGGTGGTGGTCTCCTGCAGGATGCGGAGGATGCGGGCACGGGGGCGGATGATGGTGTTGTGGGCGAAGACGGAATCGACCGTGCCGACGAACGCGGCGGGGTTGTCGCACGCCGAGAAGATGCAGGAGGTGATGCGGATGCGGCGGGACTCGGCGTTGGGCTGGGTCGTTGAGAGCGGGGGGCGGAAAAACTCGAAGCCGGTGGAGCCGCCGATGTTGCAGGCGCGGGCCTGCGTTCCTGTCACACTCTCAAACCAGCAGCGGCGCACATCGATGTCGGCGGTGCCGCCCTTGGCCTGGATGCCGCTGGAGCAGCGGCCCTCGAAGCGGGAGCGGGTGATGAGGCCGCGATGGCAGCCGACCATGTCGATCATGCTGCCGCCGGAGCCCGCATCGCGGAAGAGGCAGGAGTCGATGACGAAGTCGCGGATGCCGGAGAGCTTGAGGGCATCGGTGTTGCCGGTCGGGCCGATGTCGCGGATGAGGAGATTGCGGAAGAGGATCCAGCGTGCGGCATCGGGGTCGGCGACATCGCCGCCGTCATCGCAGTTGATGCCGTTGCCCGTCGCGCCGGCGATCTCGAGATCGTGGAGGATGAGGTAGCGGGCGCGGGAGAGGTGCAGGCCGTTTGCGCTGCCGGTGATGAGCGGGCGGGGCGTAACCCCGGGCTCGCCGCCGATCCAGATGGGGAGGCCGTTTGTGCCGCGGAGGCTGCTCAGGAAGGTGCCGCCGGGATAGGTGCCGGGCAGGAGGCGGATGGCATCGCCGGGCTGTGCCTGGGCCGCGGCGTAGGCGATGGTGGCGTAAGGCGCGGCGGGGGAGCCGTTGCCGGTGGCGTTGCTGCCGGAGGGGGAGATGTGGATGAGGCGGGCAGGGGCGAGACCGTCGGCGAAGGTGGTGACGGTGCCGCAGGGGCCGGCCGCGGCGAAGGCGGGAAGCAGCAGGAGCACCAGGACTGTGCAACTGGCGATGCGCTGCGCGAGCGAGGGGTGGGCGTGCCTGTCCATGAATTGAGTGGACACCAAGACGGGCCTGATGTCAACAGGTGCGCGATTCGAACCGGTCCGGGCCGGATGCGAAGTGCGTCAGGGGCAGCCTGCGAACCACGCGGCAAGGAAGGCGAAGATGTCGGGAACGCCGATCGAGCCGTTGCCGTCGAAGTCCGCGCGGGGATCGGAAGCGAACCACGCGGCGAGGAAGGCGAAGATGTCGGGGACATCGCGGGTGCCGTCGCCGTTGAAGTCGGCGGCGCAGCCGATGCCGACGAAGTGCTGGTCGTTGTCGAGGTTGACCCAGCCGATGTTCTCGCCCCAGGCATAGCCGCGGAGGCGCTGCGCGACGGAGTCGTAGCGGGCGTGCTGGGCGAAGGGGGCGAGCGCGGCGGCGGTATCGAAGTTGATCCAGCCGATGTTCTCACCCCAGGCGAGGCCGAAGAGGTTGCCGGTGCCCGCTTCGATGTTGACGCCGTAGTCGGAGCCGTCCAGGTTGGCGTAGTGGATTCCGGAGGCGGGGGTGTTGTCGCCGAGGTGGACCCACCCGATGTTCTCGCTCCAGATGTAGCCGGAGAGGCGGGATGAGCCGATACGTGCGCCCTGCGAGCCGGGGGGCGAGCCGGCATCGCGCCAGTTCATCCAGCCGCAGTTCTCGCTCCACGACCACTTGTTGGTCTGGCTGATGTTGGTCGGCTGGGCGAGAGCGGGTGCAGCGCCGGCGAGGAGCGCGAGCGGGAGGGCGATGAAGAGAGGACGAGTCATGGCGAGTTCTCCACGGGACATTCGGTGGACGGGGAATGTGGCCGCGGATCAGTGGATGAGGTTGGATCGGGTGTCGCACGCGCCGCTGCTGAGCGAAGCCTGATCGACGATGCGGCCGACGGCGTTGCCCTGGGCGACGGAGAGCGAGCCGATCGGCCCGGAGGAGCAGGTGTTGGAGATGACGAGGTTGTTCTGGCCCTGGACAAGGATGCCGCCGCCGTTGCCGACGCAGGAACAGGCCTCGACCTTGCCGCTGCTGAAGCTCTGCGGGCACTCGAGGCCCCATTCGGCGTTGCCGGAGAAGACGCAGCGAACGACCTGCGAGCCCGCGCAATGGCGGAGGGACATGCCCGAGGAGGAGTTGGAGGAGCAGGTGCAGTCGATGGCGGAGAAGGCACAGACAACGCCGCTGGAGGAAGAGGAGCTGACGCCGGGTCCGGTGTTGTTGCTGCAGACGCAGCGGTGGAGGGAGACGGAGGGGCAATCGACAAAGAGCGCGCCGCCGCCTGTGACACCGGGGTTCGCGCCGTTCAGCTCGCAGACGCAGTCGGCCATGACGCAGGTGCCGCCGGCGCATCGGACCCCTGCGCCACCGTTGCGGCGCATCGCGCCGCCGGAGACGGTGAGGGTGCCCGAGACGTGGAGGCCGTCGCCGCCGTTGCGGTTGCTGACACAGCGGTCGGCGATGAGGCAGCCGCTCTCGCAGCGCATGCCGTCGCCGCCGTTGTCGGCGATATCGCAGGCGATGCCGGCGAAGCGACCGGGGCCGCACCGCGCGCCGTGGAGCGCGTTGCGGTGCAGGGAGCTGCTGGAGAGGGAGCCGGCGCTGTCAAAGGGGCTTGCGACGGAGACATCGACACCGGATGAGCCGTTCTCGGAGAAGATGCAGCGATCGCCGACGATGGGGCATGCACAGCGGCAGCCGTGCCCGGAGTTGGAACTGAAGACGGAGGAGTCGAGGTGGAGCGAGCCGCTGCTGAGCGTCGAGGCGGGGTCGCTGGAGATGCAGAGCATGCCCGCGCCGCCGTTGTGGACGCAGCGGAGGTGTGAGCAGACGCACTGCACGCTGGACTCGGGGTGGCAGACGAGCTCGACCCCGCTGGAGCCGTTGTTGCTGCTGGAGGAGCTGGAGATCCGGCAGACGATGGGGGAGGCGGAGGGGCAGGAGATGGAGAGACCCGCGCCCGTGTTGCTCGAGAAGGAGGAGGAAACACAGGAGTATTCGAGCGACATGGAAGAGGAGGGGCAACTGATATGGACACCGCGGCCGCCCTGCTGGACCACGTGCGCGGCCTCGTGGGCGATGCGTGCGGAGCTGGGGGGAGAGGTCCAGGTGTGGAGGATGCCGTCGCCGAGGCAGAGGGTGATATCGAGGCCGACGCAGGACGCGTCGGGGCAGTCTGCGACGCTGAGGCCGTTGCCGCCGCAGGCGGTGATGCTGCAGCTTCGGTTGACCTTGCCCGACAACTCGGAACCGGCCTTGAACTTTCCGATGCTGCTTACGGAGACTCCGTCTCCGCCGCAGAGGGAGACATCGCAGGAGGAGATATCGCAGAGCGAGACCTCTACACAGCGGATGCCATCTTCAACGCAGGAGACGCAGCGGGGGCTGGCGAGGCTGACTTGCTGGAGACGCTCGGCGTGCAGGCCGACCTGGCACCGGGCGCAGTAGTAGTCGTAGCCCTTCTTGCTCAGGAAGAGCACCAGCGCGCCGGAGGGGTCAGCGCCGGATGAGGAACTGACGAACAGGCCGGTGCCGACGCAGTCCGAGCAGCTGAGCCCGCCGACGCTGCACACATCCGTGCCCACAACGTGGGCGCCGTCGCTGCCGCCGTGAGCAACGGCGCAGCCATCGATCGAGCAGGATGCACGCCACTCGGGGGAGCAGACACACCGCACACCATCCCCCGTGCAGGAGGAGATGCTGAGATCGGAGAAGGAGACCTTGCCCGCCCCGCCGCCGCCACCCCCGCCGCCGTGCGTCGCATCGACGCAGACGCCGTGGCCGGAACAACTGCTCGCGGAGCACCGTTCGACGGAGACATCGCACGTCGAACTCGATGAGCACCTGATGTGCAGTGCATCGCCGCCGCAGGAAAGGAACGTCAGGTCGGAGAACGAGGCCTTGCCCGCGCCGCCCCCGGCACCGGAGGAGGCCGTGACATCCACCCACACACCGCCGCCGCCGCAGGCGATGGCCTTGATGTTGCGGATGGAGTTCATGGCGATCTCGTGGGACGAGACGCGGCAGGCGACTCCGCCGCAGTCGGTGATGGAGAGTCCGGAGACATCGCACACATCGACGGAGGAGATGTGCAGGCCGTCACCGCCCCAGGAACTGATTCCGCCGCCCTGGCTGGGGCCTTGCACCAGGCTGAACTGGCGGCGGCCCGTGGGGAGTCCGCTGCCGGGCTCGCGGACATGAACGCCGTGGAGCGAGCCCGCGACGCCCAGAAGCGAGAAACCGTTGAGATCGAGCGAGACGTTCCCGTCGCAGGTGATCTCGATGCCGCTCTTGCGGTCCTGGCCGAGCACATCGCCGGTGAGAACGTAGTTGCCGGGCTCGCTGATGACGTGGACCGCGGTCGCCGAGCCGGGGAGCGAGTTGACGCAGGTTCGCGGCTCGACCTGGTCGAGGCGCTTCATTGTCGGGGAGACAGGGCCCGGGGGAGGGGCGAGCTGCGCGGCGGCGGGCGCGATGCCGGCGACGAATGCAACAAGGCAAGCTCCGACGGACATCAGCGCGCGGACAGCAGAGCGAGACATGAGCGGGCCTCCAGAAACGGGGGGTCAAAGGTTCGGGATGTTCGCTGCGGCCGGAGGCTCGGACCACGCATCAGCTCGGTCGCACGGTGGCAGGATGCGCAGACGTGGCGCAGAGTACCGATCGACCAAAGATACCGAGTGCTGAGCGGCTTTGCAAAGGGAGAGTACGCTGTTCGGGTTGAACTGCTGCCTTGTTTGGGGGCGAAGTCAGCCCAAAGCGCGACGACGCCGCGGCTGACCGGCATGGTCCATCCGCGGCGTCGTGCGTGCGTGGGGGCAGGGTGAGGTTCTTCGAGGATCGGGCTTCAGCAGCCGGCGAACCACAGCGCGAGGAAGCTGAAGATGTCCGGAACCCCGATGCCGGGGATTCCGTCAACGTCGGCTTGCGGGTCCTGGGCGAACCACGCGGAAAGGAATGCGAAGATGTCCGCGACCTCGTGAGTGCCGTTGCGGTCAAAGTCCGCCGCGCACTCGGTGCTGTCGGGCACCAGCAGCACAGCCACCGGACCGGAGGGGCCTTCGGTGGTGCCGACGATCATGCCGGACTCCGATGCATCCCGGGCCTCGATCATGATGCCGGGCAGGTCGGTGGTCACGGTGTTCAGATCGACGGTTGTGTCGGCTTCGTGCTTGAAGGCGAGGAAGACGCTGAGCGAGGGATCGACATCCAACTGAAACATCGTTCCGACGAACACACCCGAGTCCGTCAGGTCGTATCCGTATCCCTCGGTCACGCCGTCGATCAGCGGGATGATGACATATCCATCGTGCCCGGCGTGGATCGTGGGTCGGAACGCGCCTCCGGTATGCGAGGAAGAGGCGATGTATCCGCCCAGTTTGCCGTCGCTCGTCGCGGCGTGCCACTGCGCCAGTGCGAAGGGCGCGGCGGGGGTGACGTCCTCTGCATCGCGGGCGCCGAGCGGCAGGTAGAGCCCGTGCTCGGGCCCCTGCAGCACGCCGTAGGCGAAGCCGACGACATCGCCGGTCGGGCTCACGCCAAGGGCCTGGGAGTAGGCGTTGTTCCCGCTATAGAAGAGCGTGCCGACATCGGTCTTCAGGCCGTTGTCCCAGAGGAAGCCGTGGTAGGCCGTGCCCGATGCCGCGGTGCAGTATCCGACGATGTGCCCGGCATCGTTGATGCGGGTCGCGACTCCGAATCCGGCGTTTTCGGGCGCGAAGGTGCCGAGATCGGTAATCTCCCAGACACCGTCGTGATTCTGGGTCCACATCACCGGGCGGAACACACCCTGATCGTTGCGGCACTCGCCCACGATCACGTTGTTGCTGTTGATGCTCGAGGCCCGCGAGTCCCATCCCCCGGCGAGGGGCGGGAGCGGCTCGGTCACGCCGTCGTGATAGACGAACGCGACCGGCTGGGCGAACTGATCGCCGGCCTGGCCCACAACCCAGCCGTTGTCATTGACGCCGAGACCGATGGTTCCGATGCCCCCGGGGAGATTCGGGATGGGCGTGGCGGTGTAGCTGTCGGCGGCGGAGGAGATCGCGGCGATCCCCGCGAGCCCTGCGGCTGCGATCGCCATCTCTAACGCCAGAGTTCGAGGCTTCATGGTGGGGTCCTTTCCTGCGATGTGTTCAACAAGCCGATTTATTGCTCTCAGAGCAGTTCTCAGTGCATTACTCAGAACCATACGCTATACTTGGGAACCGGGCAAGGCGGTTGCATTGAAATTGCAACCTCGACCCTTGTTCCGACGGTGGTCCGTCACCAAGTCCGTGCAGGACATGGACTTAGAACCAAGGAAGCTGCGGCATGTCATCCATCCAGGGATCAAGACGTCAGGCGGTGCGGGTTGGCGGTATCGTGGAGTGGATGCCACCGAGTACCTCCGGATCCCGACTTCGAACGCCGCGGCCGCTGTCTGAGTCTGAATGGGCCGAGGCCGAGCGCGTCTCCGGGCGCGTGCATGCCGAGTTGCACCGCCTGATGGAGTCCCTGCCTGAGCATGCGCAGCATGCCAGCGGCATGTCGCGGCATCTCCACGTGCTGCGCGCAACGTGCCAGCGCGTCGTACAGGCCGTCGGATCGTTTGACGGCACGCCGGCGATGCTGACCAGGCTCCCCGGTGTGGAGGGCCTGCGGCAGGTGCTCGATGGCTTCGCGGCGGCGGGGGCGGATGCGGGTGATGTCGCGGCCGCGCGGAGCGCGCTGGCGAGCCTTGAACGGCTTATAACGTTGCTCGGGGGCAGTCAGTCCAAGCTGATCGAGCGGCTGAACGTGAGCGGACCGGTCGCGGGGAGCGGGGCGCACCTCAGCCTCGGCGCGCCCGAACACCGAGCCGCGCTTCACGATGCCGCTGTGCGAGTGACCGGACGCAGCTGCGAGGTGTCGCTTGCGATCTACGCCTTTCGAGTTGCGCCGGACAATCCCGATGTGCTTGAACGCGCGCTCGCCAAGGGTCTGATCGGCAGCCTTGTGATGCCCGGCGGACTCCCGATGGTGATGAGTTCCGGCGACACGCTGCGCACGGCACACCCGGAGGAGGGGCGAGGCGCCGCGCGGCCGGACGGGCATATGCCCGAGGAAGTTCTGCGGCCGTTCACGACGGATCCCTTGCCGCTGGTGACATCGCGCAACCGGAAGGGCAAGCTCTACCAGATCGTCGACCCCGAGGCCGGGATGGAGAGCGGGCTCATCGATGTCGTGACCGCCCTCAAGGCGCGGCACCCGCTGATGGACCCGGGGACCGGGCGGCCGACACTCGACGCGATCTGGTCGCTGGTCACCTGCCCGACGCGCCGGCTCATCCTGGATGTCTACCTGCACGCGGATATGGAGCGGATGTTCCGCCCCTCGCTGGATGCGCTGCTGTGGGCTCCGGATCTGAACATCGCGCCCGATGACCGCTGGGTGATGCGGCTGCCGTCGGGACCGAAGCTGCAGATGCTGGGGCGCGGCCTGGCCGCGTCGGGCAGCGAGCTGTATTCGCGCCACGCGGAACTGAGCGCGTACTACTTCCGGCACATCGGGTGGGACCCGGACGAGTTCGTCGGGTTCCGATGCGAAGTGCTGAGCCCGGTCTGGCGAGCGGGGTACAGCATGGCGATGGAGTATCTCGGCCCAAGCGTCGGGCGAAGCGAGCGCGAATGAAAGCGGCCCTCGTCTGCGTGACGAGGGCCGCGTGGGACTCAGGATGGGCATCGGGGCTGCGTGCCGTGATTACGGGGTGCAGGGTCCGTTGGGCGTTGCGAACCAGACGGCGAGCCATGCGAAGATGGCCTGCACGGGGGTCGCTGCGCCGCCGTAGGTTCGAGCATCGGGATCGAGCGCGAACCAGTCGGCGAGGAAGCAGAAGATGTCCGCGACGGACTTGGAGCCGTCCTGGCACCAGTCGGCATCGCAGAACTGAGGACCGCCGGTGCCCGGGACCTCGACCACGGCCCAGTTGCCGCCGCCGGCGACGCCGGCGAGGCTGATGTCATTCCAGAGGCCGTTGGAGCCGAGCAGTTCGGCGTAATGCTCGGTGTTGTTAGCGTTGTTGGGTTCGCCGCCGCCCCAGTTGGTGTAGGTGACGGGGGAACCGTCGGTCCAGACGAAGTTGCCCTCGCTGGCGACATCGGTGAAGCCGATCCAGCCGCGGCGGTCGGTGGCGTCGAAGCCGAGCACCTGGGCACGAACGAACTCGTTCTCATCGGTATCCTGGATGGAGGCGAGGTGCCCGCCCAGGAGGACGCCGATCGACTCGGCGAGATTGAAGTTGAGGCCGCGGATGAGGAGGTAGTAGTCGCTGTTGTTGGCGGGGTTGTTGATGGGGCCCGCGAGCACGGCATCGTTCGGGTCGGCGATGCCGAGGCGGATGTTGGTGTTGAGGGTGCCGGTGCGGGTGTGGGTGGTGGTGACGTTCCAGTTGGTAGCGTTGAAGATGGCGTCGAATCCTGAGACGGCGAGGTAGTAGGTGCCCGCGGCAAGGGTTGCGCCGTCGCGGCCGTTATAGGCGACACTCGTGCCGACTGCCGGCCGGGGAAGGGGGGCACCGAAGCTCAACTGGCTGAGGTTGGCACTGCCGTCGTCATCGTCGTTGGCGACGCGGTTTCCGAGGCTGTCGTACAGGCCGATCTCGGTGTCGGAGCCCGTGATGACAGAGCCCTCGGTATCGATATCGAGGAACTCCAGATCGATGCCATCGACGCTCTGGGCGAGATCGAAGCGGTACCAGACGACGCCGCCGGAGACGAGTTCTGCCTGGACACTGACCGTGCCATCGGCGAGGGTGCCGAGGTCGGTGGCGGCGGGCTGGCCGAGGACGTTGAAGGCGATGTTGCCGTTGGACGTCCTGGCCTGGGCATCGGTGATCGTGAACTGAGCGTTGCGCGGGCCGCCGAGGGCGGTGCCCGGGACGTTCACGGTCGAGGTCCAGATGCTGTCGCCGGGGACGAGATCGCCGCCGACGCCGCTGTCGTTGAGCACGATGGCGCCGAGGTCAAGGGTGGTGCCATCGACTTCAACGCCGGTGATGTTGTTGGGGGAGCCGCTGCCGGGGGTGACGCTGACGCTGAAGGTCGCGGACTGGCCGGAGACGACGGGGTTGGGGCTCACCGATCCCACGCCCTCGGGGCCGAAGTTCTCGGCTCCGCGGATGGTCGCGGCGAAGATTGCGTAGCCGCGGTCGAAGTTGGCGGGATAGGTGGCGTTACTGAACGTGATGGAAGCGAGCGTCTTGCCTGTGATGTCGCCGAAGCCGTCGGCGATGAGGTCCTGGACGCTGATGACGGCCTCGATGACGCTCAGGCGCTGGGCCGCGGGGGCGGTGGAGCCGAGGTCGTTGCTGTTGGTCGAGCTCCACAGGGCGCTTGCGCCGCCCAGACGAGTCTGCGACAGCACGCCCGCGAACGGCGCAGGGACGGCGGGAGTGCCGAACCAGTCGGGCCCGCGGAGGCGGACGGTGACGCTGGATGTGTCAGTGAAGGTGAGCGTCATATCGAACTCACCGCCGCTGTTGCTGATCTGGTAGAGCACGCCGAGCTGGGTGTTGCCGAACATCTCCAGATTGAGACTGGAGACATCAGAGACCTGGGGGACGGTGTGGTCGGGGGAGGTATCCCAGTTGGGCTGGATACCGATGTTGTCGCCGTCCTCGATGGCGTCGTAGGCGTTCGAGATCAACCGATTTCCGAGGTGGACGATGTCCACGACGAAGGGCGAGCCGACGATGGAATAGCTCAGGCCGGTGGAGCCGGTGATCGGACCGGCGTTGAGCGAGCCAGCGTTGCCATCCACGAGCAGGCCGCGATCCGCGATGGAGCGGAAGCCGTCGGGGTTGTCCGGCCAGCCTGCTTCGCCGGTGTGGACCATGCCGTTGAAGTTGTAGTTGAGGGGGATGGGGGTCTGGTCCGCGGCGAGCGCGAGGCCCGAAGCGGACGCGACGGCCGCGACTACGGCGGTCGTGCAAGACATCTTCAGCGTCATGACTACTCCTTCAGATCTGAACCATGTGGACAGGGAAACGGCGCGTGACAACTCGAAGATCGAGTCATCAAACCAGAGGTAACGATGTGGAGAGCGACTTGGTTGCGGGATAATCCGCGAGAATGAATGAATTGGCGCAATCTCTGCGGAATTCAGGTGCAGTGGTGTACGAGCACGGACATCAATGCGAACACAATACTAACACCCTGCGAACCATGCGGCCAGGTAGGCGAAGATGTCCGGGACGTTGACGACCAGATCGTCATTGAAGTCCGCCGCGGGGCTCTGTGCAAACCAGGCGCTGAGGAACGCGAAGATGTCGGGGACGGTGACGGACCCGTCGTTGTTGAAGTCCGCCGGGCAGCAGGTGGTGACGGTGATCGACGCCGCGGAACTCGTTGCCTGGCCGCAGGGGTTGGAGACGACGCAGTCGTAGCTTCCCGCGCTGCCGGCGGAGATGACGGGGATGGTGAAGATGCGCGAGGTTGCGCCGTTGATGTTCTGGCCGTTGCGGCGCCACTGGTAGGAGATGGGGGAGGAGCCGCTGGCGGTGACGGAGAGCATGGCCGACTCGCCCTCACAGGTTTCGAGACTCTGAGGTTGGGTGGTGATGCCGGGGGACTGGATGTCGAGCGCCCAGCAGACCGAGCGTTCCATCAGCGCTTTGGCATCCGGGGTAGCGACCTGCCAACCTGCGTCTTCGAAGAAGAGGAAGACGCGGCGTGCTGGCGTGATGTAGTTGTCCGCGACGGTTGCGCCCGCCTCGGCGACGACGATGGCGCCGTCGAGTGAGCCGTCCCGGCGCGCGAGGGTGAGCGTGCCCGGGCCGATGTTGCCGGTCGCGACGCTCATGTTCGCGGTGGAGGTGTACACCTGGCGCGCGCCCGCGGCGAAGCCCTGGGTGATGGGGTGGACGTTGTTGATGATGTTGATCGAGGTCGCGCCGACGACCGTGCCGTTGTCGGTAAGCGATTCGCGGCCGGCGCGGAGGAGGGCGTTCTCCCAGAAGATCATGGGGACAGGGAGATTGCGGAACTCGCCGCCGACGTTGGTGGACGTGATCGTGGAGGACACGATGACGAGGTTGCTCGCGGCGGCGATCTGCGCAGCGGAAGGACGATTGGCGGGCTCATCGTCGTAGGCGGTGACTTCAAAGCCCAGGTCCTCGAGGTGATGGGCGATCGCGTGGTCGGCGGGGGTGGCGGGGAGGGAGACGCCGATGAGGGCGACCCGGGGCAGGACCCCGACGCGGATGTGCGAGCGCTTCTCCTCGATCGAGAGGCCGGTGCTGCCCGTGACGCTGAGGCGGACGGTGTAGAGGCCGTCCTCGGTGTAGGTGTGCGAGGGGTTCTGCTCCGTGCTGGTGGTTCCGTCGCCAAACTCCCAGAGCCAGGAGACGATACCGGGGACCGTGGAGGTGTCGGTGAACTGCACCGTGAGCGGGGCCGATCCGGACACGACGCTGGAGTTGAACGAGGCATCACCAACGAAGCGGATGCGGAGAACGTTTGCGCCCGCATCGGTCGGCCAGACGTAATCGAGGTCCTTGTAGAGATCGGTGAAGTACAGACCGTCGGGACCCGCGGCCAGTCCGCAGACGGTGGCGCGGCCCGAACCGGCGTATTGCACGAGGGTGGTGGGGCCGCTGATGCGGTTGCCCAGGGCATCGAGCACGAACTCGGTGATGCGCTTGCCGATGGCCTGCGGACCGTTGGCCCACGTGCCGCCGGATTCGGTAACGAATGCGCTGCCCTGCTTGTCGGGCGGGAAGCCGCTGCCGCCGAACGTGCCGGGCTGGATGAACGCCATGTTCACGGGTCCGGAGGCCGGCGCCCAGTTGTAGATGGCGAAGTTGGACATGCTCGTATCCGAGCCGTTCCAGAGGTAGTTGCGGCCGGAAACGGTCTTCACAAGGCGATCGACGCTCGGGCCGTTCTCGACAAAGTAGAGCGAGGAGTCGAGCTCGCGCCAGACACCGCCGAAGGGGTTGCGGAGGCCGTAGGCAAAGACGTAGTCGCGGGCAGTGATGCCGTCGCCGGGGTTGTAGAACGGGTTGGAGGGGTGGGGCGTGCCGTTGCGGTTGATGCGGAGAATCTTGCCGCGGAAAGAGCTGAGGTTCTGGCCGGTGGAGGCGGTGAACCCGTCGCCCATGTGGACATAGAGCGCGCCGTCGGGTCCGAAGCTCATGCTGGAGATCTGGTGGGACTGACCCTGGGCCTCGCCGACCATGTCGAGGATGGTGGTCTGCGTGGCGGCGGTGCGGCCGCCGTCGGTGCTGGTGAAGCGGACGACCTTCGGGTAGTGGGGAACATTCTCGACGCCGTTGACGCTCGAGTAGAGCATGGAGGCGTAGACATCGCCGTTGACGGGATCGACGACGATGCCGGTGACGCCCTGTTCGCCGGAGCCGGGGAACGCGCCGGTCGGGGGGAAGTTCAGAAGGTTGTTGGCGTAGGTCAGGACGGTGCCGTTGCGAAGGACGACCTTGATGCTGCCATACAACTCGGTGACGTAGTAGAACGGAGCATCCGGGGCGGAATCAGGCTCGGGGACGAAGGCGATGTTGATGGGGAGCTTGAACCCGGAGGCGACGACTTCGACGCGATAGCCGGGCTGGAGCGCGATCCAGGGTGTGGGCGTGCCGCGGGCGAGGCTGGAGAAGTCGGGCTCGGTCTGCGCGGCGGTGGCGTGGTAGGTCGCGCCGCTGGAAGCGATCCAGAAGTAAGCGTCGTTGGCGGCGCCGGGCTGAACGCTGAGGGCGGGGAGGAAGAGCGTGTAGGTGGTGCCTTCGTGCGAAGTGAAGGTGAGGTTGGATTCGGGGAGGGCCAGCCCGCCGGCGAGGGAGCCCGCACTGATGCGGAGCCGGAGCGGAGCGTGGGATGAGAGGCCCGCGGGATTCACGATGTGGTTGTCGATGCCGTCCTCGCTGTGGAACTCAAGCAGCAGAGCGCCCGTCGCGTGCTCGAGTCGCAGGCTGGGTGCTGTGGTGGCGGCGGGAAGGATGACGGGCGCTTCGCCAACGGCGGCGAGCCACGTGGGGGCGGGCTGATCGGCGACATCGTCCCCTTCAAGCGGGAAGATCTGGCTGGCGGGGCCGGTCTCGAAGACGCGCACGCTCCAGGGGCTCCATTCGGTCGCGGGATCGCCGCTGGAATCACGGTGCCGGACGCGGAGCACAAACGTCCATCCCGAGATCAGGTCATTGCGACCCGCGTGAGAACCGATGAACGCGCCATCTCCAAGGTGGGTGTGCAGTCGCTCCACGCCTCCGATGCAGGCGCTGAACCACACACGCTCGCCGAGAGCGGGCGGGGATGGGGATGTCCAGATCTCCCAGTCGGTGCACAGGTGGGTGTCGCCGGGGTCGGCATCGGAGAACGGCTGGCACTCCATGTGCACATCGCCGGGGTTCAGGATGCGCCCGGGCGCTGGCTCGGTGATGACCGGCGCGGCGGGGGGGACGTTGGCGAGGACGGGGGAAGAGAGAAGCACGATTGCCGCCGCGGCGAGCCATGTCGGCAGGGCGAGTCGAGAGGAGGAGGTGGGCATGCGGCGGCTCCGTGGCGAGGGATTCAGGCAAAGGGCGCAGGTCAATATACGCCCCGGAGCCGGATCGGCACGCGGGAGTATTCGGTAAAGCCGCGAGTTTTGTTCCGGACCGCTCAGGGGCAGGGGGCGAACCAGGCCGCCAGGAACGCGAAGATATCGGGCGTAAACACCGTCCCGTTGTAGGTGTAGTCCGCTTCAGGGTTTCCGGCAAAGTAGGCGGAGAGGAACGCGAAGATGTCGGGCACGTTGACGATGCCGTCGCGGTTGAAGTCGGCCGGGCACACCAGCTTGAACTGGCGCATCATCTCGTGGTCCTCGTGCTCGAGGATGTGGCAGTGGTAGGGGTAGAGGCCGGGCCAGCCTTCGAACCGTGTGATGACCCGGGTGATCATCCCGGGCGGGGCCGAGACGGTGTCCTTCCAGCCGGCTTCGAAGGGGGCGGGTGGGAACTTTGGCCCGAACGGAACGACCTCGTCGCCGAACTCGACAAAGGACTGGCGGTCGAGCACCTGGAACGAAACCAGGTGCATGTGCATGGGGTGGGCGATGGGGGACTGGTTGATCCACGCCCAGATTTCGGTGGTTCCGATGCGGGGGAACTCGGTGAGGTCGTCCCACATCAGGCCGTCGATCATCCACACGCCCTCGGTGTGGTCGGGGCAGTTGGCATGAGACGGGAGCTTGGCCAGCCGGAGATCGCGCTGGCGGATGGACTCGGACTCGGCAATGGGGGGAACGGGGACAAGCTGGGCGGGGATGGGCGCGGTGTGGCCGAGCGAAGCCGTGACGACAAACTTCATCACGTCGGGGAGGATGCTCTCCTCGGGGCCGTTGGGGAAGGGGACGGGCGCGGAGTTGGTGAGCAGCACCTGGGTGCCGGCGGAGTAGCCCTGGAAGTCGATCACGATGTCGTACCGCTCGCCGGGGGTGATGGTGAGCGATTGGACGGACACCGGCGCCGGGAGCAGCCCTCCCTCGGTTCCGATCACCAGGAACGCGGAGTTGTCGGACAGTTCGAGGTTGTATGCGCGCGAGCCCGAGCCGTTGAGCACGCGGAAGCGGTACTTGCCGCGTTTGACATTCATGAACGGCGTGACTTTGCCGTTGACGAGGATGAACTCGCCGAAGAAGTGCTCATGCCATCCATCGGTGTGGTACTTCAGGGAGCCATCGGAGTTGAACGAGCGGTCCTGAATGGCGAGCGGGACCTCAAACTCTCCTTCCGGGAGGTTGAGCGCATCCTCGGCCGCATCGCGGAGGAGGTAGAACCCCGCGAGCCCCATGTAGACGTTCAAGCGTGTGATGCCGAGCGCATGGTCGTGGTACCAGAGCGTCCCGGCCTGCTGGCCATTGGGGTAGGTGTAGAGGTCGGACTGCTGTCCGGGGGGGAAGGTCAGGTCGGGGTGGCCGTCGCTGTCGGCGGTGGTCTTCGCGCCGTGCAGGTGCACGACGGTGACAGGGACATCGCCGGTCATGTCCGGGCCGTGCAAGCAGTCATCGATGGGCAGGACATGGGTTGTGCGCAGCTGCCCGTTGTCCAGATCGCGCAGATCGTTGATCCAGTTGACGGTGACGGGCTGGCCGCTCCGGGCCTCGATGGTGGGGCCGGGGAAGGTCCCGCCGTATCCCCAGACGCGAGAGAAGGGCAGGTCGCGGTGGAGCTTCTGGGTGAACTCGGTCATCGCGATGTCATAGTGCGCTGCACCGCCGGGCACACCGGAGGTCGGCTGCGCGATGCCGGGAATCGGGAGCGGATCGACAAACGGCTCCAGGCGCACGCGGCAACTGGCGCCCTGGCACGAGGCGGAGGCGCCCAGGAACGTGCCGCCCTGGTCGGTGCACTCGGGCAGAGTGAGGATGACGCACGTACCCAGCGCGAGGCAGCACGCGCCGGTGGGCTGGGGACACGGGTTGGGCGTGCAGGAGAGCTGCTCGGGATCGAACGTGCCGCCCTGGACCTGGCACGCGGAGACGGTAAGGACCGCGCAGGCCCCTTCCGGGAAGCAGCAGGCCCCCGTTGCCGGAACGAGCGTGTACGTGACGGTGAGTGTGGGGCGTGAGCCGGCATCGCCGGCTTCGCGCGAGGCGAAGCGGCGCTGCGACTGCGGCGCGAGTTCATCGCCCGCAAGCAGCCAGCCGCGATTGGAGGAGGGGACATCGATCCACGACTGCACATCGGCCGCCAGCTGCGAGCCGCTCCATGTCGCCGCGGCGGGCTCGATGCCGACCGAGGCGGAAGCGCTGGGGGATGGATCGAAGTCTCCGCCGGGGGCCAGCCAAGTGTCCGTGTTGAAGTAGCGGTGGACCCACGTGGCATCGCCGGGCGATGCGGGCGCGCCGGAGGTCTGATCGCCGGGCGCGATGGAGGCTCCTTCGCCCCACAGAGAGTTGAGGCGGTGGATCCGCAGGTCGCGGCTCTGGGTGTCGCTGGTGAACTCCTGCGTGAGCTTGAGTGAGGCGTTGAGGACCCGCGCGGATGCGGGAAGCGAGGACAGATCAAACGCCATCAATGCGCGACGTCGGTCCGTGGCGTTCGCGCCGAGGCCGATGACAACGCCGGTGCCCGCGCCGTTGCCCAGCGAACCGGCGGGGTCTTCATAGAGCGTGGCATCCTTGACGGGCGTGAGCAAGGCGACACTCTGGCCGCAGGGTGCGGGCATACAGGGGAGGTTGTCGCCGAGGTACGCGCCACCCTGGATGCCGCAGTAGAACTCGGACAGCACAGTGCAGGAGCCGCCGGGCAGGCAGCAAGCGCCGGTGGGGGAGTTGGGAGGGGTGTAGGTGATGACGAGCTGCGGATGATTCGCCGCGATGGACGCCTCGCGGCTGTCGAATCGCTTGGCGGTGCCGCTGGTCGTCTCCACGCCGCGAACGATCCATCCGAAGTTGGTGGCGGGGTTGTTCAGCCAGCTCTGGACATCCGCGGCGACACTTGCGCCGGTCCATGAGTACACGACGCCGGTGCCGCTGACGGATGTCGTGGAGCTGGCGGTGGGGACAAAGTCACCGCCGGGTGAGGTCCATGTGCCCGTGTCGAAGAACGTGTGCAGCCACGTGGCATCGCCATAGGCCGCCGGCGCGCCCAAACCCGTGTTGTTGAGGGCGGCCGAAGGTCCCTCGCCCCAATCGGCGAGAAGTCGGTGGATGGAGACGTTGTGGGTCCCGCCGCGCGAGCGATTCAGGCGCAGACGGAGCGAGGCGGAGTTGATGACCGAGCCCGGAGGAATGGCGTTGAGATTGAACCGAACAAGCGCGCGGCGGATGGTGGGGAACTGATTCGTGCCGGCGAAGATGTCCGGGCCCTGTCCGTTGCTGAGCGATCCGTCCGCGGTTTCGTAGAGCGTGTTGTCCCGCGTTGCGGTCAGGGTGATATTGACCTGCGCGTGGGCCGCGGCCGTCAGGAGCGAAGCGAACAGCGCCGTGATGGCGATGAATCCGAAACGTGGCATGTACATGGCCACTCCTCTCTTCTCTTCGTGATCACAGGCGGTTCGCCGTCAGCGGCGTTTCCGACGCAGGAGCGAGAATGATGCCGCGGACAGGAACATGAACCCCCCGGGGGCGGGGATCGGGGTGTACTCCACCATTAACATCGGTCGTCGGTCGAGAATGGTTTCTTCTCTGGTTGCAAAGCGTTTGGCAGTGCCCGGAGCGGACTCGTCTCCGAGAATGATCCACCCGAAGTTGGTTGCGGGCGAGTCGAGCAATTGCTGAATATCTGCGAGCAATTGCGGTGAACTCCACGAATACGTGCCTGCCCCCGCGACGTTCGACGTCGCGCTGGCGGCGGGCTGGAACGAGCCGCCGGGGGTCGCCCACGGCATTCCGGGGAAACTCCGGAACAGCCAGGTTGCATCGCCGGCTGTTGCAGCCGCGCCTCCACCGCCACCGCCTCCGCCGCCGACTGAAGTTCCCTCGCCCCATGATTCCAAGCTGCGGTGCACGGAAATGGAGATCGACTGTGTGTTTGCGGAGGCCTGGTAGAGGGAGAGCGTGGCGGAGGTGATGGTCGAGCCGGCGGGGATCTGAGCCGCGACATCAAACCACACCAGGCCGCGGCGGATGGAATCGGCCTCGGCGTTGCTGCGGCCGGCGAACATGCCCGTGCCCGCACCGTTGGAGATGTCCCCGGCGGCGGATTCGTACAGCGTGTTGTCGCGCCCGGAGGTGAGAACCGCGACATCGCCGAGCGCGAGGGCGTTGAGACCCAGTGCGGCGAGAACGACAGCGACCGCTTTGATCTTCACGGGGAGCACCTTTTCAGATATGGACTGCGAGAGAGATGATGGCATGGAATCGATCGGGACGTTCGGACAGGAGCACACCGCGGCCGTGAGAGAGCGCAGGGGTGAGCAGAGAAAAAATCTACCCCACGCCCGGACAGATGCCAGCCCCTCAAGCCGCGAGAAGCGGAAACTGGGTAGTTTGGCGGGCCGGGAGGGGTTTTCCTCTCGTGAAGCGAAGGTGAGGTACGGTGGGCAAGCCAGCCGGGCCAAGCGCATAAAAGCGGCCTCGTGCAAGGGTGCACGGGGCCGGAGGGAGGTCGCGATGTCGTCGGGTGAATGTTACGGACAGCCGGCAAACCACGCGCTCAGGAACGCGAAGATGTCGGGCACCGTGACGGCGGTGTCGCCGTTGAAGTCCGCCGAGGAATCCTGCGCGAACCAGGCGGCGAGGAAGGCGAAGATGTCGGGCACGGCGACAGTACCGTTGTTGTCGAAGTCGGCAGGGCATGGGGCCTCGCCGCGATCGATGAGGAACGCGCCGTCGCGGGTATCGGTGAGCGTGCCCTCGAAGATGATGTAGCGTCCGTTGCCGCTGGCAGAGATGTTGTCGCTGACCGCCGACATGGTCGAGAGCACTGCGCCCTCGATGACGGTGACACCCTTCTGCACGACGAGCTCATCGTTCACGAAGATTCCCTGGTTGCGGGAGGTGTCGGGGTCGCTCCAGGTGGCGAAGTAGATGACATCGCCGTTGTCGGCGATGGCGACGCCGCCGGTGCCGAAGTTGGTGAACGTGAATGCGCCGACCGCGGCGGGGACGGGGTCGCCCTCGCGAGCGATGACCTGTGTGCCGTTCTTGACGATCACGGAATCGTCCGCGGTTCCGCCGTCAAGGTCGCCGCGCATCACCCAATCGCCTGAGTTGTTGATGTCGATGGGCGCGCCGAGCAGCGTGCCCCAGTTGCGCCCGGCGACGGCGGAGGGCGAGCCTTCCTGGGCCACGAGGTGCAGGGTGGAGCCGTCGTAATGGAAGATCGCTCCGTCGGTGAGCGTGTCGCCGTCGAGGTCCGCGTGGAACAGGATGCGGGAGTTATTGCGGAAGGCCATCACGTGCCGGTTGCTGGTGGAGAAGTCCGCGACGAAGCGGCCGGGGACGAGTTCGTCGCCCTCCTTGGCGATGACCGTCTCGGTGAAGGCGCCCGTGGGGTTGTCGATGATGACGATGGCGCGGTCGGTCGTGGAGGCGATGGCGGGGTCATCCACCGAGGCCATCATCATGATCTGGTTCTGATCGTTGATGAGCGTCTCGAACCAACCGATGTACGGCGTTCCGGCGGAGAAGCCCGCGGCGTTCGAGACGGTGCCCTCCTGGATCAGCAGCGTGTCGTTGAAATAGACGCCGCTGTCGTCGGACGTTCCGGTCGTTCCATCGAGGAAGAAGTTGTACGAGCTGTTCCCGAGGTTGTTGATGGTGATCGCGTCGAACGAGTCGAGCATGGAGCCAGCGGGGAACATCAACGACTGACCTTCCGTCAGGAGGACGGAGCGAGGACCCATCGCGCCGGTCCCGGTGACGACCAGGCCATCCGTATTGGTGTCGGGGTTGGTGGTGTCGGATTCGACGACCCACTGGCCGAGGTCGTTGACCGCGTGATTCTCCGAGGCGGAGAAGCCGCTGGAGATCGGGAAGCCGTTGTAGATGTCGCCCTCGACGACGATGGGCGTCACGGTGATCGTCGGCCCTGCGAGCGCGGCGGAAGCGGCGAGCGCGGAACCCGCGATTGTCGCGAGCCGGAGCGCCCGGGCAGTGGAACGGTTGGTGACTTGGGTGAACATGTCTTCTCCTGTGCGGTGCTCGGCATCCAACGTCCGAGCGGGATGAATGAACGCCCCGAGAGAACGGGGCGGGCCTCACGCTGGAAGGCGAGGGGGGACGAACTGCATCGGGCCACGGCCACACCGGCCACCCGAAGGTGGGGGTTTGTCGGGGTGGGCCGCCACCCGCAACACTCTGGAACATACCGAGATTCAGCGGAATTGCAAGCAAGTTCAGGGGTATTCCGCGGCTAGGGTCGGACTCGGGCTGGTGGTGCAGTACACTGAGGCGACGGGGGGTGTCGCGAGACGGGATCTGCGGGAAACCGAGGGCACACGATGGCACGCCCGGTGAGCTTGAAGACCAATCCCACTCGGCGAAGGCGGCGCGGCGGGTTCACGCTCATCGAGCTGCTGATCGTGGTCGCGATCATCGCCCTGTTGGTGGGTCTGCTGCTCCCCGCGCTGGGCGCAGCGCGCCGCGCGGCGAGGGTGACGCAGTGTGCCACCCAGCTCCAGCAGTTGGGCGTCTCCAGTGCGTCCTATGCCGTGGATCACAAGGAGTTCATCTGGAACTATTCCTGGCGTGTCCGCGATGCCGCGGGCTCGGTGTACGGCGATCTGCGAGCGGTGGGAAGCGACATGGATGCGCAGCGGTCGCAGTATGTTGACACGTTCCGCAGGATCACCGGTCGGAACCACGCGCGGGAGACGACGCTGCTGCCGCAGATTTTGTACGGGCACTTCGTGCTGTTTGACTATCTGGCCGCGAGACTGCCCGAGCCGATTTATACATGCCCGTCGGACCGCGTGCGTCTGGCGTGGGCACGGGACATCGATACGTTCATTGCGGGTGGCGCGCCTCCGTATCCGGGTTCCGTCACGACGCCGATCGCCGATGGGAACCGCGGGATCCGCTGGGCATACTCATCCTCGTACGAAGCGACGATCAGCGCGTTCGACGGTCTACAGACCAACGCCGCGCCCGCGGATTACACGCGGCGGCTCCGGAACGTGCAGACGAACCACTTCCTGTTCTCGAATCCGTCCGTCTGGAAAATGAACCAGCAGAGCTTCGCGCAGGTGCAGTTCCCCTCGCAGAAGGTGTTCCTGCACGAAGGGCATGCGCGGCACCTCAAGCGCGAGACGTATTACGCATACGCCGGCGCGAGCGTGAACGTACTCATGTTCGACGGCTCGGCGGCGTTCCGGAACAACAAGGATGCGGACCGCGGCTGGGACCCGTGGGCGCCGGGCAACCCCAATGGGTATGAGTACGACTATCTGCCGGATGCGTGGGAGCCGCGGGCGGTGAACGCATCCGGCCGCGACCGGGTGTTCGGGTACTACCGCTACACGCGGAACGGGCTTCGGGGCGTTGACTTTGGCGGCAGCAACCTGCCGTGAAGACGAGCGGGCTCCTGTTACGGGCAGCCGGCGAACCATGCGGCAATCCCGCATACGAAAAAAACCCATGGACTTCAGTCCATGGGTTCTGAGATGCAGTGAGAAGTGGGGGAAGAGGCTTACTTCGCCGGCTTCCAGGCGCTCTTGAAGCTGGTGATCGCGGAGGTGAGCTTCTTCTCCAGGTCGGCGTCGAGGGCCTTCTTCTGGGTCAGCTCATCGGCGACGGGCTTGGCGGTCGTGGTGAAGTAGTTGAGCATGTCCTTCTCGAACTGCGCAACGCTCTTCACATCGATGTCGTCCATGAAGCCCTTGCTCGCGGCGTAGATCGAGATGACCTGATCGACGATGGTCATCGGGACATACTGGGGCTGCTTGAGGAGCTCGACCATTCGCGCGCCGCGGTCGAGCTGCTTCTGCGTGGCCTTGTCGAGCTCGGTGCCGAGCTGGGCGAAGGCTTCGAGCTCGCGGTAGGCCGCGAGGTCCAGACGCAGCGAGCCGGCGATCTTCTTCATCGCCTTGACCTGGGCGTTACCACCCACGCGGGACACCGAGATACCGACGTTCACGGCGGGGCGGACACCGGCGAAGAAGAGTTCGGGCTCGAGGTAGATTTGGCCGTCGGTGATCGAGATTACGTTCGTGGGGATGTACGCCGAGACGTCGCCTTCCTGCGTCTCGATGACGGGGAGCGCGGTGAGCGAGCCCGCGCCGTTCTCATCAGAGAGCTTGGTGGCGCGCTCGAGCAGACGGGAGTGGAGATAGAACACGTCGCCGGGGTACGCCTCGCGGCCGGGCGGGCGACGCAGGAGCAGCGAAAGCTGGCGATACGCGACGGCCTGCTTGGACAAGTCGTCGTAGATGCACAGGGCGTGCTTGGGGCCCCTGCCGCCTTCCTTGCCCTGCCACATGAAGTACTCGCCCATGGAGCAGCCGGAATAGGGCGCGATGTACTGCATCGGCGCGGGGTCGGCCGCGGAGGCGTTGACGACGATGGTGTAGTCCATCGCGCCGTACTTCTTCAGGGTCTCGACGACGCCGGCGACGGTGGATTCCTTCTGGCCGACGGCGACGTAGATGCAGACGACAGCATCGGGGGTGCCCCAGTACTGCTTCTGGTTGATGATGGTGTCGATGGCGACGGCGGTCTTGCCGGTCTTGCGGTCGCCGATGATGAGCTCGCGCTGGCCGCGGCCGATCGGGATCATCGCGTCAATGGCCTTGATGCCGGTCTGCATGGGCTCGTGGACGGGCTGACGCTCGGCGATGCCGGGGGCGATGATGTCGACCTTGCGGAACTGGTCAGTCTGGATGGCCGGGCCGTCATCGAGCGGGCGGCCGAGGGGGTCGACCACGCGGCCGAGCATGGCCTCGCCGACGGGGACTTCCAGCAGACGGCCGGTGGCCTTGACGAGGTCGCCCTCCTTCACGGAGAGGTAGTCGCCGTAGATGACTGCGCCGACGGTGTCTTCTTCGAGGTTGAAGACCTGGCCCATGACCGCGCCTTCGCCGGTCTGGAACTCGAGCATCTCGCCGGCCATGGCCTTGGCAAGGCCGTAGATGCGGGCGATGCCGTCGCCGACCTCGACCACGCGGCCGACTTCCGAGACTTCCAGCTCCGAGGCGAACTGCTGGATTTCCTGCTTGATAACGCTTGTGATCTCGTCGGTCTTGATCTTCATGGGTCGCTCGGGAAGGGCGGATGGGAGAAAGGAACCGTGGTTGCAGGACCCTCGGCAGGGATGGCCAGTGGCCACCATGCCGGGGGGGCGGAAGGGTAGCCGGGAGGGGTGCGAAAGTCCCGAGGAGCCAGCCGTCCGGGCGCGGGTTTGGCGGCCTCAGGGCGTGCCGGAACCGGGGTTCGCGGCCTTGACATTGCGGGTGATGCGGACGCGAACAATGGAGTTCGCTGCGGTCGCCGCGACGTTCGGAGGCAGGCCGAGGAAGATGACCTGGCGGCTGATGGTGCCAGAATCGGGGGGAGATTGCCCCGGTGTGACGACGGTCGAGGCGGCATCGCCGGCCGCGGGGCGAGCGCGGTCGGGCTGGACAGCCTTGATCAGATCGTCGCTGGTCAGTTCGACCAGTGCCTTGATCGTGGTTTCTCCGGACCGGATTCTCGCGACCTGATCGGCGGGTCCGGCGACGACGACATCGCTGACGAACTTGTCGAGGATCTCGACGGTCCATTGTCCGCCATCTTCGGTGGGCGGCAGGCTGAACCACACCGGGACCGGGGGGGTCTTGAAGCTGTCTACTTCTTTGCGGATGCGCAGCGAGACCGAGATGACCTCCGGCCGCAGCTCAACGAGGGCGGGATCGACCGGGCCGATGGAGGCCGGCAGTCGGACAATCGCGTTGACGGTTCGGGCGCCGTCGCCCCGGACGCGATCGAGTTCCTCGTTGGAGACGAAGGCGACGGGCGGGCTTCCCTCGGCGATGCGCGAGGCGGCGGTGTCGGGCAGACGGACTGTCACGGTGGCCGGAGAGGGGGAGGGCTCGCCATCGAGCAGGAGCGGCCGCGCGAGTTCCACCTTCACGGGCAGTTCGCGCTGGACCATTCTGTTGACATCGACGGTGAGCACCGCGGGGTCAACGCTGACGACGACAACCTTGAGTCGCTGGAGTTCGCTGAGGTTCGGCACCGCGCGGCTGAGCTGGGCGACCTTGGCGTTGCCGGGCTCGCGCGGCATTCCATCGAGCCCGAATCGAAGGGTCAGATTCTGGCCGCGGAGCTCCCGGGCCTCGGCGATCGCGGAGGGTGTTCCTTCGACTTCGATCGTGACCGAGCCACTCCAGGAGGAGGAGTCCTCGACGCGGTAGATGTAGTCCGAGCCCGCATCGGCATCGAGGGTGATGCGGAGGGGGATTCGTTCACGAGAGACGCTTTCGCCCTCGGCCCAGACCCAGACCAGGAGCGCAACGAACGAAGCGACCATGGCGGTGCGGAAGGTTTCCCAGCCTTTGAAGTCGCGGAAGAATCGCATGGATCGGACCTCAGACGGTTTGGCCGCGACGGGCCAGTCGGGTTTCGAGTTCAGTCCGCAACTGATCGATGGTGAGCCCCTGCTCCAGACGGCCGCGCTCGGCGATGCTGATGGTCCCGGTTTCCTCGCTGACGGAGACGACCAGGGCATCGCCCTCCTTGGTGACGCCGACGGCGGCGCGGTGGCGCGATCCGAGCGAGGGATCGGGCATTTCATCCGGCTCGGCCAGCGGCAACTGAACGCCCGCCGCGACGATCTCGGCGCCCTTGATAACCACGGCGAGGTCGTGCAGGGCCGAACCCGGGAAGAAGATGGTCTGGAGCAGGCGTGCGGACACGCGCCCGTGGATCGGGGTCCCGCCCTCGACCAGCGCCTTGAGCGACGTTTCACGCTCGAAGACGATGAGCCCGCCGAAGCGGGCCTTGCTGAGGTACGCGGCGGCTTGGCAAACAGCCGCCGCGACGTCGTGCACGCCGCCGGTGTGTCCGCGACGGAGGATGGGCGCTTCGCCCAGGCGGATGAGGCCGCGGCGGAGTTCGGGCTGGAAGACGACGATCAGGGTGATCGCGAGGAGGGTGAGGAAGTTCTCGTACAGGAACTTGAGACGCTGGAACGACTCCTGCTGCCCGAGGATGCGGACCAGCAGCGTCGCCATGACCACCAGCAGCAGCGTGCCCTTGAGCGCGCCGGCGGCCCTGGTCCCCTTGACGAATCGGACAACGATAAACGCCAGGACCCAGATCACCGCCAGCTCAAGCGCGACCTGCCACGGGGAGTAGGTGCCCAGTCGCTGGATGAGGCGGATGGTTCGCGAGAAGAACTGCTCCCCCCACGAATCGCTCGCGCCGGCTTGCGCCCACACGAGGGCGTTTGTCAGTGCTGGAACGTGGTCGGAGATCATCGCTGTAAGCGTCCGTGGAGTTTGTCCGCGGGCCCGGGGGTCGGGCGGCGGATGGCCCTGTCGAGTGTACGCGGGCTTCCTGAATCCACGATCGGTACTATCGTCCGCCGTGCCCTACAAAGTCGTCCGATTCCAGCCGACACCCAACCCCAACGCGCTCAAGTGCGTGCTTGACGGCGTGTTGCCCGAACCGATCCGGTCGTACCGGTCCCCCGAGCAGGCAGAGGGGGACCCGCTGGGCCGCGAGCTGTTTGCGATCCCCGGGGTGACGAGCCTGCTGCTGGCCGGGGAGTGGCTCACGGTGAACAAGGCCGAGGGAACAGATTGGGGAGCGGTGAAGGCAGGCGTGCAGGCCGCGCTGGCCAAGGACCGGGGGTGAGTCTGTGACTGCCGGCGAGACGATCGTCGCGCCCGCCTCCGGGCCGGGTCGGAGCGCGCGGTCGCTGATCCGCATCAGCGGGCCGGGGGTCGGGGGACTGCTCGCACACGTGCTTGAAAACATCCCGGCTCGGGCGGGCCAGGTAGAACGCGCGAAGATCCGCATGGGGGCAGGGAGCGAGAGCCTGCCGTGTCTGGCGATGTGGTTCGCCGGGCCGCGGAGCTTCACCGGGGAAGATGTCGCCGAGTTGCTGGTGCCCGGGAACCCGGTGCTGGTGGAGCGGATCATCGCGATCCTGCTCGCGCATGAGGGGGTGCGGTATGCGCGGCCGGGAGAGTTCTCGGCGCGGGCGTATCTGGCGGGAAAGCTGACGATCGAGCAGGCCGAGGGGATCGCGGCGGGGATCGCGGCCCAGACGGATGCGCAGCTCGCGGCGGCCGGGCGACTGCTGGATGGCTCGCGCGGGCGGGAGTATCGCTCATGGTCGGAGGAACTGGCGACCTTGCTCGCGCTTGTCGAAGCGGGGATCGACTTCTCGGATCAGGAGGATGTTGTCCCGATCGCTCCGGATGAGTTGCGGCGGCGGTGCGTGGCCCTCCGCACGAGCGCGGCGGCATCGCTCGGCAGCGCGGCAACGTGGGAACGTGCGGGGGAGTTGCCGCGGATCGTCCTGGTGGGGGAGCCGAACGCGGGGAAGAGCACGCTGTTCAACGCGTTGCTGGGGCGGCGGCGGTCCGTGGTGTCGGATGTCGCGGGGACGACGCGGGATGCCATCGTGGAAGAGCTGGATGTCTCGGCCGATGCGCCGGGTTCATCGGGAGTGCTGCTGGTCGATCTGCCGGGCCTGGATGCAGGTGCGGAGGGAGAGATTGATCGGGCGGCGCAATCGCGCGCCCGCGCGGAGCTAGAGCGTGCGGATGCGATTGTGTATTGCGATCCGACGGGCCGGTTCGCGGGACGTGAGGGCTTTGCGGCGAACCACCGGAGACCTGTCATCTGCGTGCAGACCAAGGCGGACCTTGCGAGCGGCACTCTCGCCGGCGGTGAAGGCTGCATCGCGGTGTGCGCGATCGACGGCTGGAACCTGGCGACACTGCGGCGTGCGATCGCCGATGCCGCGATGGCGGTGGATTCGGATGACCCGGAGGCGGTGGTGCTGCCGCGGCACAGGCGTGCGCTGCTGCGGTTGATCGACGGGCTCGATGCCGCGATCGACGCGATGCCGCCCGTCGGGGCCCACGCGCTTGCGTTGCCGGAGCTTGTCGCTGCGGGCCTGCGGGCCGGGCTTGATCACCTGGGCGAGGTCACGGGCGATATCTCGCCGGACGAGGTGCTGGGGCGCGTGTTCGCGGTGTTCTGCATCGGCAAGTAGATCAGGTCTGCGTCGAGAGACGAGCGAGCAGGCCGCCGCGGATCCGCGGCCACTCCTCGGCGATGATGCTGAAGTACACGGTGTCGCGGACGTAGCCGTCGGCCTGGATGCGGTGCTTGCGGAGGACACCCTCGCGGGTTGCGCCCAGCTTGGCGATGGCCCGCTGGCTGTGCAGGTTGCGCGAGTCGCACTTGAGCGTCACGCGGACACACTTGAGCATCTCGAACGCGTGTCCGAGGAGCAGGAGCTTGCACTCGGGGTTGGTGCGGGTGCCTCGGTGCGAGAGCGCGTACCAGGTGCAGCCGATCTCGACGCAGCGGTTGACGGGATCGATGTCCATGTAGGAAGTCGAGCCGATCACCGCGCCCGAGGCGTTGTCGATGACCGCGAAGGCGAGGGTCTTGGGGCCGGCGAGATGAGTCTGGATCCAGCGGTCAAACGCGTCGCGCGTCCACTCGGTCGGCCAGGAGAGAAAGTACGGGAAGGTGGTCGGCGGCGTCGCGGCAAAGAGCGACTCGGCATCGCTCTGCGCGAGCGGGCGAAGGGTGACAGTCGTGCCGTGGAGCGTGATGGGTGAAATGGTGTCCACTCTCAAGCGTTCTCGGCTTTGAGTGTATCAATCGCGCGACGGCTCGCGTGCGGTCTCCGGCAAGCGCAGTGTCATCTGAAACTGCCAGGTGAAGAGTGGGTACTCGACTTCCATTCTGTAGCCATGAAGACGCGAAGAATCCCAGCCGCGCCGGCCGCACACATGCTCGACGATGTCGCCGTACTTTGGCACATGGGGGGTGGAAAACTGGTGCGGTCCGCGCCCCATGTACCGCACGCTCGGTGCGAAGTCGACAAGGTCATCCGTGCGATTCGGATTCTCAAGGCCCTCCACAAATCCACTCTCGGAAGTGTCGTAGACCTTGACCTGCGGCTGCTGAGGCTCGACGAGACCATCGCACACCAAAACGTCGAGGATCTGCCGCTGGCGGGGGTACTGACTCCCAATCGACCCGCCGATTCTGGAGCGATCTGGAGTGAACGTGCGGCGACAGTAGCCCTGCATCAGATCAGCGAACACAACATTGATGGATGAGCGCAGCCCGACGTTTCCAGGCTCCAGAGTGTACTTCAAGTGCTCGGCGTTCGGTCCGTAGGTCGTTGCGGTCATCCGGGGGAGCGGCTTGGAGGTGAAGTCCTGGAGGATGACATCGGTCAGGCTCCTGACCGGCAGGCCGTCGAGTGTCTTGGGCGCATCCTCTCTCAATAAGTCGCGGAACGACCGCGCCCTCATGACCGCGCCCCGGTGGATTCGTCTCAGGTCCAGCCATGCAATCACTCGGGCACCATCGATCAAGGACGGATTCTCGCGATTGGGATAAAGGATGGCCAGGAAGAGCCCGGTCTTCAGCGAAACGCCGCGAATGTCGCGTGCCGCCGTATACAGAGCTTCGCGACGCTGACGCATCGCCTTCTCGCGCTCTTCCGGCAGCGCTGAGATGATCAGCGCATCGAGTTCGTCGCGATCGTCCGCATGTCGGAGCGCGAGCCGTTCAAAGTCCGTGAAGGCATCCGCCACGCGAACGACCACATCCATCGGAACACTGTGCTTTGTCGCGGCGGTGAGCAGCCGCTTCACCGAGACCGGTGCCGGAACATGCAAGCCCACCGCCAGAGGGCTCGGTGCAACGGTCATACGGAAGATGTTCCATCCCAGAGCCTTGTCGAGGCCAAAGGCCTTGGAGACCTGCGCCGCCGAGCGCGGGCGCACGGGGACGGCGCCAAGCAGCTCATCCAGCGCCAACTGAAGCCTCCCGAGCACCAGTGCGGCATCGTGCTCGAACAGGCCGCCGTTTTGGATTGTGGGCGACTCGCCGCTCGCGGCCACGGCGGAGTCCAAAATTGGATGCGAGGATCCTGATTGCATCGTGCTGGTCATTGTACTTCCACATGAATGCGCGCCCGAGGCGTGATCGGCCATCAAGCATATCACCCGAAACTCGGTACAACAAATGTTTTACAAACATTCTAAAAATGATTGACAGTGATCGATCTTGGTGTTAGTCTGCACGAAGTCCCTTTGTCCAATTGACCCCGCACGCTCGAGGAGATGCCTTATGCCACATCCCACCGCTCGAACCCGCCACCGGACCTTGACGGGGTTCGCCCTCGCAGGGCTGATGCTCATAGGAGGCCGACTTGGATTGGTGAGTGCGCAGTGTCCGGGTGACTGGTTACCCGCAGATGGCATCCCGGGCACGAACACCGCGGCGGTCACTTTGACATCATGGGATCCCGATGGCGCAGGACCTGCTCCGGAGCGGATTGTTATGGGAGGGCCGTTCCTGGTTGCCGGCAACGTTGTCGCAAACAAGCTAGCGACTTGGGACGGGTCGTCATGGGAGGCTTTGGGCGACGGCTTCGACGGGACTCTGTTCCCGCTCACATCGCTGGCGGTCTACGGCGGAGATCTGTACGCTGGCGGCAGTTTTCAGAACTCGGGCCCGAATCCGGTCTCACGCATCGCGAGGTGGAATGGAACCTCGTGGCAGCAGGTTGGCGGCGGCTTGAACAACCGCGTCACGGCGATGACGGTCTATAACGGCGAGCTGATCGTGGCGGGCCTGTTTACCAGCGCGGGCGGGGTCAGTGCTACGCGCATCGCCCGGTGGAATGGAACAGAGTGGGCCGCGATGGGCTCGGGGTTGAGCGGCAATCCCACCTGCCTGACCGTGCACGAGGGCCTGCTTGTGGTGGGCGGCGCGTTCACCACCGCCGGCGGAGTTCCCGCCAATCGTATCGCCGTGTGGGACGGCACTGATTGGTCAGCGCTTGGAGAGGGACTCGGCAGCGCGGTCAACACCGTCGCCTCCTATGGCGGCGACATCATCGCTGGCGGCACGTTCTCGATGGCAGGCACGAGCACCGCGAACCGGATCGCCCGCTGGGATGGCGTTGAGTGGACGGAGTTCGCCGGTGGGGTTCAGGGCTCGCCCACATCCGTGAGCACGCTTCGCGTGGTGGGAGACGATCTCTTTGTCGGAGGCAGGTTTACCGGGGTGGGCGGCACGACTCTCGCATCGGGGATTGCGTCGTGGAACGGATCGACTTGGGCACCCTTGGGAGAGGGAGTCACGGAGCTGAGTGCGACGGTGAATGCGATTTGCTCTGTGGGCTCAGCGATTTATGCCGCTGGTCCTTTCTGGAAGGCGGGCAACACGCCGGTCTACAACCTCGCGAAGTGGGAGTCCGGAGCATGGTCCGCGGTTGGCGGGGGCACGTACTTCGGACCCACGTGGTTCGGCCACATTGATGGCGAGTTTTACGCTGCGGGACAGATCCGCGTGATCGAGGGCACTCCGGCATCGGAAGTCGCTCGGCTTACGCCGAGCGGTTGGGAGGCTTGCGGAGCAGGGCCCTGGTCCGGCGCGGTCATCACCATGACCGGCTATGACGGCCGCATCTTCGCGGGGGGGAACATCACTATCGCCGCCGGTGAGTTTGTCAACCACTTGGTTGCGTGGGACGGCAACGCTTGGGCTGGTGTGCACAATCTCTTCGACCAGCCTGTCAACGTCCTGACAACCTACAGCGGGAACCTCATCGCCGGTGGCCAGTTTGTTGAAGCCTGGCCGCAGACATTCAACCGTATTGCCTCCTGGGATGGCAGCCAGTGGTCGCCAATGGGCGCAGGGTTCAATGGCCCGGTGAACTCATTGCTGGTGCACAACGGCACGCTGTATGCCGGTGGAGACTTCACGCTCTCCGGATCGACGTCCGTGTCCAACATCGCGAGCTGGGACGGGTCCGCGTGGCAACCGGTCGGCGATGGCTTCGATGGTGCGGTGTCTGATCTGGAGGTGTACAACGGCAATCTCGTTGCTGCCGGCCTCTTCACCGTGAGCGGCGGAGAGCCCGTCAGTGGCTGCGCCGCGTGGGATGGCACGCAATGGACGGCCGTCGGCGGCGGAACCAACGGCGGGGTCTACAAGGTGGCCGCCGATGGATCCTCGCTGTATGTCCTCGGCGTTTTCTCGACCGTCGGCACGGGGATGGGCGCGGTGGATGCGCAGCGGATCGCCCGTTGGAACGGGTCCGCGTGGAGCGCATTCGGATCGGGCGACACAAACGCCGCGTTCTACGACGTTGGTGTGGACGACGGAACCGTTTATCTGAGCGGGCAGTTCCAGGTTCTCGATGGCATGGCGCAGCCCAACCTGGCCAAGTACAGGTTCCCCTGCCCGGCCGATTTCGATTGCTCCGGCGGCGTGGCTGTGCCGGACATCTTCACCTTCCTTGCCGCGTGGTTCGCCGGAAGCGCGTCGGCGGACTTCAACGGTGACTCGAATGTGACCGTCCCGGACATCTTCACCTTCCTTGCCGCGTGGTTCGCCGGCTGCTGAAACAACTGAACCTCTTCATGTTCACGGAACGGCATGTTCGCGTCCCACGATCGGGCGCGGACATGCCGTTCCTGCGTTCCAGGGAATGCGGCCTCTTGCCAGCCCGCTTCGGGGGCGGCTTTAGCGCTCGTGCGGCGGCTCGCGGCTGGGCGTAAGCGCGGCGGTCTGCACAGCGCGGTGGATCCAGTTCTCAAGGCGGCCCCGCGAGGGCATGATCGCCATGAGCACGATCACGGCGAAGCCGACGCCGATCAGGCCGAGTCGATCGCCGCTGACCATGAGGATGACGGCTCCGAAGAGGCCTGCGCCCTCGGCGAGCGCAGCGCGGAGAATGGCGGCGTTGAGCCACAGCCGGGCGAGGGCCTGGTCGCGGGTGTCGGGCTCGCCGGCGAGCGTGCCGGCCATGGCCGCGGCCTGCTTGGCAAGCGCGACCCCGAGGAAGATGAGCACGGGGAACTGCCCGAGGATGAGGGCCATCAGCACCACGACCAGCGGATCAAGCGTGCCGAAGGGCCCGGTCATCGGCGCTGCGCCCGGTGTGGGCGGGGGCGGTGGGGGGGGCGGCTGGAGCGGCCCGATGACGAGCGCGACCGCGGCGAAGGCGACCACGCCGACGAGCAGCGCGGCGACGATCAGCTGCGCCGTGCGGACAATCTGCGAGAGGACGGGGCTCATGCGGCCATTGTTGGCGATTGGGCGGCCGCGGGTGCAATGAAAAACCCCGTGCCGGGGCACGGGGTTCTGGGAGCAGGGGCGAGATGCGCCAGGATCAGCTGGCCTTCATCTTCTCGGCCTTCTTGCGTGCATCGTCGAGCGTGCCGACGTACATGAACGCACCCTCGGGGATGTCATCGCCCTCGCCGTTGCAGAGGCGCTCGAAGGAGTCGATGGTGGACTCGAGGTTGCTGGTGACGCCGGGGAAGCCGGTGAAGACCTCGGCGACGTAGAACGGCTGGGAGAGGAAGCGCTCGATCTTGCGGGCGCGGGAGACGGTGAGCTTGTCCTCCTGCGAGAGCTCGTCAACGCCGAGGATGGCGATGATGTCCTGCAGTTCCTTATAGCGCTGGAGGATGGACTGCACGCGGCGGGAGACGCGGTAGTGCCGCTCGCCGATGATGTCCGCGCTGAGGATTCGGGATGTGGAGGCCAGCGGATCGACGGCGGGGAAGATGCCCTTCTCGGCGATGCCGCGGGCCAGAACGACGAACGCGTCAAGGTGGCCGAAGGCCGTCGCGGGTGCCGGGTCGGTCAGGTCGTCGGCGGGGACGTAGATGGCCTGCACCGAGGTGATGGCGCCCTTGCTCGTCGAGGTGATGCGTTCCTGCAGCTCACCCATTTCCGTCGAGAGTGTCGGCTGGTAACCCACGGCGCTGGGCATGCGGCCCAGGAGCGCGGACACCTCGGAGCCGGCCTGCGTGAAGCGGAAGACGTTGTCAACGAAGATCAGGGTTTCCTTGCCGGACTCATCGCGGAAGTTCTCAGCCATGGTGAGGGCCGAGAGCGCGACACGCAGACGCGAACCGGGCGGCTCGTTCATCTGGCCGAACACCATGGCCACCTTGTCGAGCACGTGCGACTTCTTGCCGGAGGCGTCGATGTACTCGGCCTCCTTCATTTCGCGCCAAAGGTCGTTGCCCTCGCGGGTGCGCTCGCCGACGCCGGCGAACACGGAGTAGCCGCCGAAGTTGCGGGCCACGCGGGCGATCATCTCCTGGATGATGACGGTCTTGCCGACGCCCGCACCGCCGAAGAGGCCGATCTTGCCGCCGCGGACGAACGGGCAGAGGAGGTCGATGACCTTGATGCCCGTCTCGAGGATCTCGGTGTTGGGGTTGAGCTGGCTGAACTCGGGCGGTGCGCGGTGGATGGGCATGCGCTTGGTGTTGGTCGGCGCGGGGAGCCGGTCGATCGGCTCGCCGAGCAGGTTGAACACCCGACCAAGGACGGGCTCGCCGACGGGCACGGTCACGGGGCTGCCCAGGTCCTGGCAGCTCATGCCGCGGGCCAGGCCGTCGGTGGAACCGAGCGCAACCGCGCGGACTCGGCCGCCGCCGAGGTGCTGCTGCACCTCGCCGGTCAGACGCAGATCGCCGAACGCCGTCTTGGTCTCAACGCGGACGGCGTTGTAGATCTCGGGGATCTGATCTTCGGGGAAGACGGCGTCGAAGGTCGAGCCGATGACTTGGGTGATCTTGCCGGTGGTGGCCATGTCGCGCTCCGATGCCTCCGTCATGCCCCGAAGGGGGTAGGGGAGGGGTGGGGGGGTAAGGGGCGGAAGGATAGCTGCCACCCTGCGGGGAGTGAATCTCAGCCTGGTGCCTTCTCTCAAAGGGCACGATGGCAAACGCAACCGGCTGTCGCCCCGAAAAAGGGGAAGACCCGGCCGAAGCTCCCCAACGCGGGTTCGGTCTAGGGATGAGGACCGGGGTCGAGCCTGCCGGCGAGTTCCTCTGCGCTGGGTCGATCCAGCTTGAGGATGACCGGCCAGAAGCCGTTGGCCTCATCCGTCACCACGATGCAGATGCGCTCATCGATCACGGGCCTGCCATCCCTGCCCGTTCCGGAGTATCGCGGCATGACAATGAGCTTGACATCAGGCGGCAGACGGATCACGCCACCCTCGGGCGTATAGGGCATTGTGGCGACGATGGCATTGATTCCGGAGGTCGTGCGCTGGCCCGCGGGCTTGGATTGAAGGGCAGCGCGGATGGAAGCAGCGGTCTGCCTGGCCTGACCGGGCATCATGACGAGTTTGACGGCATCTGTACGGCCGCCGCCGCCGGCGATGGGGACTTCGACGCGGAGATCGAACGGCGTCGGCCGAACATCCGGCATGGGCACATGGCCATCGACATGGATGCGAACATCCTTGTCGATTTCGGCGAGCTTGTGCTCATTGAGCGTGAGGCCGGTGATGTTCAGCGTACCTTCGATCTCGGTGCGTTCCTCGGGGAGGAGCGCGGTCAGAAGCGAGGTGCCAAGCCCAACAGGGTCGTGCCGGTCATTGGTCAGCACGGCGATCACAATGCCTTGATCAGGGATGCGGAGGAGGTAGCTCCGATAGCCGCGGGTGCCGCCGCTGTGCGAGACTTTCATCGCGCTGCTCGCGGCGGGTTCGACCATCCAGCCGAGGGCGTAGTTCTCCAGCATTGGCGCATAGAGCTGCCGCTTCGCGCCGTCATCAAACAACTGATCACCGCGAAGCGCAGCGTCCCAGCGATGGATGTCGTCGAGCGACATGAGGATCCCGCCGCAGCCGCGAAGGCCCCAACCCCAGCCGTCCTGCAGAATGGAGCGGCGGGACCCGCCGCCGCGTCCGGAGACAATGCGCGCAGAAGCGTTCGAGAGGTCCAGCCCATCGCCATCGAGAAAGCCGGTATTGGCGAGGCCGGCGGGCTTGAAAATCTCCTCGCGCATCAAGGCCTGGAAGGGGCCGCCGATGGCTCGCTCAATGATCGCCGCGGCGACGCAGTATCCGCCATTGCAGTACTCAAAACGCTCTCCGGGCTTGGAGCTGAGGCGGGACCGGAACGCGAGGCGCACCGCCTCATCGCGGTCGGCGAAGTCCAACTGCTGGATCGCGCCATTGGCATCGGAGAGCCCCGACGTGTGTGTCAGCAGGTGACGAAGCGTGACCCCGCCCGCTGCGGGCGGGAGGTCTGCGAAGTACTTCGTGATCGGCTCATCCAGCGAGAGCTGCTTCTCAACATGAAGCGTCAGCGCAAGCGCGGCGGTGAACTGCTTGGCGACGGAGCCGATGTCAAAGAGCGTCCGGGAGTCGATGGGCGCAAGTGAGTCGTTGGCAAGGCCGTAGCCCTTGGCGAGGATGGGCTTGCCGTCCTGGGCAATGAGGACCGCGCCCCAGAACTGGCCGAGTTCGGAACGGAGGATCACTTCGTCGAGGCGGGTTGTCAGAGCGTGGTCGGTGTGTGCGCGAGTCGAGGAGGCAAGGAGCAGCAGGAAGAAGCATGCGATGGTGAATGCTGTGCGGTGCGCGCGGAATGGCATGGGGGAGGACTCCGGCGATCGATCACGCATGGCGGGTGGCGCGATGATGGCCGCGCTTATACAGATTCGGAGTTGCCGCGGGTTCGCAGTATCGGCTGGGGCTTGAGATAGGTGACCGATCGCCAGACCCACTCCATCGGGCCCATGCGGAAGGCTCGCATCCATAGGACGCTGATGATGCACTGGCAGGCGAAGATGCCCAGCACGAAGGCGCAGCGCTCAGGGCGGCTCCAACTCCCAAACTGCGCCAGGCCCCAGTAGTAGAAAACGAACGTCGAGATGACTGTCTGTGAGAGATAGTTGGTCAGCGCCATCCGGCCGACGTTGGACAGGACAAACGTAATGGGCCTGCCGATGCCGTGGCGCACGAGAAGCGCGAACGTGCAGAGGTACATCAGGCTGACGAGCGGGCCGCAGAGCATGAGGAGCGCGCCCGAAAGCCCCGCCGTCCACCACGTGACACCCCCCTTCGCCTGGATCGTCGCGGCGATGACCGCGCCGGGAAGGCCGACGAACAGGCCGATGAGCAGCAGCCGGACCTGCCAGCGGTTGCCGACCTCGCTGAACAGCCCGAGGCGCAGCAGTGCGGCCCCAATGAAGAACATTCCCAGCACGTGCCATGCGAATCCGAAGAGGCAGAACGTCAGGTACATGCCCCAGGACATCGCGCGGACAAGGAAAAGCTGTGTCCAAGGGCCATCGCGGTAGGCGCGGGTTTCGCCCTTCAGCCAGTCGGGCGATTCGGGGCCGAGTTGCATGCCTCGGATGACCTGCCGGAATGGCGTCAGGGGCTCCTCTGGAGGGGCGGGCTCGGACGCTTGTTCGGCCTGCGGCGAGTCGGCAGCCGCTGCGGTTTCGGCGATCGCCTCACGCTGGGCGCCGGCGAAGAGCCCGTTCATTGCTCCCAGCGCACCGGACACGATGGAAACCAGAATGATGAGCCCCGCGCCGATGCTCAGGAGAACGTGCGGATTGATCCGCACGCAGAACATCAGCGCCAGCCCGGCGAAGCTGTAGATGAACAGGATGTCGCCGTACCAGAGCAACAGGGCGTGGGTGAGGCCCATGAAGAAGAGCCAGGCGAGGCGGCGCGAGTACAGGCCGTAGAAATTCTGGCCGCGGGCAATGACGCTTTGCATCTGCAATGCGAGGCCCATTCCAAAGAGCAGAGAGAACAGGGGATAGAACTTCCCTTCGCAGAAGATCTTGACGAGGAAGAAGCAGGCCTGCGTCCAGAAGTCGTCAGATTCAGGCCGCGGGGCGACGAAGCGGCCGAACGGCTCCGCAAACGTCTGGATGTTGACGAAGAAGATCCCCAGCAGCGCAAAGCCGCGGGTGACATCAATCGCCAGCAGCCGGTTGTTTCACGGTGCGGGCTCGTGGGCAGGGGGCGCGGGAGTCGCGGCGGTATCCATGCAGGGCTTGCTCCGGGATGGGGCGGACGAGTTTCAGGCGGAGTGGCGCTCGTCATGGAGACGCGGGCAGGGGCGCAGCATAACCGCGGCCCGAGGGGACCGGAAGCAAGGATTGTGAGCGCATGAAAAAGGGCGCGCGGCCGGTGGCGGCTCGGCCGTGCGCCCGAGCGCGAGGAGACCTTGGAACCGTCTCGTTCCGGGCAGAGCAGCTCGACGGCGTCCTTGCCGTCAGCCTTGACGCCGCGGCCGCTTCCTTGCGAGTGCAGCGCGCCCCGTCCGATGTGAGACTGATCCACGAGTCCATTCGTTTGACGGTCGGACCTCGCGGGTGAACAAACTCAGAATGTCAAAACCCGCTGAACGCCTCGTTTCCGAAGCGGGCGGGTGGGCTCCGTCCCAACCCGGTCTCTCTCTCTCGACCGATCTCTCTCTCAACCGGTCTCTCTCCCGGTCTCCATCTCTCTCTTAACTCCCGGCGGGGCGGCCGCTTTTCTTGGCTTCGATCCTCGCCACAAGGTGCGGCAGGGCGTTGAAGCGTTCTTCCAGCTTGGACTTCCAGGAAGTCCGGTCCCAGATTTCCAGTCGGTTCAGGACACCGACAATGACGACGTCGCTCTTGAGGCCGGTCAGCTCGAGGTGGGTCTTGGGGAGAGCGACCCGTCCCGCGCTGTCCATCTCGATCCGTTCTGCGAGGCCGAACAACTGGAGTTCAAGCTCCGATTCCTCCTCTCCCGGGGTCAGCGTCGCCGAGTGGCGGGAGGCAAGGTTCTTGAACTCCTTCTCCGTGTAAAGCCGAACACATCCTCGAGGCCAAGGGACGCTGTACCAGGCGGACCCATCCCGGTCCTGGTCCCATTGGTTGCGGACCTTGGCCGGAATGGACACCCGCTGCTTGGCGTCGATGCTGTGCTCTGAGTGGCCTGTGAAGAGCACGGCGAGGACTCCCGGGTCGAGGTCGTGGGATTATCTCCCACTTTGCCACACTTTGCAACACTCTTCCTCACTTCTTTGGGAAGTGGGGATAGTTTGCGGACTCACGGTGGGCGAGTTCTGGCGGGACCACGCGCAAGTTTGGTCGAATCACCTAGATTTGGGTGGTAGACTTCCCCCGAGTCCTTGTGGGATCGCCAAGGCCGAGCGTGGAGTGCGCGCGGTGCAGGGCGATGGCTCACCTGTGGAGGCGCAGGAGGCATGAACGGGTCGGCATCGCCCGAGTTTGAGCGGGTCCTGGGGCTCTTGCCCTCAATGACCTGCGTGCTGACGTCGGCGTTTGAACAACGCCGCGGCGGTGTGCTTGTGCGCCGGGCGATGCAGTGCGCCAACGAGCCGGTGTGTATCGCGGTGGCCGTGCCGACGGGGCATCGGATCGCGACGCTGATCCGTGACAGCCACACCTTTGCGCTGTGCCTTCTGGACCGCTCCAACCGCCTGCTCATGCGGAAGTTCGACGGACGCGAAGAGGGTGATCCGTTCGACACCATCGAGACCGTGCGGCTGGTGAGCACCTCGCCGATCCCGGCCCGGGCGATGGCGGCGATCGACTGCGAGGTCGTACGGCATTATGACCTTGAGGCGGACCACGAGATCTACATCGGGCAGGTGCTGGCTGTGCGAGCGTTGAACGTTGTGCTGGAGCAGGTGATGCCCGAGTCATCGATGAACGGCGCTCATGCCAACGCGCAGAACGGGCACACGATCATGCCCGCGCCGATGGATGCGCCCCCCGGGGTCATCACCCGCGCAGCAGGCTGAAGATCGCTTCACGCAGCTTTGAATCGAACACGGCTTCGCTGAAACGCTCGGCGTTGTCGCGGCAGCGTTGTGCCCATGGCGCGGGATCGTGCATCACGCTTGTCCCGATGCGGGCGGCGGCATCGGCAAGAGAGTCCGGAGTCGGCTCGGGCACGAGTTCGCCCGTGTGTTCATGGGCCACGCTGTCGAGCGCGCCCCCCGCCCCCCCCGTTGCCGCCGCGACAAGAGGCAGGCCACAGGCCTGCGCCTCAACGGCGACGATGCCGAAATCCTCGATCTGCGGGAAGAGCAGGACTGCGGCGCGGCGGTAGAGCTCGCGGAGCTGTTCATCGCTCACGCGCCCGAGAAACTCCACGTTCGGGCCTGCGAGGCCGCGCAGCGGGTGCTCGTGAGAGCCGGAGCCGACGATCACAAGGCGCTTGCCCGCGCGTTTCGCGGCAGCAATCGCCAGGTCCACGCGCTTGTACGGCTCGAGCGCGCCGACGCAGAGCCAGAAGTCTTCACGCGGGACGGCAGGGTCGGGCGTGAAGAAATCGGTGCGGGCCGGCGGATGAATGACGAGGGAGTCGCGGCCGAAGCAGCGCTTGATCTCCCGCGCGGTATGCGAGGAGTTGGCGATGAACTGGGTGACGTTGGCGGCGGTGCGGCGGTCCCACTCCTTGAAGGACCGGCGCGCAAGGCGGAGGCCGAGGCCGCGGAGACCACCCGAATACTGCTCGGACTGCGACCAGATGTATCGCGCGGGGGAGTGGCAATAGCACAGGTGCGGGACTCCCGCGGGCGGACGGAGGCCCTTGATCGCGGCGGAAGAAGTCGAGACCAGCAGGTCGATCGGCTCCCGCGCATGGTCCGCCGCGAGCGTCTTCGAGAGCCCATCAACCGCGCGCGGATACAGCGGGAGCAGCCAGCGGCGGAGCCTGGTATCGCCGCCAGGGATGCGTGAGAGGAACGACGTCGTCTTTGGGAGCGCATCGATCGCCGGTGTCATCGGGCGGCCGTCATCGGTCATGAGGTACAGCCGCGGCGGCGCGGACGCCGGAAAGTCGGCGGTGACGATACGGGCGATGCGGTCCAGCACGGCTTCCCCGCCGCGGAACCCGCAGAGCCAGTCGTGGGCGAGAGCGATGCGGGGTGGGGTGGCCATGGGAGGGGGGAATCATCCAGATAAGGTCAGAGGGAGCAGAGTAAGCGAATGAGAACGGAGAGGGTTGGCCGTTCAACAATGGGCTTGAGCCAGATAGGATCCCGCATGTCCGCCCGCCCCCCAACCCGTGCGAATCGCTTCGGGCTCGACTATCGCGCTGAGGCCGCGAAGCTGGGCCGTCCGGTGGTGCCGATCACCGATGCGCACGCGCATATCCACGGCGAGCGGGCGAGCCGGATTTACGATGAGGTGCGGAAGCTCTTCGGCGTGGTAAAGACGTACAGCATGACGCAGATCGGGCAGGCCCCGGCGGTGCGGGAGGCACTCGGCGACACCGTCCGGTTCATCGCGATCCCGACGTGGAGCGACCCCGACAAGGCGAGTGCGCACGGCATGGGGTATGTGAAGACGATCGAACGGTTCCGGCGGGAGTTTGACAGCCGGATGCTGAAGATCTGGGGCTCGCCGCGATTGCGGGACATCGTGACCGGCGAGGGGGCAATCGATGTGCGCGATATCGACAGCCCGGCGCGCATCGCGGCGTGCGAGGCGGGGCGCGACCTGGGCATGATGTACATGGTGCACATCGCCGACCCGGACACGTGGTTTGCGACCAAGTACGCAGACCCGGCGAAGTATGGCACGAAGCGGTCGCACTACGAGGCGCTGGAGCGGATGCTCGACCGGTTTGAGAGCCCGTGGATCGCGGCCCACATGGGCGGGTGGCCGGAGGACCTGAACTTCCTCGACGGGTTGCTGACGCGGCACCCGAACCTGTACATCGACACCTCGGCGACGAAGTGGGTCGTGCGCGAACTGGGGAAGTACTTCCCCGGCCGGACGCGGGCGTTTTTCACCAAGTGGCGCGGGCGCGTGCTGTTCGGCTCGGACCTGGTGGTGATGGAGGATCAGCTTTCGCCGGCGAAGTCCGGCGTGGGGGGGTCGCCGATGGGCGACCTGGCGGACAGCCCGGAGTCGGCGTTTGAGCTGTACGCGAGCCGGTACTTCACGCTGCGGACGATGTTTGAGACGAGCTACGAGGGGGAGTCGCCGATCGCCGACCCCGACCTGATGATGACCGAGCCGGAGAAGTATGATGCGATGAGTGCGCCGATGCTGCGGGGGCTGGGGATCGACCGCGACCTGCTCAGTGTGATGTATGCGGGCGCGGCGGAGAGGTTGGTGGAAGAGTGGTGGAGGAGGTGATGGGATGTGGAGGCCGTCGTGCGAGACGGGCATCGTGTCTGGTATGCTGCCACGATGGGGAAACTCAATGACTCGATCCGGTCGGCGATCACGGCGGACCGTCTCTTGGTCAGTTCGCACGCCGACGACATGTTCCGCGATCGAGGCATCGCGATGTGGCAGGTCATTGCCGGCATGTCCAAAGCCAAACTCCTGATCGAGCGTCCCCGGTCGCTGCCTAACCCCGTCGCTGAGTACGAGTTGATTCTTTCGGACGGGACGCCTGTCAAGGCCGTCTGGTCGTACATCGGCTCATTGGATGTCGCCAAGCTGGTGACCGTACACTTCTTCGATCGGTGAGCGCATGACACATCCGCTGAACATCCCGGGAAAGCGCGTCCGCATGACCAAGTGGATTCACGGGCGGCTCTGCGTCGCTCGTGTCGAGGTCGAGGCGATCGTCCCGGATTCAGACCCGCCTGAGCCTTGCTTGGAACCCGCGACGGTGAAGTGGCTGGACGAGTTGCAGAGATTGGCAGACGCGGGCGATGTCGATGCTCTTGAAAAGCACGGCGAGGTGTTCGTCAGGCGATCGGCGTGAAGATTGCGAGCAGAACCCTCGGTTCGGGAGTACAACCCGTCGAAGTAATCTGGTAACATGCCTCGATGGGCGACCCTTCGATGCACCATCCCGAGCGGTACTCCGACTATTATGAACCGATTCTCGCTGGAGAGGCCGTCCCATCCGTATACAACTCGCTTGTTGAAGCTGCCATCCGCGGTGGAGTTGTGCCCGAGAGAATCAGTACAGCTTGGAGCCTGCGAGAATCACTCTGGAGTGCAGTTAGTCTTGCTGGCTCAGTGCTTTTGCTGTTTCACCATTGGTGGCTCGGTCTTGCGATCATGGGGTTCTCTCTCTGGGCGGTATTGAGGCACACGAAGCCGCTGCACGCGCGTCTCGGCTATTGCGCGGCAGTTGATCATGAACTCGGGACTTGGGCGATGGCACGCGGCTACTTGTCGCTTAGAGTGTTACCCTCGGAGTTGAGGGGAACGTGGCGAGCGAGAAACTCTGAGTTGCTTGAACGCGCCGAGACTGACGCTTTCGCGCCAGTAGGTAAGCTGGTCGCGATGGCGGATGTCGTGCTGACTGGCGTTCTCTATGTCAGCAAAGTCACTGTGGCCGTGCTTCTCTTGCTGTCGGCTTGGCGACAGCCAGGGTGGCTCACGATCGGCGTTGGCGGCGTGATTGGCGGGTTCTTTGTGCTTCAGTCACTTGCTCGTCTGCCCTTCATGCTCGCGCCGATTGCGTTGTTGTTCCGGCGGTAGCGTGAGACCGCTTTACCTCGCGGGGACCCACAGATGAACTGCGTACTCGTGCAGCGTCAGATTGCGTTAGATGGAGTCGATCTCCCTGGTTAGGCCGCTTCAGCTGCCGCCCAGTCCTCCACTCGCAAACCGCTCAACAATATCCGCCACTCCCCGCGCCTCAGCAAACGGCGACACGTAGTCCGCAACCTGCTTGATCTCATCCTGCGCATTCGCCGGGCAGGCGAAGAACGCGACCCGTTCGCGGATCGGCATGTCGCTCGGGGTATCGCCGATCCCCATGAGTCGCTCTCGCTTCGTGCCCGTCGCCGCGAGCAAGCGGTCGAGCCCCGTACCCTTGCTCACGTGGGCGAGGTCGCAGTTGATGTAGAACCAGGTCATGGAGATGCGCAGCGGCCAGCCGCGGCGGGCGAACTCGTCGGCCACCCGCGGCCGGATGGACTTCAGGTACTCCGTGTCGACGTGGTAGAGCGAGATCGATGCGGCCTTGCCGGGCTGCTGCGAAACGCCCTTGGGGCCGAACTCCGCGGCGATCCAATCAGAGGCCTCGCGCACCGCAGCGCGATGCGCGGCCGTGATGGACGGGTCCATCTCATAGGTGTTGTCGGCAGGGTTGTACATCCACACGCCGTTCTCGGCGATGCAGGGGACGGTTCGGTTGGCCAACAGTCGGCACATCGCCTCGGCAAACGGCTGCGGCCGGCCGGTGCAGAGCGTGAGGATGGGCCGGTCGCGGTTGGCTTGGGCGAGGCGGTTGTGGGCCGCGAGGTTGGTGAGGGATTCGAGGTCGAGGGGCGAGGTGTCCTCGGCGACGAGGCAGCCGTCGTTGTCGGAGATGATGAGGTCGAAGCGGGGGTGGGTGGTGCGCATGGAAGTCCTGAAAGAGGAACACAGAGGGAGCAGAGTAAGCGGAGAACAGCAGAGGGGAGAAGCGAGCGAAGCAGCAGATCGGCAAATCCGGAAAGCGGAGGGGAGCCCGTTGAGAGTGGATCGCATTGGCGGCAACCCGGTCCGGAAGGCGTGCACGGAACGGCGGAATCTGGGACAATGTGAACGCACTTCCCACTTCCCACTTCCCGGATCCCACTTCCGACATCCCATTGCTTCCCCTCCTCACCATCACCGTCTTCCTCTCCGCCGCGCTCATGTTCATGCTGCAGCCACTGGTTGCGCGGCTGCTGTTGCCGGTCATGGGCGGCAGCCCGGCGGTGTGGAACACATGCATGGTGTTCTTTCAGGCGGTGTTGCTCGCCGGGTACGCGTATGCGCACGCGGTGGGGGGGATGAAGCAGCCTCGCATTGCCGCGGCGGTGCACCTCGGTGTTCTGGTTCTCGGAATGGCAGTGCTTCCGGTCGCGTTGCCGCTGTGGGCGATGGAGCCGCCAACTGGCGGGTGGCAGGCGGCGTGGGTGCTGCTGGTGCTCGCGGCGGTGGCGGGGCTGCCGATGTTCGCGGTGTCGGCGACGGCGCCGCTGGCGCAGAAGCTGCTGGCGGGCTCAAGGCATGCGGCGCGGGAGAAGCCGTACTTTCTGTACGCCGCGAGCAACGCGGGAAGCCTGATCGCGCTGCTGTCCTATCCAGTGTTGATCGAACCCGGCATCGGGCTGCGCACGCAAGGATGGGTGTGGATGGCGGCGTACGGCGTGTTCGTCGCGATGGCGATCGGGTGCATCGTGCTCGCAAGGCAGATGGGGTTCGGGCCGGCCAAAGCGACAGCAGCCGGCAATGCGCTCCCGCGAAACACAGCAACGAATCCACCCGCTGGCCACGTATCGCCGACTTCGTCGATCGGTGTGTGGCGCGAGCGTGCGTGGTGGCTTGCCCTCTCGGCCGTGCCGTCGAGTCTGCTCCTGGCTGTGACAAACTACCTGTCAACAGATGTCGCGGCGATTCCGCTGCTGTGGGTTGCGCCGCTGGCGGTGTATCTGGGGACGTTCATCATCGCGTTCTCGGAGGGAGCGCGGGCCGGTGTCGGGCCGCGGGTGACGACGGTCATGCTGCCGCTGGTCGCGCTCTCCGTCGCGCTCACCATGAGGATCGGCTACGCCCTGGGCGTGTCGATCGCGTTGCAACTGCTGTTGCTGCTGGTCGCGGCGCTGGCGTGCCACGTCCAGTTGGCGCGGCGTGCGCCGGCGGCCTCGCGGCTGACGGAGTTTTATCTGCTCGTGTCACTCGGCGGCGTGCTGGGAGGCGTGTTCAACTCGCTGCTCGCGCCGCTGATCTTCAACTCGGTGCTGGAGTACCCCATCGCGGTGGTGTGCGCGTGCCTGGCGGCGATGCTCGCCGCGGGGCTGGGGGGTGTCAAGGGCGCGTGGTGGCGGGAAGCGGTCATTGGCACCGGGCTGGCGGCGATTGCCGCGGTCGCGGCGATCGGGCTGCGCATGGCGATCGAGTCGCAGTTGGTGATCGACGGACGCGCCCTGAGACTGGTTGCGTTTGCGCCGGGGCTGGCGCTCGCGTTCGTGGTCTGCCGCAAGCGGGCGGTGTGGTTCTCTCTGGTGCTCATCGGGCTGCTGGCCGTCGCATGGAACGAACCGCTGAAGGGCGATGAGGGCGGCGGGCGGACACTGCACGCGGCTCGCACATTCTTCGGCGTGCACCGGGTGAACCAGGCGCCCAGCGGCCGGTTCCACACGCTCACGCACGGCACGACCGTGCACGGCCTGCAGTTCGTCACCGATGATCTGCGCGGCATGCCGACGATGTACTACCACCCGACCGGTCCGATCGGGCATGTCTTCCGCGCGATGGAGAGCGAGGGCGGGCCGCAGCGCGTGGCGGTGGTGGGGCTGGGCGCGGGCGCGATCGCGGCGTACGCGCGAGTGGGGGGGGCGGGTTCGGCGATTCAGGCGATGGATTTCTACGAGATCGACCCCGAGGTCGTGCGCATCGCGCGGGACCCGAAGCTGTTTACCTACACAGCGGATGTCGAGCGTGCGCGGGCCGCAGCGAAGCAGCCGCTGGAGATGAACTTCATCGTCGGCGATGGTCGCCTGGAGCTTGCGCGTGCGGAGGACAAGCAGTACGACCTGATCGTGCTCGATGCGTTCAGCTCGGATGCGATCCCGGTACACCTGCTCACGCGCGAGGCAATGACCGTGTACCTGTCGCGGCTCGCGCCGAGAGGGGTGATCGCGGTCCATATCTCGAACCGGCACATTGATCTGGTTCCGGTGCTGGAAGCGCAGGCCCGCGCCCAGACGCCGAGGCTGCACGCGCTCTTTGCCACCGACCCCACGCCGCCCGATGAGTTGCGGCAGGAAGGCAAAGTCGGGTCGCAGTGGGCCGCGCTATCGCGGCAGCCCGCGGACCTGAACGCCCTGCTCGGCACGCCGGGGATGTTCTGGGGAATCCCGGACCGGCCCTTCCATGCGCGGGCGTGGACGGATGACTGGGCGGATGTCGTACGGCACCTGCGGATGCTCAAGTAGAAGGTCCTGGGTCCTCCGTCCTGGGTCCTGGGTCCTGCGAAGCTTCACTCACGCGAATGCGGGCATTCGGACTCAGGACATCAGGACTCAGGACATCAGGACTTCAGGACATCAGGACTTCAGGACTCAGGACTCAGGACTCAGGACTCAGGACTCAGGACTCCAAGACACAGGACTCCGCTCTTCTCCTCCCCACTATCCTCCCCCCATGCCCACACTTTCCTATCAGACCGCCGGCGAGTCTCATGGCCCCGGCATGTTCGCGATCATCAACGGCCTGCCCGCGGGGCTGCCGCTGGACTTTGACTTCATCAACGCCGAACTGCTCCGCCGCCAGGGCGGCTACGGCCGCGGCGGGCGACAGCGGATCGAGACCGATATCGCCGAGCCGCTCACCGGCGTGCGCCTGGGGAAGACGATCGGCTCGCCCGTCGTGCTGAAGGTCGTGAACAAAGACTCGCGGCTGGATGATCTGGCGAAGACGCCCCCCGTGCACCTGCCGCGACCCGGCCACGCCGACCTTGCGGGGAGTGTGAAGTACCTGACAACCGATTGCCGGGAGACGCTGGAGCGTGCATCGGCGCGGGAGACGGCCGCGCGCGTCGCCGCGGGCGCGGTGGCCAAGCTGTTCCTGCGACACATGCGCGAGAGCGGAATCGCCGGGACGAGCACGCAGGGGGTCGAAGTCTTCGGGTTCGTCCGGTCGATCCTGGATGCACAATGGGATGGGGAAGTGAACGAGGGGAACTGGAGGTCGCTGGTCGCCGCGCGCGATGCGAGCGACACGTATTGCCCTGACGGAGTGGGGGGGGCGGATGGAGCAGTGACGAAGAGACAGTGCGAGATCATCCGGCAGGCGAAGATCGACAAGGACACGGTGGGGGGGTTGGTGGAGGCGCACGTCTTCGGCTTGCCGCTGGGCATCGGTTCCACGATGGACTGGCGCGACCGGCTGGATGCAAGGCTGGCCTATGCGGTGATGGGGATCCAGGCGTTCAAGGCGGTGGAGATCGGCCTGGGCAAGGAGTGCGCGAAGCTGCCGGGGTCGAAGGTGCATGACCCGATCCGGTTCGACAAGTCGAAGATCAACACGCCGAGCCTTGGGTTTGTGCGCGATACCAACAACGCCGGAGGCACAGAGGGCGGCATGAGCAACGGCGCGCCGATCGTCGTCCGCGGCACAATGAAGCCGATCTCCACTCTGCTCCGCGGCATGCCGAGTGTCGATCTGAACACCAAGCAGCCCGCGATGAGCGCATATGAACGCTCGGATATCTGCGCGGTCTCCGCCGCGAGCGTGGTGATGGAGTGCGTTGTGGCTTTCGAGGTCGCCCGCGCGATGCTGGAGAAGTTCGGGGGCGACTCGCTCGAAGAGACCCGCGGCAACTATGAGCGCTTCCTGAAGCTCGCAAGGCTGCTGCCGCTTTCGAGCGATCCGAGCAAGGCGATCGCCTGAAAAAGTTCGGCTTTGCGTCGGGTTTCCGGTACGCCAATCGGCGTGTGAACTCCGAAACTCCCCGTCGGCAGATCCCAACAAACTCGTCAAGGAGTTCACCCATGACCAGCGCGGCGGCGGTTGCCGGAAAGAGCGAGAGTGTTTGTGACAAGAGCGGGTCCTGCGGCTGCCGCGGCATGAAATCGCCGGGATACTTGGCCGCGCTCACACTTGTGGCCTGGGGCGTTCAGGTGCCGATGCTGCTACTGGCGGTGCCGAAGTTCGCCGAGCGCCTCCGCGACTTTGGTGTGCAGTTGCCCGAGGTCTCGGTGCTCGTGCTGAACTGGTCGGAATGGATGCGGGCGCCGATCGGTGGAACCCCCGCGACCGGAGCGATGCTCTACGCGGCGGCGATTGTCGCGCTCGCCGCCTTTGCATTCGTGCTGGCGAAGCTCACCGGAGGCTTTGGCCGCGCGGTCGTCGTGATGCTCGCGCTGCTGGGCGGCGCAATCGCCTGCGGACAGGCCGCGGCGGTGATCGTGCCCACCATGCAGGCGCAGCAGGCGATCGAATCTTCCAACCCGTGAATCACAGTCTGAGCGATGAGCCCGATTCCAGCGCGAGCCGCTGAACCGCATCCTTGAGTCGCTGCACCTCCTGTTCGAGCGACTCGACACGCGCCGCCAGCGCGGGTGAGGTTGAAGCCGCGCCATGCCCGGCTACGCCGGCGTGCGGGGCGGAATGTTCCGGCATCGCATGGCCCGCGGGCTCGTGGACGGGGTGCAGGTCCGGGCACAGCAACTGTGCAAACCGACGTGCGTGCCCCCCGGGCAGTTCGCGCACCATCGCGGGCTCGCGGCTCATCAGGGAGTTCAGCACACCCTGGAGCGCATCGAGCGACTCGATCGGGTGCATGCGCGATGCGTTGCCGCGAAGCTCGCCGGCGGTCTGCGGCCCTCGCAGCATCAACTCCGCGAGAACCACGAGCTCCGGCGTTTCAACACCGAGTGTCTCGCGCGCAACGTGACGGAACTTCGCGACGCGGCTCCCCGAGAGCATCGCCTCCCGCACGAGCCCCTTGGTGCGAAGCGACTCGACGGCATCGAACACCCGGTCCTCATCAAAGCTGGTGGGCGGATTGCGGCAGTTCTTCTGGTTGCAGCCGACGGTCAGCGAGTTGAGAGACAGCGGATACTGCTGCGGCGTGGTCAGGGCCTTCTCGATCAACACGCCCAGAACGCGGCACTCGTCAGGCTTCAGCGTGATCATGCGGCAAGTCTACCGGCCCCGTGGCTCCGTCGGTCCATATGAAGGTGAGGGGGGGGCGAGTGGGGGAATTGACGCCGAGGCGGGCTTTGTGCGACACTCCCGTCATGAGCAGCCCGCAACAGTTCAGCGTGATCCTGACCGATGGCCGCCGGTTCGGCCCCGCGACATTGGAAGTCCTCGAACAATGGGCGAGGGAGGGGCGCGTCCCGCGCACCGCGATGATCGAGCCGCAGGACCGCTCAACTCCGGCAAAGCCGGTGCTGTCGGAGCCGCGGCTGGCGGCGATCATTACCGCGCCGCCGACGGTCGCGGGCGAGATGTCCGCCCCGGCTGATGACGGCGTGAGCACGCTGATTCCCTACAAGAACGGGCACGCGCTCGGGGCCTATTACATCGGCATCCTGAGCCTGCTCCCGGTCCTGGGCATCATCCTGGCGCCCATCGCGATCATCATGGGCATCATCGGGATCCGCCGCTATCGCGAGAATCCGCGGATCAAGGGCGTCGTGCATGGCTGGATCGGGGTGATCCTCGGCCTCATCGGCCTGTTGATCTCCGTCGTCATCATCGGCGGGATCATCTTCGCGGCCGTTGCCGGTCCCTGACCGGGGCACCCTCCCCGCCAACAATCCCCGGTGAAGCTCTGGCTCGTTCCAGTCTTGGTGGTGCTGGCAGCCGGTGCCGGCGCCGCGGCGGCCACATGGCTCCCGTCCCCTTGGGCGTTTCTGGCGATCGCCAGTTGCCTCGTGATCGGGCTCGGGGCCGCCCCGGTGGTGTTCTCGGTGTATACCCGGCGGAGAGACCTCCGCGAGTGGGAGCAATCGCGTGCGTCATCGGAGGCGACTGAGCATAAAGTATTGAAATAACTGAACTTGCGCCCAAAGCCAGAGGCGAGCGGTCGGGCTTGCCCGGGTCCGGGGCGTGGCTATACTCTCTGCCCGTCACTTGGACCCCCAAGATCGGCGGGGACATTCGGAACCGTCAGCACCACCAATCCCGCGGACGCCCTGGCCGGCGTTCGCTGACCTCGCCTGGCGCGAGGGGGCCGGTGGGAGGTGGAGAACAACATGGCCAAGAAAGAAATCACCAAAGTCTTCAAGGTCCAGGCCCCCGGTGGCAAGGCGACCCCTGCGCCCCCGCTCGGCCCGATCCTCGGTGGCGCCGGCGTCAACCCGGGCCAGTTCATCCAGAAGTTCAACGCCGACACCGCGAAGTTCAACGGCAAGATCGTTGTCGCGGTCGTCACGGCATACTCGGACCGCTCGTTCACCTTCGAGCTCAAGTCTTCTCCCGCTGCGGAGTTGATCAAGGAAGCCGCGAAGATCGAAAAGGGTGCCGGCACGCCGAACAAGGACAAGGTCGGCAAGATCACCAAGTCGCAGGTCAAGAAGATCGCGGAAGAGAAGTTCGCCGATCTGAGCGCCGCGACGATCGAGGCCGCGATGCGAACCGTCGAGGGTACCTGCCGCCAGATGGGCGTCACTGTGGTGGAGGGCTAAGAACCATGGCAACCAAGCTTTCAAAGCGCCACAAGGCAAACATCGCTCAGGCCCCGAAAGAAGCCCTCGATATGGTGGGCGCGTGCGAGGCCGTGAAGAAGTTCAAGGGCCCGAAGTTCGACCAGACGATCAACATCGTCATGCACTTGGGGATCGACGCGACGCAGGCCGATCAGGCCATCCGCGGCTCGGTCTCCCTGCCCAAGGGCATCGGCAAGGCGAAGCGCGTCATCGCGTTCTGCCGCGAGGACCAGATCAAGGGGGCTCGCGAGAACGGGGCGATCGAGGCCGGTGCTGACGACCTTGTCGCCAAGGTCGAGGGCGGCTGGATGGACTTCGATGTCGCGGTCGCGTCCCCGGACATGATGCGCGTCGTCTCCAAGCTCGGTAAGGTGCTCGGACCCAAGGGCCTGATGCCCTCTCCCAAGAGCGGCACCGTGACCCAGGACGTCCCCAAGGCGGTCAAGGAATACGCCGCGGGCAAGGTCGAGTACCGCAACGACAAGAGCGGGAACGTGCACGCCGTAATCGGCAAGATGAGCTTTTCCGCGGCGGACCTCGCGGCGAATCTCGAGCACTTTGTCCACCACATCGAGCGTTCCCGCCCGAATACCGCCAAGGGCGTCTTCATCAAGAAGTGTGTCATCAGCGGGTGCATGACCCCCGGCGTGCCGGTGAAGATCGTGTCCGCCGCCGTTGAGGCCTGATCCGGTACGGGAGCTGATCCATGTCCAAGACGATCAAATCAATGATTCTCAGCGAGTACCGCGATCGGCTGGAGGGGTGCGACAACGCCACCCTGATCAGCATTCGCGGCGTCTCGAGCAACGACACCAACAAGATCCGCAAGAAGCTGCGTGACAAGAAGATTCAGGTCTCCGTTGTCCGCAATGCGCTGGCGCGCAAGGCGTTCGACGGCACCGGGCTCGCCGGTCTGGAGCCCCTGCTCCAGGGGGCGACCGCGATGGCATACGGCGGCGAGTCCGTCGTCCACGTCGCCCGCGAGATTGTCGCGTTGATGGCGGAGTTCCCGTCGATCGAGCTCAAGGGCGCGATCCTCGACGGTACCCTGTTCAAGGGTAAGGACGGGGTGAAGGAGCTCTCGGGCTTCCCGACCCGCGAAGAGGCCCTCAGCCAGACCGTCACCCTCATCCTCGCGCCGGCAGGCAAGCTGGTGTCGCAGGCCAAGGGCCCCGGCTCGGCGCTGGCCAGCATCATCAAGAGCATCGAAGAGAAGCTCGAAAAGGGCGAGACCATCACCCGCAAGGCGGGCTGATTTCCACACACGACTCTGCGGCCGACTGGCCCCTCGGGGTTAAACGCCGGAACAGGTCCGGCGCCTCTCGGACGAGATTGTCAGAACCAGTAAGGATTGAACCATGTCGACGATTCAGGAACTCGGTGATAAGCTCGCGGCCCTGTCCCTCAAGGACGCCGTCGAGCTCGGCAAGTACCTCAAGGACACCTACGGCATCGAGCCCGCCGCGGGCGGCGCGGTGATGATGGCGGCTGCCGGTGGCGGTGGCGGCGGGGCCAAGGCCGAGGAGAAGACCTCGTTTGACGTGATCCTCAAGGCGGTTGATGCCGCCAAGAAGATCGCGGTCATCAAGGTCGTCCGCGAGCTGACCGGCCTGGGTCTGGCCGAGGCGAAGGCCTTTGCGGACAATCCCGGCAAGGCTGTCAAGCAGGGCGTCTCCAAGGAAGAAGCCGACAAGATCTCCAAGCAGCTCACCGAGGCCGGCGGCACCGTCGAACTCGCCTGAGCCGGCATTGGTCGGACAGATGGACCAAGGCCCCCCGGGGCTCATCCCCGGGGGGCTTTTTCGTGCCTCGCCGTTCGGCTCCCCAAGCCCGGGGGGGTCGCGGCTCGGCAGGCTTGCCTTGGGGCCGGTGAGCGTCCTATAGTTGTTGATTCGCGGGCAAGCAGCAGCGGGTGCATAGCGCTTTGAGCAGAGCGGCATAACGAAATTTCAAGAAACGGCTCCGACGGAGCTGTTGGCTATACCAACGATCGCGAGGTCATCGATGGCAGCGACCAACGTGCGCGACTTTTCTAAGCGCGGTGATGCGGCTCCTGTCCCTGTCCTCACACGAGTACAGACGGACGCATACGAGCGGTTCCTTCAGCAGCACAAGTCGCCGCAGGACCGCGACACGCACCTGGGCCTCGAGGCCCTTCTGCGCGAGGTCTTCCCGATCGAGAGCTACGACGGGACGATGAAGCTCGACTATTTGTACTACGCACTTGAAGAGCCTCGCTACACGCCGGACGAGTGCCGCGAGCTCCGCCTGACGTACGGCCTGCCCTTCCGGGTGGCCGTCCGCATGTCCCGCGAGGGGCACCCGGACATGGCCGAGGAAGAGATTTACCTCGGCGAGTTCCCCATCATGATGGGCGGCGGCGAGTTCATCGTGAACGGCGCCGAGCGCGTGATCGTGAGCCAGTTGCACCGCTCCCCGGGCGTGGACTTCTCCATCGTCTCGGCCGAGGGCGACCGGCCGCTGCACTCCACCCGCATCATCCCCGAACGCGGCTCGTGGATCGAGCTTGAGGTGACCAAGAAGGACGTTCTGGCGATGCGGATCGACCAGAGCACCAAGCTCGCCGCCACGACCTTCCTGCGCTGCCTCGACGAATCCATCGCAAGCACCGACGCGATCCTGGGCCTCTTCTACGAGGTCAACGAGATCGCCGCCGAGAAGGTCCGCCCCGAGCATTGGGCCGCCGCCAGCATCATCGACACCGAGACCGGCGAAGAGCTGGTGCACGTCGGCCGTCAGATCGGCGAAGAGGCCGCGGCGAAGATCGTCGCCTCCAGCCTGAAGAAGGTTCGTGTCATTCAGAACCCGCAGGACCCGCTCATCCTCAACACGGTCGCCGAGGAGCGGCTGGATCTGTTTGACGCGGAGAACGACTACGAGCGCGCCCTGCTGAAGATCTACTCGAAGCTCCGCCCCGGCAACCCGCCGCAGGTGGACAAGGCCAAGCAGCTCTTCTTCGAGAAGTTCTACGACGAGACGCGCTACCGCCTCGGCCGCGTCGGCCGCTTCCGCATCAACCGGAAGTTCAACCTGAACGTCCCCGAGGATGCGATGTTCATCCGCGCGGAGGACTTCCTCAAGGTCATCACCTACGTGCTCGACCTGCGGTCCAAGCGCATCGACCCCAAGACCGGCCGCCCCGCGGCCCAGGTCGACGACATCGACCACCTGGGCAACCGCCGTCTCCGCACGCTCGATGAGCTGGCGGTCGAGGAGCTCCGCAAGGGCTTCCTCAAGCTGCGCCGGACCGTGCAGGAGCGCATGAGCGTCAAGGACCCGGACGAGATCGCGAAGATCGCGGACCTGGTGAACTCCAAGAGCATCAGCAGCGCGATCGACTTCTTCTTCGGCCGGAGCGAGCTGTCGCAGGTCGTCGACCAGACCAACCCGCTCTCGAGCCTCGTGCACGAGCGTCGCCTCTCGGCCCTCGGGCCGGGCGGTCTGAACCGCAAGCGTGCAGGCTTCGAGGTGCGCGATGTGCACATCTCGCACTACGGTCGTATCTGCCCGATCGAGACGCCCGAAGGCACGAACATCGGTCTCATCTCCTCGCTGGGCATCTATGCCAGCGTCGATGAGTACGGGTTCATCCGCACGCCGTACCGACTCGTGAAGGACGGCAAGGCGACCGGCAAGATCGTCGATCTCCGCGCCGATGAGGAGATCAAGGCGATCCTCGCCCCGGCGGACACCATCGACAAGGAAGGCAAGCTGAAGAAGGGGGCGATCCTCGCCCGCGTGGACGGCGAGCTGACCGAGATCGACTCCACCCAGGTCGAGTTCCTCGACATTGCGCCCAAGCAGATCGTCGGTGTCTCGGCCGCGCTCATCCCGTTCCTGGAGCACGACGATGCCAACCGCGCGCTCATGGGTTCGAACATGCAGCGTCAGGCGGTGCCGCTGATCAAGATCACCCCGCCGATCATCGCGACCGGCATGGAGAAGGATGTCGGCCTGAACTCCGGCATGATCGTGAAGGCGAAGAACGCCGGCACGGTGACCAATGTCGATGCGCAGCGCATCATCATCGACAACTCCGATGAGTACGTGCTCCGCAAGTTTGCGGGGCTCAACGAGCGGACCTGCCTGAACCAGAAGCCGGTCGTGAAGCCCGGCCAGAAGGTTGTCAAGGGGCAGATCCTTGCCGACGGACCCAGCACGCGGATGGGCGAGCTGTCGATCGGCAAGAACATCATGGTCGCGTTCAACACCTACGACGGCTCGAACTTCGAGGACGCGATCGTCATCAACGAGCGTCTTGTGAAGGACGACGTCTTCACGAGCATCCACATCGACAGCTTCGATGTGGAGATCCGCGAGACCAAGCTCGGGCGCGAGGAGTTCACCCGCGACATCCCGAACGTCTCGGAGAAGATGCTCCGCAACCTCGATGAGCAGGGCATCATCCGCATCGGCGCGCGTGTCGGCCCGGGCGACATCCTCGTCGGCAAGGTGAGCCCCAAGTCCAAGAGCGAGCTCACCCCCGAAGAGAAGCTGCTGCACGCGATCTTCGGCCGCGCCGGCGAGGACGTGAAGAACGACTCGCTGGAGGTTCCCGCCGGCGTCGAGGGCATCGTGATCGGCGCCAAGCGGTTCAGCCGGCGCATGCACCTGACGGCGGATCAGAAGAAGCGTCTGCAGGCGGATATCGACGCCTACAGCAAGGACATGGACGAGAAGGCCGTCGGCCTCTTCAAGCAGATGGTCAACGCGGTCAACGACATCATCGGCACGCCGATGATCGACCCCAGCACCCGCCAGAAGGTCGGCGCCAGCGACATCGCCGAGGTCATCCTGGAGCAGATCCAGAACTTCGACATGAAGTGGATCAAGGGCTCCAAGGAAGTCCGCGAGCAGGCCGAGGTCACTTACCGGCAGTTCTGGCCGCGAATCGAGGCCAACCGCAAGGAGAAGGACCGCAAGGTCGGGCACATGAAGCGCGGCGACGAGCTGCCCTCGGGCGTGCTGGAGATGGTGAAGGTCTACATCGCGACCAAGCGTCAGCTCTCGGTCGGCGACAAGATGGCCGGTCGCCACGGCAACAAGGGTGTGATCGCCCGCATCGTCCCCGAAGAGGACATGCCGTTCATGGAGGACGGCACCGCGGTTGACTTCCTGCTCAACCCGCTGGGCGTGCCCAGCCGCATGACCGTCGGCCAGATCCTCGAGACGCACCTCGGTTGGGCCGCGCACGTGCTGGGCTTCCAAGGCGTGACGCCGGTCTTCGACGGCGCATCGGAGGACGAGGTCCATGCCGCGGTCGCCGAGGCCAATGAGCACGTCGCCGCCAAGCTCGCCAACTACGAGAAGACCGGCACCTGGCCGCACCCGCGCGAGCTGCTCGCCCGGATGCCCCGGGGCGGAAAGGTCCAGCTGTACGACGGCCGCACGGGCGAGCCCTTCACGCAGCGCACGACCGTCGGCTTCATGTACATCCTGAAGCTCCACCACCTCGTGGACGACAAGATCCACGCCCGCGCAACGGGTCCCTACTCCCTCATCACCCAGCAGCCCCTGGGCGGCAAGGCCCGCACCGGTGGCCAGCGGTTTGGTGAAATGGAAGTGTGGGCGCTCGAGGCGTACGGCGCCTCGTACATCCTGCAGGAACTCCTCACCGTCAAGTCCGACGATGTCGAGGGCCGGACCAAGATCTACGAGAGCATGGTCAAGGGCACGAACAAGCTCGAGGCCGGCATGCCGGTCGCGTTCGACGTTCTGTGCAACGAGATCAAGGGCCTTGGCATGAACATCACGCTCGAGAAGTCCGCGACCGATGGCGGCAGCCTGCTCTGATCGACGGCGATCATCCGTGCTGAGAGATCACTACCCACCGCTACAGAATCGTCCCTGAGAATCGACCCCCCACGCACGCACCGGGCCACGCCCTCTGAACCCCGGCCCCTGGAGCGACCACCGTGATGACCGAGAACGTGTACGACCGGATCAATGACTACAGCGCCGTGAAGATCACGCTCGCGTCGCCCAACGACATCCGCTCGTGGTCCTACGGCGAGGTCAAGAAGCCCGAGACCATCAACTACCGAACCTACCGCCCCGAGAAGGACGGTCTGTTCTGCGAGCGCATCTTCGGGCCGGAGCGCGACTACGAGTGCGCGTGCGGCAAGTACAAGGGCACGAAGTACAAGGGCATCATCTGCGACCGCTGCGGGGTGAAAGTGACGCACTCGCGCGTCCGCCGCAAGCGCATGGGCCACATCAACCTGGCCGCGCCGATCGTCCACATCTGGTTCTTCAAGGCGATGCCCAGCCGCCTGGGCAACCTGCTGGCGATGAAGACCAGCGACCTTGAGAAGATCATCTACTTCCAGGACTACGTCGTCGTCGATCCGGGCGACACCGAGCTGACCTTCAAGCAGGTGCTGACCGAGGACGAGTTCCGTCAGGCCTACGAGAAGTACGGCAGCGCGTTCAAGGCCTCGATGGGCGCGGATGCCGCCCGCGAGCTGCTCGAGCGGACCGACCTCGACAAGCTCGCCGCGGAGCTGCGCGAAGAGCTGAAGAACACCCGCTCCAAGCAGAAGATCAAGGACCTGGCCAAGCGGCTCAAGATCGTCGAGCAGATCCGCCACTCCGAGAACGACCCGACGTGGCTCGTGATGGATGTGATCCCCGTCATCCCGCCGGACCTGCGCCCGCTGGTCCTGCTGGAGAGCGGCAACTTCGCGACCAGCGACCTCAACGACCTCTACCGCCGCATCATCAACCGCAACAACCGCCTCAAGAAGCTGATGGACCTCAACGCGCCCGAGGTCATCATCCGCAACGAGAAGCGGATGCTCCAGCAGGCGGTTGATGCGCTCTTCGACAACAACCGCTGCCGCCGGCCCGTGCTCGGCTCCTCCAACCGCCCCCTCAAGTCGCTGACCGACATGATCAAGGGCAAGCAGGGCCGCTTCCGCGAGAACCTGCTCGGCAAGCGCGTCGACTATTCCGCCCGCTCGGTCATCGTCGTCGGTCCGGAGCTCAAGCTCTGGCAGTGCGGCCTCCCCAAGAAGATCGCGCTGGAGCTCTACCAGCCGTTCATCATCCGCAAGCTCAAGGAGCACGGCCTGGCCGACACCATCAAGTCCGCCAAGCGCATGCTTGAGCGGCGTGATGCCGAGGTGTGGGACATCCTCGAGGAAGTCATCTATCAGCACCCCGTGCTGCTCAACCGCGCCCCCACGCTCCACCGAATGGGCATCCAGGCGTTCGAGCCCGTGCTCGTCGAGGGCAACGCCATCCGTCTGCACCCGCTCGTGTGCACCGGCTTCAACGCCGACTTCGACGGCGACCAGATGGCCGTCCACCTCCCGCTGTCCATCGAGGCGCAGACCGAGGCGCACGTGCTCATGATGAGCGTGCACAACATCTTCGGCCCCGCCAACGGCAAGCCGATGATCTCGCCCAGCCAGGACATCGTCATGGGCGTGTACTTCATCACCGTCATGCCGCCCGATGACCGGCCCTCCGAAACGGTCCGCCGGTTCAAGGACCGCGCCGAGGCGCTGCTCGCCTATGACCAGGGCAAGATCACGATCCACGAGAAGATCGTGGTCCGCCTCGAGGGCTTCACGCACGTTGTCGAGGGCCAGACCGATGCGCCCAAGCCGATGCCCGCGGGCAACCGCATCACCACGACCGCCGGCCGCCTGCTGTTCTCCGAGATCCTCGAAGTCGGCATGCCCTTCTACAACTGCGCCCTGGGCAAGAAGGGGTGCGCCCGCGTCATCGACGATGCCTACCTCTACTCCGGTCGCCCCGCCACGATCGACCTGCTCGACCGTCTCAAGGAGATCGGCTTCAAGCAGTCCACCGTCGCCGGCCTGTCGTTCGGTCTGACGGACCTCCGCATCCCCGCCGACAAGCAGAAGCTCATCGACGAGTCGCAGAAGAAGGTCGACCGCGTCGAGAAGAACTTCGAGCGCGGCCTGATCACCGAGCGCGAGCGGTACAACCAGCTGCTGGATATCTGGTCGCACTGCCGCGAAGAGGTCACCAAGAAGCTCGTCGAAACCCTCAAGAACGACCGCCGCGACGAGAACGGCAACGAGGTCTCGATCGAGAACAAGGCCGGCACGAGCTACCTCAACCCCGTGTACCTGATGTCCGACTCGGGCGCCCGCGGCAATGTCAGCCAGCTCATGCAGCTCGCCGGCATGCGAGGCCTCATGGCCAAGCCCAGCGGCGAGATCATCGAGACCCCCATCCGCGCGAACTTCCGCGAGGGTCTGCACATCCTCGAGTACTTCTCCTCCACCCACGGCGCGCGCAAGGGTCTGGCCGATACCGCTCTCAAGACCGCGGACTCGGGCTACCTCACCCGCAAGCTGTGCGATGTGGCGCAGTCGGTCATTATCTCCGAGTACGACTGCGGCTCCAAGCGCGGCATCATCAAGCGTGCCATCTACAAGGGCGAGAAGGTCGACGTCGCTCTCCGCGAGCAGATCGTCGGCCGCGTCAGCCGCAACAGCATCGTGAACCCCGTGACCGACGAGGTGATCGTCCGTGAGAACGAGATGATCACGCCCGAGGCCGCGAAGAAGATCGAGGACCTCGGCATCGATTCGGTCATGGTCCGCTCGCCGCTGACCAGCGAGAGCCGCACCGGCTGCTCCGTGCTGGATTACGGCATGGACATGTCCACCGGCAAGCTGGTCGAGCCGGGCATGGCCGTGGGCATCATCGCCGCCCAGTCGATCGGCGAGCCCGGAACGCAGCTCACCATGCGTACGTTCCACACCGGCGGCATCGGCAGCCGCGAGATCCTCGAGACCGAGATCCGCTGCTCAACCGGCGGCAAGGTCGAACTCCGCGACTGCAACGAAGTCCCCGGCAAGGATGATGACGGCAACGACATCCTCGTCGCGCTCAAGCGCAACGGTGAGATTGCCATCCTCGATGCCAAGGGCCGCGAGCTTGAGAAGCAGAAGGTGCCCTACGGCGCATCGATCCTCGTGAAGCCGGGCGATGAGGCCAAGCGCGGCCAGCAGTTGGTCAAGTGGGACCCGCACCGCCTGCCCATCCTCGCCGAGAAGGAAGGCATCGTCCGCTACGTCGATATCGAAGTCGGCGAGACTGTCCGCGAGGAGGATGCCGGCCAGGGCCGCAGGGCGCTGGTGATGATCGAGCACAAGGGCGAGAAGCACCCGCAGATCACCATCGTCGACGCCCAGGGCAACATCCTCGACTTCCACTACCTGCCCGCCAAGGCGCGTATCGAAGTCGACGACGGCTCCCCCATCAAGGCCGGACAGATGCTCGCGCGTCAGCCGCGGTCCGCCGCGGGTTCACAGGACATCGTCGGTGGTCTGCCCCGCGTCACCGAGGTGTTCGAGGCCCGCAAGCCCAAGGACCCCGCGGTCATGGCGGAGATCTCCGGCCGCGTCGAGATCCACTCCGACAAGCGCAAGGGCAAGATGACCATCCGCGTCATCTCCGACTCGGGCATCGAGAAGGATCACCACGTCCCGACCGACAAGCACCTGCTCGTCCACGCCGGCGACTATGTCCAGGCAGGCGACCCGCTGACCGAAGGCCCGCTGGTCCCGCACGACATCCTGCGGATCAAGGGCGAGGAGGCGCTTTGGACCTACATGCTCGACGAAGTCCAGAACGTCTACCGCGCCCAGGGCGTGTCCATCAACGACAAGCACATCGAGGTCATCGTCGCGCAGATGCTCCGAAAGGTCCGCGTCGAGAACCCCGGCGACACCGACCTGCTCCCCCACGATGTCGTGGACAAGTTCGAGTTCCGCCGCCGCAACGCCCTCGTCGGCGAGATGATCCGCATCACCGATGCGGGCGGGACGGATATGCCCGTGGATGCCCTCGTCAGCAAGGCAGAGTATCGCGAGGCCAACGCCAAGGCCGAGGCCGCCGGCAAGGAGCCCGCCAAGGCCAAGAAGGCACGCCCGGCGACCGGCCGTACGCTGCTCCTGGGCATCACCAAGGCCTCGCTGCAGAGCGAGTCGTTCCTCTCCGGTGCGTCGTTCCAGGAGACCACCAAGGTCCTCACCGAGGCCTCCCTCCGCGGTGCAATGGACGACCTCATCGGCCTCAAGGAGAACGTCCTGCTGGGCCACCTCATCCCCGCGGGCACCGGCTTCAAGGCCTACCAGGCCATCCGGCCCAAGCTGCTGGGCCTCCCGGCCGGCGGCGATGTGGATGAGGAAGTCCGCATGATCGCCGAGGCCGCTCGGGCCGCCGAGGCGCTCGGCGCCGATCGTTCCGAGGCCCTGGGCGTGCCCAAGGTCGAGATCGCCGTCGGCGAACCGGCCGCGAACCTGACCAAGTAACACCGGCAGTCATCAACGATCCACCAAGGGGCCGCCTACTCAGGCGGCCCTTTTTCATTCGCGCGGCCCCGCTCCACGATCGCCGCGGCCTCGGCCGGGCTCAGCACGGCAAATCGCGTCTGCCCGGTTTCGAGCATCAGGCGCACGTACGGCTCGCACGTCCCGCACCCCGTGCAGCAGCCCGACCATCCGCGCAGCTTCTCAAAGTCAAAGCCCATCGTGCCGGCGAGGTCCTTGAGCGCGGCGAACTCAAGATCGTGGCACACACACTTTGTCACCGGCAGGTGCACGAATCCCCCTCCTTTCAGTCGGGGTCATACAACGAGTTGTCATCCGCAGTTCCGAACCAGCCGATGCCTGCATCGCGCGGGTCGCCCGCATAAAACCCGCTGGCCTGCGAGAACGCCAGCGATTCGGGCGACACGTGCCCGTCAAGCCACGCCGTGTTCGCTCGCCCGCCGCGCACGCCGCCGCCCCCGTGCCGGAACTGCGTGCTCGGGTCCGGCCGCTGTCCCGGGAACTCCGGCCAGAATCGCGGCTCTAGGAACGAGTACTCGAACACCCCGGCCGGGCTCGAGGCGTCCCGGATCGCCGCATCGGCAAAGGCGGCGGTGCGCACAGGGTCTGCAAACCTGGCTCGCGGCATTCCGGCACGATCGGAGACCAGCGCCCACTCCCCCGAGGCGGCCTTGGCCCGCAGCGCGCCGACGAACGCCGTGTTGTAGCCATAGCCGCCGCATCCGCGCTCAAACGATCCGGCCGTCGCCGCCGCGGCATCGGCGAGGATCGCAAGCGTGGGCGCAAAAGTCGGGCACTCCCGCACCGCCTCGCCGGCGCCGCTCCGGCCGAGATACTCACTCAGCGGGCCGCCCGCCGACGTAAACGCCGCGGCCTGATTCTCGCGAGAACCGTACCAGCGGGTGAGGTTGGCGAGGCGGTCGGGCATGCCCGGGGCATAGCAGTCGTTGAAGTCCGCCGCGTACATGTCGTTGGCGAGTTGGAGCTGACGTACGTTGGAAGCACACACCGAGAAACGAGCCGTCTCGCGCGAGGTGCCGATCGCCGGGAGGAGAATGCCGATCAAGAGCGCAATCAGACCAATCACCACCAGCAGCTCAATGAGCGTCACAGCGCGTGTGGAGTGGTTGTGCGGTCCGTGACTCATGCAGCAAACCACATCGCGAGGAACGCGAAGATGTCCGATACACCGATGCCCGGCGTGCCGTCGAGGTCCGCCCGCGGGTCGCCCGCGAACCACGCCGCGAGAAACGCGAAGATGTCCGCTACCGCGACGGTCCCGTTGCCGTCGAAGTCGGCGGGGTCGGCAAGGGGCCGCACGATCGCCACCGCATCGATCTCGGCGGACCACTCGCCCACCGGCCCGAGCAGCGCATCAACCGGATTGGTGATGCGCACGAAGTCGATCCGGTCGAGCGCGGCGGGCTGACCGGTCGCGGCATCAACCGCCCACGCGATGTCGAAAGCGTCTCCGCCGCCGGACCCAGCGGAGATGCCCACAACCATCGGATCATCCGGCACCGTGTAGAAATCCTCGGGCGCGATCTCGACGTCCTCAATCTGATTGTCGCCGTTCATGTCTCCCAGCAACAGCGTCGGCGTGTGGTCGGCGTATCCCCACACGCCCTCGGTCGTGGCCTCCTGCCCGTGTGGATTGCTCAGCACCGCCGAACCGCCGAACACGGCGGTGGGCAGTCGGTGCGTCGTCGTGCTCCAGATGAAAACGGGCGGAATGAGCGGCGTTCCCGGCGGAATCCACGATGAAAGCGAAGGTGGGTAGGTCAAGTCGCCGGGGTCGTTGTCCCACGTGACGGTGTGCAGGCTCGCATCGAATGGCCCGGCGAGATGGGAGCCGGGGATCAGGTACCACGCATCATCGGCGATCCCGTTGTTGTTGTCATCGCGTGACACCTCGACCACCGCGCACTCGGCAAAGCGGCGGTTGGGATTGCCGGAGACGTAGGAGGCGTTGCCAAAGATGATGAAGTCCAGCCCCATCGGGTTGCGTGCATCGTTCTGGATGGGACGGTCAAACCCGAGCACGATCGATCCGCCAAAGCCGCCCAGCGTGACGGCGCCGGTGTTGTCGGGGTTCACCGTTCCGCCGCCCGTCGGCGCGCCCATCGCTCGGGCCGGATCGTTGTACTGCGCGCTGTTCACAAACTGCCCGGGCGCGGGCTGATAGCTCAGCACGCTCGATGCGAACCACGAATCGCCGGCGCGAGCGACAGTTGCAGAGGCCGCGAAGGCCAGACCTGCCGCAATGAATCCCACGCAGCGAAGTCCATATGCTCGCATCACGCCCCCCTCCTGCGCCGCATCGCGGCCACACCGCCCAGCGCCAGCAGCGACAGGCAGGCCGGCGCGGGCACGGCGTACCGGTACGCGGTACCGTCCGCAAACACCAGCACCTCCCCCGTGAACTCGTTGAACTCGACCCCGTAGTAAGCAAAGCCGCCCGCTGGCGAGAGTCGCAGCTCGGCAGAATCCGGCGCGAGCGGCCCTCCTTCGAGCGCGGCAAGAATGGCCTCGCTATCCACCACTGCAGCGAAGCCAAAGTCGCTGGAGCCGGCGAAGAAATCCCCGCCGCCGATCAGCATGTTGCCCGCGGAATCAAACCGCACCGGCGAAGCGCTGAGCGCATCCGCAACGAGCGTGCCGATGTCGAAGCTCACCGCCGATCCCGCACCGGCGAGCGCCGCCAGATCGAACGCCCGCACGTTCCCGGTCGGCGTTCCGCCATCGGCGGTGTTGAAGCCGTCCCCGGCAAAGATGTGCCCGCCGCGGATCGCGATCCCACCCGCTCCGCCCGTCGCGTTGCTAACCACCTGTGTCGATGTCAGCCCTGCAACATCAATCCTCCACACGCCCGCTGCCGAGCCGAAGCCCGAGACATACAAGCTCGAGCCATCCGCCCACGCGCCGTCAAAGTTCGGGGCGGCCGCAAACACCGTCGGCGAAGTCGCTATCGGGGCGAGTGATCCCGTGTCCACAAAGTGAACCCGGTTGAACGCACCGTTGTCGCCGATCGCCAGGCGCGAACCATCGGGGCTGACGGAGATGAACGAGGCGCCGAAGTTCCCGAACGCGCCATCGAACACCGCCCCATCGATCGCGCCCGCCTGCACATACGTCCCCGCATTCACAGCTGTCTGTATAACGATCCGGCCGTCGGACGCAACGCCGATCAACCGGCCATCGGGCAGCACATCCACCGGAACAGGGTTGAAGTCTCCCGGTGCGCCCGCGGGGAGCGCAAACGACCCGACGAGCGCGTAGGGGGGCAGCGCGGCCTTGGCAGAGTTCACCACGCCAAGCACCGCCGCAACAGCACCAGCCGCACCCATCGCGGCACGAACACAACGAGACTGCATCATCAAAGCACCTGCCTTCATCACTCCGAATCGCGCGGAGCGGCTCCCGGACCATTTGGCCTTCGCGGTGGGAGGAACATGCCGGTGTGGATGGCCGCGGGGAACTGCGCGGCGAAACACGGCCGGCGCCCCAATCGCGAGGGCGGGCACGAAACACGGCCCAGGGCAGGTCTTCCGGCTTCGGGGTGCCACAGACTTTCAAGTCAGTGGTCGGCGGGCTCGGCCTTCCCATTCCCCGCTCCGGGGAACAGTGGCAGTTTCGAGCCCGCGCAGCCCCGTTACGGCGGCGCGTCCGCGGCGGAATCGGAGGGGGTTTTTGCACCACCCTGCCTCACCGCACTTCCCTTTTCAGCCCGATCCGCCCGGCACAAGGCCGGACGATGCGGGCACCATGGGCAGGGGCAGATTAGTACCGGCAGAGCACATCGTCAATTTGCTGGAAGGGGACGCCACTCTGTAGACTTCGTGCTCTGGAGCCTCGCGATGTTGTGGTTTCTCGGTGCCGGTCTTGCCTTTGCGGCGATTGCCTACGTCTGGCTCGTCGCGCGCAAGTCCCCGCTTGGCAAGACAATGAAGGATTTTGCGAGGGCGTTGACGCGCAGCGCCGCATTCCGCGACTCCATCGGCCAGATGCTCCGCGAGCGGTCAGACGCGATCGATGCTGCGATCGCCGCCCCTCCCCCGGCGGATGTTGAGATCCCGGGCCTGGTGCATCGGCTCATGGGCACCGACGAACTTGATGCAGACGTGGCTGAGATCCACCTCACAAAGGCGGGGTCTCGCGCTGTTGCCGAACTCCTGCTCGCGCTTGGCCAGCGTCAATGCGTCTGGACCAATGCGGAAGGCAATATTGATACCAGTTCCCCGGCCGGTCGTGTGGTTCAACTGTTGTGGGAATCTCGGTGCCGGCAACTTGGCGAACGAATTGGTTACCTTTGGGACCACCCTGACTGGCAGGTCTATCGGTACACCATGCGGGCTCGCGCGGCGCTTGGCGAGGAGCACTTATCGGATTGGGCTATCTCGATTCTCAACGATGACTCAGAGAACGCGTCGATCAAGCACGATGCGATTGCCGAAGGCATCGAGCGCTCGATCGAGGAGGGTTGGGCGGCGCCCGAGTTCACGGCAAAACTGCTGGCATGGGCGGAGGACAACCTCACCAATACGTCCAAGCCGCCCTCAAAGTGGGCCGCCGAGTTCTTTGCGGCCCACGGTGGCCCACGAGCGCTGCAACTGATGCAGTCGGACCGCATTCTCACGCTCGCGAATGACCGGACTCTGCACTTCGTGCTGAAGGAACTGAACAAGCAGGCGGTTCTCGTCTCGCCCGACCTCGCTCGACAGGCAGTTAATCGGGCCCTCGACACGCCGGATATCTGGCCATGGCCATGGGTCTTTAAGCCCGCACTTATCGCGCTCGCCCGCGCCTATCCCGACGAAGCCATGGCCATCGCAGAGTCTTCGCTGAATCGTGAGGACGGTCCATTTCGGAGTGAAGCAATCGACTTCATTCGCGAGCAACGAGGCTTTCCGCAGGCATGGGAGGCGGAGGCTCCAGAGGGAATGACGCTTCGGCCCGACGAGGCGCAACTGCTACTGGTTCTCAGACAGGTCAGCGAGGCGAACGGCCAAATCGGAAACGGCGGTTTGTCTCAGTACTTCTTCAACTCCTCTGGCGACTACTGGGAACGGGACGCCATGGCGTTCGAGGCGGTTGGCGATCCCCTCGCCGCGCGGACCCTTCGAGAAGCGTCAAACTTGATCGCGGCCGGGGGCGCGTCGAATGACCGCAAGACCCGCATGCGTCAGTATGCAAACCTTCCGAAAGGCGTGGAGAGAAAGCTCGACTCACTGAACAAGGTGTTTTGGGGCAGCCGGATGGACGCCGTTGTGGTGCGATTCATGTTACAGCACGCTGACCTCCTTCGACGCGTCAAGGAGGCTCGAAAGGCCGCTGTCGCGGATGAGCCATTGATCGAGTAACGGCGCCCAGATGCGGTCGCATCGACCTCAGCCCTTCAACTGGCCCACCATCTCCACAGCCGCCTTGGCTCGGTGGCTCATCCGATTCTTCTCTTCGCTCGCCAGTTCCGCGCCCGTCCGCACAAACTCCGGCGCAACCAGAAACAGCGGGTCATACCCAAAGCCGTTGCTTCCCGCAGGCACCCGTGGCGGAATACCGATTCGCCCTTCAAAGGCGCCGCGGGAAGTGGCGAGGACTTTGCATCCGGTGGGGCAGGCGTCCCGCCTGCCGTCTGCATTGGCGGCAGGACCGCGCGGGTGTGCGCGTGCGGCGATCTCGTGCTGGCCTCGCGTACGCAAGAAAGGGTAGTGAGACGCCCGGGCGACAAGCCCAGCCTTCACCGGGTTCTTGACGATGTAGCGCCACTTCTCGCGATACTCGTGCGGGGTGCGCACGATCCTGTCAAACGACTCATCTTGCCAAACCGGACCGGATATGCCCCGCCGCTTGGAGATCTCGTGGGCCGTGAAACTCTTGATGCTGTGGAGGATGTCGCTGAGAAGGTGCCACCGGTGATCGCCGACCGGCAGAGGCGTGAGGAGCATGTGAACGTGGTCGGGCATCACCACGACGACTTCCGTCATGAGCTTCCTCTCGTGCCAAAAGAAGCAAGCATCGAGCACGATCTGTCGTTCGGCGTCCGACAGTTCCCCCGCGTGCGTGTTGAAGGTGATGAAGTACGTGCTACCACCAGCTTGCCAATGTGGCAGCTGCCGAGATGTACCGCGAAGGTTTGTTGAGACGGAAGCCCAAGGATCGGCAAGAACACTCGGTGGCGCGACTGGCCAGTGTCGACCGGGCAGCGCGACGGCAGGCGGGACGCCTGCCCCACCGGATGCAGTTGGCCCCGCCAGTACCATTACACAGACAAACTGCGCCGCCCTCAACCCCTCCCGTACCCGCTCAAGCTCCCGCAGCACACGCGCGTTGTTCGCCGCATCCCGCTCCGCCCGGCTCATGCCCGTCTCGCGCCCGTCGGTGCAATAGTGCGATGAGATCACCCCCGGCCGCGGCGTGCCATCCGCCAGCGCAAGCGCATCGATCTCGATCCCCGAATCATCCGCGAGGCACACCCGCCCGGTCTGCTTCGCATACGACAGCGCCTTGATCGTCGCGTTCTCCTCGAACGTCCTACCCGTCTCCTCCGGCTCGCGAAGACCGCCGGCGGGGATGCACTCCGGCGGCAGGTCATTGAGCCCGATCACATCAATCCCCGCCGCGGCGAAGATCGCGCGAAGCTCATCAACTTTGTGCGGGTTGGCAGTCGCAAGAACAATCGGGAGCATACGGGGAGAATAGGGTGGACCGTCCCGGTGCAGTGACCTGAACCTGGCGGCCGCAGAACGGATCGACTCAGCAGGACTCAGGACCAAGGACTGAGGACCCGAAGCCTCCCACCGCCCTCTTCGGCCATACTATGCCCCATGAGCTCTGATCCGATCCGCGCACTCGGTCTGACGGACGATCCGCGATTTGTCGCGCCCTCGCGCATCGCGGCGAAATCCCCCGGCGTTCACGATGGAATCATCGTCTCGGAGAACCCCGCCACCGGCGAGATTCTCGGCGGCGTAAGGCTGGATGATTCCGCCGCGCTCGACCGCACCATCGCCGAATCCGTCGAGGCCTTCAAGAAGTGGCGCGAAGTCCCCGCGCCCGCCCGGGGCCAGCTCGTGCGAGAGCTCGGCGAGGAGTTCCGTCGCTTCAAGGAACCGCTGGGCGGGCTGGTCAGCCTCGAGATGGGCAAGATCCGCGCTGAGGGCCTCGGCGAGGTTCAGGAAACAATCGACATCGCGGACTTTGCAGTCGGCCTGTCGCGCCAGTTGCCCGGACAGGTGTTCCCGAGCGAGCGCGCCGGCCACCGGCTCTTCGAGCAGTGGCTGCCGCTGGGGCCGGTCGGTGTGATCACCGCGTTCAACTTTCCCAACGCCGTGTGGGGCTGGAACGCGATGCTCGCCGCGGTCTGCGGCGATTCGACCATCTGGAAGCCCAGCCTGTTCACGCCGATCATCGCCGTCGCGACCAACGCCATCGCGGAGCGCGTGGCGAACAAGCTCGGCCACCCCGGGATCTTCAAGCTCATCGTCGGGACCGATGATGCCGTCGGCAAGCCGATGGTCGCCGATCGTCGCCTGCCGCTCATCTCCGCAACCGGTTCCTGCCGCATGGGCCGCGCTGTGGGTCAGGTCGTCGCCGCACGCCTCGGCCGGTCGCTGCTGGAGCTTGGCGGCAACAACGCAGTCATCATCCATTCCGATGCCGACCAGGAGCTCGCGCTGCGATCGACCGTCTTCGGCGCGGTGGGTACGGCCGGGCAGCGATGCACCACGACTCGCCGCCTCCTCCTGCACGAATCGATCGCGGACAAGTTCATCGAGCGTCTGACCGCCGCCTATCAGCAGGTCGCGACCCGCATCGGCGACCCGCTCAAGGAAGGCACCCTCATCGGGCCGCTGGCCAACGCCGCGGCTGTGGACGGGTTCCTCGCCGCGGTGAAGGCCGCCAAGGAGCAGGGGGGCACCGTGCTCTTCGGCGGAGAGCGTGCCGCCCCCGCCGGAATGAAGGGCCACTTCGTTCAGCCGACGCTGATCCGCGCGCCCAGGAACAACAAGCTGCCCATCGCGCTCGAGGAAACCTTCGCGCCGATTCTCTACGTCTTCACGTACAAAGACCTCGATGAGGCCATGGCGATGCACAACGGCGTCGATCAGGGCCTGTCGTCGGCGATCTTCACCGAATCCATCCGCGCCAGCGAGCGCTTCCTCTCGCCGACGGGCTCCGGCAGCGACTGCGGCATCGCCAATGTCAACGCCGGCACCAGCGGCGCCGAGATCGGCGGGGCCTTCGGCGGCGAGAAGGATACCGGCGGCGGACGCGAATCCGGCTCGGATTCCTGGAAGGCGTACATGCGGCGGCAGACATCGACCATAAACTACGGCGGGAAGTTCGAGCTTGCACAGGGGATTCGCTTTGAGTAGCCGACCCAGAACCGCAGATCCGCTCGTTGATACCGTTATCGCCGAGATCACCTCGGGGATGATCGTCGGCCTTGGCACCGGTCGCACCGCCTCGCGCGCGATCGTCGCGCTGGCCGAGCGTGTCAAGGAAGAGAAGCTCGACATCCGCTGCGTGCCGACGAGTCACATCACCGAAACGCTCGCGCGGTCGCAGAGCCTCCCCCTGGTCGACTTCGCCATGGAAGAGGAAGTCGACTTCCTCTTCGACGGCGCGGATGAGGTCGATCCGATGCTGCGGATGATCAAGGGCGCGGGCGGCGCCATGACCCGCGAGCGGATCGTGGCCTACGCCGCGAAGCGCCGCGTCTACATGGTGCAGGAAAACAAGATGGTCCACCGCCTCGGCGAGCGGGCGACGCTCCCCATCGCGGTGCTGGCCTTCGGCCTTGCCAGCACCCGTGCAAGCCTCCGGCGGCTCGGGCTCAACGGCGTCGTCCGGCGCACGCTGGACGGGCACCTCTTTCTCACCGACAACGGCTCACTGATCATCGATGTGACACTCGGCGAGGGTCGCAACCTCGACGAGCTGGCAGCGGAAATCAATGACATCCCCGGCGTGCTCGACCACGGCCTGTTCCTCGATGAAGCCGATGAAGTGCTCGTCGAGACCAAGAACGGCACGATCGAGCGACTGACCCGCCCCTTGGTGGAATGACCCGCGCAGCCGCGGCGGGTGGTCGTGGGGGGGTAGGGTGGGTGGGGGGGGGTCAGTCCATCGACACAAACGGCAGCCGCGAAAGCACCGTCTTCGCTGCCTGCCGTGTCTCCGCCGCAAGGCCCGCGGCTTCACTCCGCATCGGCGCGGCGACCGATGCCACCAGCCGCGATGAGCCCGCGGGCCGGAGGTCCTCAAACGCGCGGGCAAGCACGACCGCAGGCCGCTCAGACTGTTGCGCAACGCCGGCAGCCGCCAAGCTCTCCGGATCGGCCGACTCACCCGGCAGCGCACCGGCCAGCAGCTCGCCCGTCGGTACCGATCGCCACAGCGCAGCCCCCGCGATCACCCCCAGCCCGCCCGCCAGCACCGCAACCGACGCGGCAAGCGCCCACGCCCCGTACCTCCACACCGGACGCTCGCCCGAGGCGCCACCGACCGCGACTCCCGTGTCCAGCGAGGCCATGACCCGCTCGTGCAGCCCCGCCGGCGCGGCGACCCACGGCGCGGCATCCGCCGAGCGCAGCAGCGACTCCACGCGCGAGTCCCGATTCATCCGATTCCCCTGGGCACTCATCTCGCACCGTCCTTCCCGTTGCCATCGATCTTCGCCAGTTCCGCCGCCAGCGTCCGCCGCGCTCGGAACAGCATCACCCGGATGTTCACGCGGCTCTTCCCCAGCACGCGTGCAATCTCCGGAACCCCCAGGTCCTCCGCATACCGCAGCCACACCGCCGACCGCTGCTCCTCCGGCAGCACCTCATCCGCCGCCCTCCACAGCCGGACCGCCAGCTCATCAGGGCCGTCGCCCGGTCCGGTCTCCGTCGCCGCGGGCTCCGCGGCCAGCGTTCCCGCCATCGGGAGCCTCCGGGTGCGTGCCCGTGTCACCGCCAGGTTCGTTCCGATCGTGTAGAGCCACGTCGAGAATCGCATCCCCGGCTTGTACGTTCCGATCTTCGTCCATGCCCGTACAAACGTGTCCTGCGTCAGATCCTCGGCATCCGCATCGCTCGGGGCTCGGCGCTTCAGAAAGTTGAACAACCTGTTGGTGTACCGCGTGACCAGCACCGAGAACGCCTCGCGGTCGCCCTGTTGAGAGCTCGCCGCCAGCTCCTCGTCCGACGGGATCCGCAGCGTCCCGGGCAACGTGGATGCGCACGCCGCCACCGCGGTCCGAAGGCCCTCCTTCACGCCCGCACTCGGCCTCGAAGCTGGAATCCCAAGCCTGCTCAGGGGGTGCTCTCTTTCGTTTCGGCATCGCGGGCAGCCGACTTCTCACGCGCGCTCAGCATGGACTCCGCCGCCTCAACGACCTTCTTGCTCTGGTAGCGGAAGTTGACCTTCAACTGGCGGTCCTGCGGCTCGATCTTCATCGCGCCCAGCACTGTGTTGATCGGCGCAAGGTCCGCGTTGTCCTTGGTGATCATGCGCCCCAGCGCAAGCAGCCCCTGCGCGACCTGCGCCATGTTCGCCGCATCCTCGCCGGAAGCGGTGAACAGCTGCGCCTCGCCGAAGATCTCGCCCTCGCGTTCGCCGACATCGATCTGCACGCCGCCCACCTGGCTGAGCAGCGCGCTTGCATTCGGATCCGGGTTGTTCTTGACGTTGCTCGGCAGCTCCGCCGCGCGAATGAACAGGATCGACCCCGAGCCCGCATCCCCCGCGAGCGGCGCGCCCGGCCCGACACGCGCGAGGCTCGTGGTCGCGCCATCGACAACCTTGAGCGCATCGGTCACGATCTTCCAGTCATCCGAGATGAACACCACCCGGGCATCGGGCGCATCCCCCGGCCGGATGTGCCAGTACTGCGTCTTGCCCTTGTCATCGAAGGCGATGATCGCGTGCCCGTCGACGGTCATGGTCCGGGTCGCAGGGTCAGACTTGAGCATGTCCACAAGCTGTTCGATCGCCGAGGTCGTGCTGGCGATCACGATCGCATGATCGGGATTGTCATCCGTGTCATAAATCGTGACGCCCTTCACATCCTTGAACGGATCAATCCCCAGCGCGCGAAGGCCGTCCATTCCCTCAAGGCCGAGCCGACCTCGATTCGCGACCACGTACTGACCAAGCGATGAGGAAATCGCCGCCTCGGAATCCACATGCACATACCACGTGGCGTTCCCGGCGATCCAGTTCTTGTTCACCGGCCCGGCCCATGCCGCCGCGCACATCGCCGCCGCCGCCCCGCTCACCGCGACCAATCGTCCAAATGAAGAAAGTGCTGTGTGCGACATGGCTCGGTTCCTTGTACCCCGCACGGGCCGACTGGCCGCACGCCCGGGTACCAGTCTTACGCGCCCGGCCACCCCCGCCGTTACGCCGCCGGCTTCTCGGCAGGGTCACATTCCCCGCAGGTGCCCTTGAGCAGCACTTCCTGCTGCCGGACCGAGCGTCTCGGGCCCCCCGCCCTGGGCTGCAGCACCACTTCCGTGTCTTCCATGCACTCGACCTTCCCGCAACTCTCGCACAGAAAATGCGGGTGGCCATGGCCCTGCTCAGAAATGCGGGGTGCACCCACCGCTGTCGCCGGGTGCCCGCAGTTCTCGGACTCTCCGCACCCGCACGACTTCCCGATCGACGGGACATGGGCCGCGTGGTCGCCCGTCAGGCCGAACCGAAACACCCGGTCGCCCGGGTCCATCTTGTGGGCAATTCCCGCCTCCACCAGCGCGTTCAGCGTCCGGTACACAGTCACCCGGTCCGGTTTGCGGCCGCGGCCCTTGGC
>JAEYUO010000141.1 GCA_023432465.1 Planctomycetota bacterium | reverse complement strand
GCCGCTCTCACAGCCCGCGAGGACCGAGAGAAGGGCCGCGACCAGTACTGCCGCGGCTGGCAGCGTCATGCGCCGGGTTGTGTCTGGTTGTGTGCGCATCGCTGGCTCCCGCATCTGATCACTTGGCTGCGCTTGATGCACTCGCGCCCGCATCCGCGGCGGGCTGCAGCGTCCGGAGATACGAAATGATGTCGAGAATGTCGTCTTCGGAGAGCGCGGGGTTGCCGCCTCGGGCGGGCATGCCCACGCCGGTCGTGTTCTTGGGGTCGCCGGGGTCGCGACCTTTCTGGATGAACGCCAGGAGCGCATCATCGTCGAGACTCTGGATGAACTCGTTGGCGACGAGCGCCTTGCCGTTGCCCTTGATTCCGGCTCCGCCGGGTCCGTGGCAGGCGATGCAGCTTGACGCGTAGAGCTTGGTGCCGCTGGCGATCCACGCGGCCAGCTCGGCATCGCCACCCGCCGCGGCCATCGCGGCATCCGCCGCCGCGGCGGTCTCCGCCTCGCTGGGGGCCGGGGCCTTGGCGATGAGGGACACATTCCGGGCAACCTGCTTTGGATCCTGCAAGGCCCGGACATAGAGCACGATGTCGTCGATGTCGCCGTCGGTCAGCTTGTCGTTTCCGCCCTTGGGCGGCATCATGACCTTGGTGGTATTGAGCGGGTGATCGGCGGGGCGACCTTCCTTGATCATCGCTTTGAGCAGTCCATCGGCGTTGGTGCGGACGTACGCGCTGGCGGTGAGGTCCTTGCCCAGGCCGGGCTTGCCTCGCCCGTCCTCGCCGTGGCAGGCGATGCAGGCGGTGGCGAACATCTCGCGTCCGTGGATGACGCGCGAGCTGTCGAAGAGCGTGAGGGTGGTGCCGGCGTGGGCATCGAGCTGGATCTGCCGCTGGGTCCACCCGATCACCGCCGCGAGCCCGACCATCCCCACGATGGCCGCAGCGCTGAGCCCGATCGAGACGAGCACGGCGAAGCGCTCGTGCGCGGGATCGGAGGCGCCGACCGCGGCGGACGTGGCGACGGGCAGGGGCTGCGGGTTCTGGTTGGGCTTGGAGTTCATGGATCGGGCTCCGGGCTGGAGTGCTCTATATCTAGAGTTCTATATCTTGATATCGTCCATGCGGGCAGAAGTCAACCGGCTTTTCTAGTTTCTGGCCGAAAAAATCGCCGGAAGCCCGAAACTTGTTCGTTGTTTGGATGGATCGGGCCACTTCGAGAAGCTCAGCGTTTCCGCCACGCCTCACGGACTCGGAGGTCGCGTGCTCCGCTCAGACACACCCTGCGAACCACGTGTGCAGGAAGGCGAAGATGTCGGGCACGGCGACGCCTCCGACACCGTCGATGTCCGCGGCGGGGCTGCCGGAGAACCAGGCGGCGAGGAAGGCGAAGATGTCCGCGACGCCGACGATGCCGTTTGCGTCGAAGTCCGCAACGCATGTCTGCACATCCAGCGTGGCCGAGGCCATCAGGATCGGGGCGCCTTTGCCGGTCGCGGTCCACAGGCTGTGCAGGGTGTTGCCCCAGTGATCGGTGGTGTTCTGGTCACGCAACGCCTCGATGTAGTGCCGCGGGGTCTGCTGGTAGTACAGGGCAACTTCCGCGAGGTGCGCGCCGGGAGGCACGGCGAACGGGCGGTCATCCCAGTACTGACCATCCGCGTAGGCATGGCCGACGACGGGCGCGCCGGCCGCGGCGAACGCGGCGTTGTTGAAGCCGCGGGGCGGGATGCGGTTGTCCTTCATGATCGTGTCGGCGAGGGACATCTTGATGGTCGGCCCGGCGGGCAGACCGGTGACCTGCGATGCGTAGACGCTGAGCCCGAGGTGCATCTCGTAGACGGTGGTCGAGGCCTCATCGAGCTCTGCTTCCTCCAGGTCGTAGTGCCCGTGCTCGGCGATGAGGTCGCCCTGTGCGTTTCGGAACTTCACGTTGATCCACACGCGTCTGCCCTCGATGTGGCCGGTGGGCAGCTTGTGTCCGGACTCGTTGATGACCCGGACGTTCAGGTCCGAATCGACCATCGAGAGCTGCAGGGTTGCGGCCTTCTCGAGCATTCCGACCGCCGCGGCGCGTCCGGCCTGGAGCGCCTCGGTCGTCTGCGGCTCTTCATCGCCGATGTACGCCATGATGAGGTCGAGGACCTGTGCGGATGCACCGGCGAACTCGTGCCCCGCGACATCCGGCCGAACCGGGCCGAAGAAGCAGGCCTGCGCCTCGCGCTTGGGCATGTGGCAGTCCTGGCATGTGCTGACGACGGGGCCGCCGGTTCCTCCGAACCGGCCGCCCATGTTGACACCGCCGTTGGCAAAGGCCGAGAGCTTCCACTCCGAGCCGGTGCGCTCGAGCGGGAACTGCTCGTGCGGGTTTTCATCCGGCGTTCGCTCGTTGAGCGTGTTGTAGCGGTAGGTCCCATCGGGCTGACGCGAGACGGCGACGTTTCCGACCTCGTGGCAGGTCATGCAAAACTCGCCGGTCTTGTGGAATTCGGAGGGGATGACATCGTGCAACGCGAAGGTGTCCTGCCGCGGGCCGCGACGTGTCCCTGAGGGATCCAGGACAAACTGCGCGTTGGCGTAGTACTCGGGCGGCCCTCCGGGGAGGCCGGCGAGGATCGCCAGATCTTCCGGAGGGCTGACGCCGGGCTTATAGACCGGGTCCACCATCGCGTGGCAGAAGTGGCAGTTCACACCTTCTTTGTCGAGATCGTTCATCGCGCTGCCGTCGGCCGGCATGGCGTGGTTGGTCACGAAGGTCATCGGAACGTGGCATCGCAGGCAGAAGTAGCCGACGTTCTCCACATCCTGGTTCGCCGTCGCCATCTGCGCGAAAAAGAGCGGGTCGCGGCCTGCGTTGCCCATGAGGCTGCCGGCCCACTGCGAGTGGATGCTCGGCGTGCCGTCGACGCTCGAGTGGCAGTCCATGCAGTTCTCTTCGGTGTAGATGATGTCCGGACCGACCATGCCCGCCTGCGTGCCCCTGAGGTGCATGTCCTCGAGCGTGAGCGTGATGATCGCGGCGTACACGACGGTGGCGAGGACCAGCGCGCCGGCGCATCCGCCCGCGGCGAACAACCAGTACCGATGCCGTGCAAGCGAGAGCATGGGGGGCTCCTATAGCGTATTTCTATATCCTGTTATCCAGTTTACATCGGCTGGGCCGGCTGTCAAGCTTTTCTGATTCCTTTCAGCCTGGGCCGCGAACTTCTCGGTCAGCCCCCGGGCTTGCCCGAACCAGGGCCCGCCACTCGCCTTCGGGGTCGGGGCTTCCCAGCAGGTCCAGGAGCTGGACGCCCTTGGCCTGTGCGTATGCGGCGGCATCCGGGCCCGCCTTCGACAACCGCACGAGCGCATCGATCGCTCGTCGGCCTTCTCCGGCCGCGGCCCAGGCGGTGGCAAGAAGATCGAGCGTCGCCGGATCTTCCGCGGTTTCATCCATGGCGCGCTGGAGCGATGCCGCGGCAGCGGCGTGCTCGCCTTGAGTCAGCCTGACCCATCCGAGCAGTCGGCGCGAATCGCCCAGCGGAGAGTCGATTGCGCAGGCTCGCTCCAGTTCCTGGCGCGCACCCGCGGTGTCGCCGAGCATCAGGAGCACGCGCGCCAGGTCCGCCACGAGCGCATCGACGGGAGCATCGCCGCGGATGAGCCCTCGCAGCTTGGCCGCGGCGAGCGCGTGCTCTTGCGAGACCAGCAGCAGCCACGCCTCGCGATGCTCGATCTCGCGGGTGCGCAGCAGACCGATCCCTCCCTCGCGGATCGAGCGGCCCCATCGGTACCACCACAGGGCTTGCCGCGCCGTTGCGCGGTCTGATTGCTGCACGCCCGCAGGGTCCGTGCCGAACACCTGCTCGCGGGTCGCCATCGTGCGCCCATCGAGAACACCCCCCCACCACTGTGCACCCTGCACGGTGGCGGAGTGCGCGATCAGCACGAGCGTCGCCGCGGCCAGCCCGCGGAGCGCCCATCCGCCGGCGCGTACTTTTCCCGCGCGTTTGAGCTGCACACCGACCAGCCGCGCATCGCGCTGTGTCTGCAAGTGCCATGCACGCCAGATCACGAATGCCGCGATGGCGGAGAGGGTTACGCTCAGGAGCAGCGGGATCACGCCGTAGAGCCCGCGCGTGGCGAAGAATCCCGCGGCAAACAGCCCGGCGATGCCCGCTTCCTGCGAGAAGCTCAGGTCAGAGGAGGGGCGTGGCGGGCGCTCGGTCGTTGCGCGGCTGAGCACAGCGGGCCGGGCGATTCCGAGGCGGAGAGCATCGTGCGGGCAGGCCGCCACGCAGTCGAGCGATCGCATGCAGTTGCGATCCACGACCATGCCGAAGGCCTTGGTCTCTTCGAGCACACGGACCCCCGCCGTGCACGCGGCGGTACACCGGCCGCATCCGTCGCACAGGTCCGGGTTCACCACCACCCGTCCCACCGCCAGCTGCTCCGCGGGCAGGAAGAAACCGCCGTACGGGCAGCCGTATCGGCACAGGCCGCGTGCGCCAAGGAAGTACACGGTTGCAAACCCGCACAGCAGCAGGAAGGGAATCGCAACGGCGACGGTGGGCAATCCCGCCCAGAGGTCCGTCGTCATCAGCTTCGTGCTCCACCCGGGAAAGGGCGCAACCGGTCCGAGCATCGCCGCACCACCCGGCCAGACCTGTTCGAGCACCGGCAGGATCGCGATGCGCTTGGCTGTCGGCCAGACGAACATGTAGAGCGCGAGGAGCAGCGGGACATAGCCCAGAAGCCGAGACCGGAACATGCGCGGCCGCACGCCGCACTTCTTCATGCACCAGGCGCACAGGTCCTGCATCGCGCCCATATGGCACGCCCAGCCGCACAGGAATCGGCCGCACACGAGCGTCACAAGCAGTGCAGCCGCGAAAAGCAGAAAGCCGGGGTTGATCTGCCCGAGTTCCAGTGTCTTCATGGCATCCGACAACACAAACGGCGCGACCGAACGCCCGGTGATGGCCCAGTGCGTCACGTGGGCGATCATCAGCGCCCAGACCCCCGCGAGCACGCAGGCACGGATGCGCCGTCGCCGCTTGAGGCGTCGATCGGCCTGCGCCAGGCTCTTTCCCAGCACGGGCAGGTGCACCGTGCGGGGCGCATCGGCCTGCTTCTTCCTGGCTGAGGTGTCGTGCCGTGTTGCCACGATGGCGGCTCCGGGCCTGGGCGCTATGCCGCCGGCTGCGCGAGCTCGAGGTGTTCCAGCCGCGAGGTCTCTTGCACATCGGTCTGCAGCTCGATGAGCAGGTCCATGAGCCGACGCCACGACCCGCACGCCTCCGCCGGCGCACGGAACCCGGCGGTCAACTCGCCGCAGCGCTGCAGCAGCGCCATCAACGCCCGGTGCGCGGCCTCGCGCTCCGCCACTCTCACTCCGAGGGCGTCAGCCCCGTTGCGGCGCGCGTGGGTCAGCAGCCGCTGCTCTGACTCGTCGATCCGCGCCGCGATCCCTCGCACCAGGGACTCCACAACCCGCTCCAGCTCCACAAGCTCGGGCCGATGCGGCCCATGCACACTCGCCACGCGCCGGCTCAGCTCGACCACCTGCCCGAGCAGCGCCCTGGTCCGCGCGGCGCGCTGGTGGAGTTGGTCCTTGCCGCCGGCCTGCTCACCGCGGCACAGCGCGTGGCCGATCTCGCTCACGACTGCCGCGGGATCGAGCCGGAGCCGCTGGCAGTGTTCCGCCAGTGTCGCGTGACCGCCGCAGCAGTTGTCGATCCCCAAACGCGACAGCACGCCCTCGGCCGCGGGGTGCTCGCGCAGAATCTCGACGATCGTCATGTGTGGGGTGATCGAGCCGAGCATCGAAACCTCCTATTCTGGGGCGGAAAGGGCCGAACCGGGTCCCTATCATTGTACATATCTGGATAAACAAATCCATTACTCGGGGACCCAATGTTCTCCAGCACCGCCGAATATGCCCTTCGGGCCGTCGTTCACCTCGCCGCCGAGCCCGATAAGCCCTGCACGACCGGCGAGATCGCCGAAGCCACGCAGGTTTCGCCGGGGTACCTCTCCAAGGTGTTGCAGGGCCTGGGGCGCGTGGGGATCGTCACCGCGCAGCGCGGGCCCAGCGGAGGATTCACCCTCCAGCGGTCCGCCAAGGACATCACCATCCTCGATGTCGTGAACGCCGTCGATCCCATCGAGCGCATCACCAAGTGCCCGCTGAACATTCCCTCTCACGCGGTCAAGCTCTGCAAGCTCCACGCGCGACTTGATGAGGCGATCGGCATGGTCGAGAGCGCCCTGGGGGCATCCACGATCGCGGAGATGCTTGAGACTTCACCGGAACGAGCACAGCGCGTTGTCCCGACGGTTCATGGGAAGCGAGCCGCCGGTACCCTGCCGGCTGCGAAGGCGCCGGCTCGCCCACGCCGTGGGAAGTAAAGAGCCCAGCCATTCGATCCGCGTTTGGGGCACGCGGGCCGACGGCTCGACTCCGGCCAATAGGGCCGATGCCGCGGCATCGCGCCGCATGTGCAACGCGGGATCCGGCGGGGTCCTGCCCGGACAGGATGGTGGCCGGGCGATGGCCACTGTCGAACGATTCAATGTTCGCGAGCAGAAATGAAAACAGCCCTTGCGTTCGCAAGGGCTGCTTCAAGCGGAGAGGGGGGGATTCGAACCCCCGAAACAGTTACCCGTTTACGCGATTTCCAGTCGCGTTCCTTCGGCCACTCGGACACCTCTCCGGGATTTTCAAGGCCCGAAGTCTACCCCTGTATCGGCTGTCTTTCCGTGCGAGTTCTCGGGCTTGGCTCAGCTTCTTCCCCCATGGCGGCCGCGAGGCGCGGATAGGCGGGTTCGGCGAGAGGACTGACGGTCTTTCGCCAGAGCCAATCCAGGCCCTTGACCCCCCACCATCCGTCGATGGCGGCACGTGCAATCGCAAATCCCAGGAACGCGCCGGCAACGACATCGCTGGGCCAGTGCGCGTTGAAGATGATGCGAGCCGAGCCGACAAGGCAGACCGCCGCGACGCCGAGGGGCCAGATCGCGGGGTACATCCGGATGAGGAACCATGCGAGGATCACCGCGGCGACGGTGTGGCTGGAGGGCACTGACCAAAGTTCAGCCCCCGCTTCCCAGGCGTGCCTCACGCCCTTTTCCGGACCGAGGGGATACGCCCCCCACGGCCCGAGGATGGTCCACGGATCCTCGAACTTGGGGCGGGGGCGGCCGATGCCCATCTTGAGCACGGAGTACACGGCGAGCCCGATGAGGGATGCCGCGTATAGATCGAGGAGTTTGCGGGCGCGGGGGCGATCCAGAAGAAAAACAAGGGCGGAGACACACAGAACAGACCCGACTGCGCCAAACTGCTGCCAGGCCTCCCATTCGCGGCGGATGTCGCCGCTCAGTACCCACCCCGCAATCCACCGGGCAGCGGCGTGCAGCACACCGTCAAAGGGATAGACGAGCACAAACGCGAGCGGCGCGAGGGCGAGCGGCACGGTCCATCGCCGGCGTGCGGTCCCAAAGAGCCAGCCCCAGAGAGGACCGAACCAATCGGCAATGCCCGCCAGGACAATGTGCACCAGCCGAACCGGCCAAGCCAGCCCGCGGTTATAGTCGCTCGCCATGCGGACGCCAGGGCTTGCCATTGCGAGGTTGATCCTTCAGAACCCGGGAGGGAGTGGGAAGACTGATCATTCGCAGGCCGCGAGCGCGGCGTCGGATGCGCAAGGCTTGCGCCGATGGTCCGGGCGGTGGTCGGGGGCAGGGGTCGCGCTGGTCCTGCTGTGCCTGGCGGTTTTCTTGCCCGGACTTTGGGTGATTCAGCCCATCGACCGGGATGAGGCGCGGTTTGCCCAGGCGTCGCGGCAGATGTGGGAGAGCGGGGACTTTGTGGTGCCGCGGATTCAGGACCGGCCGCGGCTCAACAAGCCGCCGCTGGTGTACTGGCTGCAATGCGGGTCGATCGCGGTGTTCGGCGACTCGCCGGGGCAATACGCACACGGGAACATCTGGGTGTTCCGGTTGCCAAGCGTGCTGTGCGCAATCGCGAGCGTGCTCCTGACGTGGCGGCTGGGACTGCGACTGATGGACCCGCGGGCCGCGGCGATGGGGGCTGCTCTGCTGGCGGTGTGTCCGCTCGTGGCGTGGGATGCGCATCAGGCGCGGGCGGATCAGGTGCTCCTGCTAACGGTGGTGGGGACGCAATGGGCGCTGTGGGAATGCTGGCGGCGGGCGCGCATGGGCCGCGGCGTGCCGGTCGGGATGTGCGCGCTGCTGTGGGCGGCGATCGGCTTGGGCGTGCTGGCGAAGGGCCCGATCACGCCGATGATCGCCGCGCTGACATGCGGCGCGCTGTGTTGGCAGATGAAGAGTTGGCGATGGATGCTGCGGTTGAGGCCCGCGATGGGGGCCGCCATCGTCGCCGCGCTGGTCATGCCGTGGGTGATTGCCGTCGCGTCTCGGGTCGGGTGGGAGGTGTATCTGCAGACGGTGCTGGATGAGACACTCGGGCGGTCGGCAGGGGCAAAGGAGGGGCACTGGGGTCCGCCGGGCTATCACGTGGTCGCGCTCTGCGTGCTGTTCTGGCCGGGCGTGCTGATGACCGGGCTTGCTGTGCGGCGAGCGTTGAAGCGTCGTCGCGCTGACGCAAGCATGTTCCTGCTTGCGTGGATCCTGCCGGCGTGGATCGTGTTTGAACTGGTCTCAACGAAGCTGCCGCACTACACGATGCCGCTGTACCCTGCCATCGCGCTGTTGTCGGGGCGGGCGGTGCTCGCGGCGGGCAGTGGGCGGCTGACCGGGTTGCGCGAATGGGGCACACGGATCGGATTTGTCATCTGGGGGCTGGTGGGCGTGGGGATTCTGGCGGCGGGGATCGCGCTGCTCGCGCTGCTGTCGGGCTTTGATGATGTGAACAACGAAGCGACGATCACGAGCCTGTGGTACGTCGGGATTGTGTTCGTGCTGGTGCAGACAGCACGATCGATGTGGGGCGGCCGATGGGTGCAGGCGCAGCTGCGATCGCTGATCGCAGCTGCATTGATGTTGGCGCTGCTGTTCCAGACGCTCGCGCCCGCGGCGAACCGAATGAGCACGAGGATCGTCGAGGCGATCCACGAAGCAGACCCATCGGGTGAACGGCCGATCGCGGCGGTGGGGTATCAGGAAGACAGCCTCATCTTCCTGTCGCGGGGGCGGATCCAGCGTGTGGCCGCGGATGCTCGTGACGTGTGGGCCTCGACAAACGAAGGCGGGATTCTGATTGAGGATCTGTCCTCGAGCTTCACCGCCGAGGCCCTGCGGCAGCCATTGCCGGGCATGATCTCCGGATTGAACTACTCACGCGGGCGGGTTGAACGGGTGTGGCTTGTGGTTGGAGAGCGCGAGTGACTGAGGGTCAACCGGCGCAGATAGCGGGGCTGATGCTCATCGACAAGCCCGCCGATGTGCGAGTGTCATCTGCGCGCGTGGTGGCGGCGGTCAAGCGGCGGGTGATCGCCGGAGGCGCGCCCAAGAGCGTTCGCGTGGGCCACGCGGGGACGCTCGATCCGCTCGCAACCGGGCTGTTGATCATCCTGGTCGGGCGCGCAGCAACGCGGATGAGCGACAAGCTGATGGCGGATGAGAAGGAATACGAGACACGCATCGACCTTGCGCACGCATCGCAGACCGAGGACTACGAGGGGCCGCTCGTGCCGAACCCCGTGCCCGAGGCTGTGCCGACGCGCGCGGATGTCGAGCGCGTGCTCGGATCATTCCGCGGCATCATTCAGCAGCGGCCCCCGGCATTCTCCGCGATGAAGATCGATGGGCAGCGGGCCTATGCGCAGGCCCGCAAAGGAAACCTCATCGAGCTCGAACCGCGCCCCGTGATCATCCACGCCATTGATGTGCTGGGCTATGCGTATCCGTTCCTGGATCTGCGCATCCACTGCGGCAAGGGGACGTACATCCGTTCGATGGGCCGGGACATCGGGCTTGCGCTCACGGGTCACGCGGGGTGCCTGGCAAATCTTCGGCGAACGGCGATCGGCGCATACCGGATCGAGCGGGCCGTGCGACTGGACGATCTTCCGGAGCGACTCACACAGGCGGACCTGCTCCCCGTTCCGGAGGTCATTGCGGAATCGCCGGGAGCCCCGGACAACCCCACCACTTGAGTTGCCCCTGCTGGATCCGCGCCCCGCCGCCGGTCCAGCGCAGCTCGAACCCGTCGCCCGATGCGACGATCAGGCCCGGGAGATCGGTGGTGCGTGCCGCGACAGACTGCCAGTCCGCATCCGCAGCTCTGTACTCGATCGTCTGCACACCGGCCTCTGCCAGCGCACCGGCGAGCGCGATCGCATCATCGAGCAAGGATGGGTTCATGTCTCATCCGCGGGACCGTTGTCCTCGATCGAGCCTGCGGGTGCGGAGCCCGACCTAGGGGCGGAGCGGCGCTCGGCCATCGTTCCGGGAACGACCGTATCCACCCAGACCTCGCTGATGTCCTGGCCGTCGCAGATGCGCCGCATCGCGAGGTACAGCACGGTCGCCGCGGACCAGAAGTAGCTGACCGCGAACGCGGAGCCGAGGAGGATGGGGATGGCAGTCCAGAGCCGCACGGCGGCCGCGGCGGCCGCATCGACGCCTTCAAGCCCCGCCTCCCCGGCGATCACGCGTGTCCCCGCGGCACCGACCCATGTCGCGGCCGCGGTCTGCGCAATGTTGACAATCAGCCAGACCACCGCCGCCACGACCAGTGCGACAAGGAAGAACTGCGCCGCGAGGATGGCGATGTAGACCAGCAGGCGGAGGGGCTTGGCGAACACATAGGAATAGGCGTGCTGGACCGCGTCGATGGCATCCGTGCCCTCGCAGGCGACGGCAGGGACGAGCATCGGCCCGCCGAGCGTCATGGCGAGCATGATGACCGTGACCACCGCCGCGCCGATGAGAAAGAGCACCCACAGCGCGCCGCCGAGAATGTTCAGGATGGGAACGTTGAACATCGCCCAGCCGCCAACGGCCATCGCCAGCAGAATCGCGTACATCAACGCAAGCGGCCCCAGGACACTCCCAGCAAAGGAGGACCAGCGGCCGATCGCGTACCCCAGACCCTCGGGCCAGGAGAGCCCGACCCCCTGGGCAAAGTCCATGGCGATCATCCGGCTGATCGCGCCGCCCATCAGCGTGGTCCAGATCTGGAGCAACGGCAGAAAGACCACCGCGATCACGGGATGCGCCACGAGCAGGTTCCAGGCCGTGCCCACGAAGATGCCGGTGAGCGCGCGGCCGATCCCCGCCGCGTCCATGCTCGCGCAGGAGTTGATGAGACCGGCCAAATGCCCGAGCCACTCTTCCCCCGCCAGGGCGAGCGCGTTGCCCTCGACCCCATCCAGCGATCCCGCGATCGCCACCATCGCGGCGACACCGATGAGGTAGAAGAACGCGAGGAACAGGCGGCTGGGCCGGAGCGAAAGCGAGCCGGCCTTGAGCAATCGCGGCCAGATGAGGTCGGCGGTCAGGTCATCGAGAATCACCGGCGATCGCCATGCGCCTCGGGCCGGGGGGGTGGAAAGTGAGCTCTCGTTCATGCCGCGGATGCTACCGCGCCGATGGCTTCCATGCGGAGGCGGGCGCGGCCTGCCCGGGCACGCCCCCGAGCTTGTTTGGCTATCCTCTTCCTAACCCGCATGCGACACACCCTCTACCGCTGGCTGCTGCTCCTGCTTGCCATGTTCGTCCTGGGACCGATCGCCGGCATCATGGCCGGGTCGCTCCGGGCGACCGATGGCGGTCCGCAAACCTCGCTTCTGGTCAACGACTCGCTCGTCATGGGGTTGCTGGTCACGCTGGGCGTGTTCTTCCTCGCCGCGATCGCCGGCATTGCCGGCTCGTTCATCTCGGGTCTCCGCCACGGGATGCTCTGCACCGGGCTGGTTCTGGCATGGGCGGCATGGGGGATGGGCCAGATCGACCGCATCCTGCACCACACGCAGTCCGCCTCGACGATGTACGCCCTTTCCGCCGAGGGCGTGCTGGTCGGCGTGCTGAGCATCGCTCTGGCGGCTGTGCTGGTGCTGATCGCGCGCCAGCCCGCGCCCGAGCCGGAACTCGCGCCTCACCACCACACGCCCGAGCCGCGATCGCTCGTTGACAAGGCCACGCCGATGGCTCTCGCCGCGTCCCTTGTCGTCGCGGGGATCATCGCCTGGCTCGTCGCCCAGGACACGCTCAAGGGTCAGACATTCGCCGCGGCGGCCCTCGCCGGGATGTTCGGGGCGACCGCCGGCCGACTCACGGCCTCCGCCGCATCCGCGCTGACGTTCGTCCTCGCGATCGCGCTGCTGGCGATCGCATCGCCTCTGATCGCGGGGTTCATGCACGCATCGCCGATCGGACCCACACGCGCAGCGCTCGCCGGGACGATGTTCCCGCTGGCGCGGCTGCTTCCGCTGGATTGGGCCGCGGGCGCGTTTGTGGGCATTCCGCTCGGCTTGTCCTGGGCGACATCGCTCGTCGACAAGCACGGACATGCCCCGGCGACGGCTTGACTATCGCCGGACAGTTCGAGCATCACATGATGCCTTTGAGGCCAAGGGCGCGGCGGAGGGTGCTCAGTTGACCCGAGTGCCACCCCTCGTGCCACGCCGCCTTGACGAGCACATCGGCGCGATCCTTGCAGAAGCCATGAGCATTCCCGACCGTGGCCTTGGACGCATCCCCTGCCTTCAGCTTCGCACCAAGCTCGGCGAGCCGTGCGTACGCCGCGTCAAAGTGATGCCGAACCTCGCCCATCGGCGGATACGCCATCGGATCATCCACTGGCCTCGACCCCGTCCCGAAGAGCAGGTTGTAGTTCTCGGGCAACGGCGTCATATGGCCGTCGAGCAAACTCGCGAACCAGGCGTACGTCGTCGCGAGGTGGCCCATGGTCCAGAGTGCGTGGTTGTCGCCGGGGGCCGATTGGAATGTCAACCTCTCGAGAGGCCAATCCGAGAGCAGCGCGATCGTCGTCGCGTGAGACCACTCCAGATACTCAGTCCCAACTTGAACTCGGTTGGGCGTGCCCGCTCTCTGTGCACGCCGCGGCTTGCCCGCGGGCTTGGCGACGGCACGCGCAGGCTTCGCCGATGAACGAGCCGACTTGGGCGCGGGCTTGCGCTTGCCAGCCGCTCGGGCAGGGGCCTTGGCGGCGGACCCACGGACGCTTGCACGCTTTCGAGCCATCACGGCACTCCCTTCCTGGTAAACTGGCGGAGTGGATCGTACCGAGAACCTGTTCCGAGCGGCTATCGAAAGCTGCGGACTCGCAGATTCATGTCCTGTTCGGGCATCCGCTCCGGACACGAGCGGTACAGTGAATCGAGGGTCAAAGCCGCATGGTCTCCCGTTGGCTCATCTCACTCCTGCTGATCGCCGTGGCGGCGTGGATGTCGCCGTGGAGGCTGGTCTGCAGCACGGGGTGTCAGCAGGCCTGCTGCCGATCGGCTCAACCCATCGAGCCGAAGGGTGCGTGCTGCGCGACGCCCGCACCAGGAGGCCGGGCCTCTTGCTGCGCGGCCGCGGCCAGAGAAGAAGCCCAGCCCGCTCCGGACGCACGGCCCGCCGAATCCTCATGCTGCGCGACAGGCGATGCGGCCTCCGATGGCGCGGCGGCGCCACCCTGCTGCCTGTTCGTGCCGATCCATCCCTGCGGCGGTTGCGACCTTCTCAAGCTCTGTCTTTGGGCGCCATGGAAAGGTTCGCCAGGCGATGACGCCCTGAAATCTCTCGAGCGCATGGGCTCGCAGCATGCAATCGCGTGCCTCCCGCTCCCCCGCGCACAGCACACGCTGCACGCCCCTGTGCCGCAACATCCTCCCTGGACACCCCGGGTGGGCGAGTTCTTGAGCCGGATCTGCCTACTCACGATTTGAGAGCCTCCGCGTGCCCGCTCGCGAGCGTCCAGCCCGAGCGTGGCCGCGTTGAATGGCGACCGAACTCCCACTTCAAGTTGTGCCCGGTCCGGCGCCGTTGTGCGCGTGGCCCGGGCGATCCACCTGTTGACACGTTTATGGCGCCATGCGCCAGGAGTATGACCATGTTTGCTGCAATGATTCTGATGACCTCGCTTGCGTTCGGAAGCCCCTCCGTTCAGTCCGGGTCGGGCGACTGCTGTGCCGGGTGCAATTGCTCGTGCCCGTGCGGCTGCTGCGACACCGGGTGCTGCGGCGGCGGATGCTGCGATGACTGCACCTGCGGCTCGGGCTGCTGCGACGAGGGCTGCTGCTCCGCCCCCGCGGCCACAGGATGCTGCGGCTGATCCCAAGTCGCTCTGCGGCTGTCTGATGCCAACCGGCCGGTCCTGCCCACGGGGCGGGCCGGCCGTTTTTGTTTCCCGGGAGCGTCGCTTCATTCGGACCCAAGCTCCCCCGCAAAAGCGCCGATGAACTCCGATAACCCCCGGTCCTCAAGGGGCTTGAACGCTCTACCCTTGCCACCCGGGGCCGAGTTGGCC
>JAEYUO010000138.1 GCA_023432465.1 Planctomycetota bacterium | reverse complement strand
GCCCCGGCCCGGGTCCGGTCGATCCGCCGCCCGCGCCACCCGAGCCGCCGGTAATCGTCGATGGCTTCGAAGTCCACATGAGCCCCCTGGGGCGCTTCGTGGTCGCCCCGATCAACGGCAAGGCCATGCCCGTCCCCATCGACGACTACAAGGCCGGCTTGTCGGCCCGCCTCACCGCCGAGTGCCCGACCCTCGAAGCCTTCCGCGCCCGCTGGGTGAACCCGCCCGAGCGTGAGGAGATCATCGACGCCATCGTCAGCAGCGGCTACTCCCCCAGCGTGCTGCGCATGCTGGAGCAGATGAACGACTACGACCTCTACGACGTGCTGGCCGACCTGGCCTACGGCCTGCTCCCGCGCACGCGCGAGGAACGCTGCCTGGCCTTCCGCTACAAGCACGCGGGGTGGCTGGCGGCCCTGCCGCAGCAGGCCCGCAAGGCCATCGAGGCGATCGCCGACCAGTTCGCCGTCGGCGGCACGGAGGGTCTGGAGAACCCGCACATCTGGCAGACGCCGGAGGTGGCGGCGGCGGGCGGGATTTCAGCGCTCAAGAGCGCCGGTGAGCCGCGCGTGATCCTCCAGCAGACCAAAGAGAGGATGTTCGCGGCATGAGAACATCCGCTGCGCGAGATAGAGCGGGTGATTCGCCAGGTGCGTCGGACGCATCGGACGCAGGTGAAGTCATCAGCGTCCGACTGGCCGAAGTCGTGGACTTCATCCGAGGCGTTTCGTTCGACAAGGCGGAAGCCTGCTACGACCCCACGGACGGTCATGTCCCGATCCTGCGTGCAGGCAACATCGGCGACGACCTCACCCTGGACGATGATCTCGTCTGGGTGCCGCCCGCCCGAGTGGACCAAGGACAGATGCTTCAAGTCGGTGATCTTGCGATCTGCATGTCGTCGGGCAGCCCCACTGTCGTCGGAAAGACGGCCCAACTCCGAAAGCCCTGGCGCGGTTCAGTCGGGGCCTTCTGCGGAATCATCCGCGCCCGCCCGGTCGTCCATAGTGGATATTTGGGACACTGGTTCCGCTCCGATGCCTTCCGTGCTTGGCGGGACGAGCAGGCCCGCGGCGCGAATATCCAAAACCTTCGCTTCTCTGAACTCGGCGAGCTTGAAATCCCCCTCCCCCCGCTGGCGGAGCAGGAGCGGATCGCGGGGCGGCTGACGGAGCAACTGGGGGCGGCGGAGCGTGCCCGGGCCGCCGCCGCGCAGCGCCTCGCCGCCGCCGAAGCCCTCCCCGCCGCCCTCCTCCGCGAAGTCTTCGGTGATCCGCCGCCGTTCGACGCATCTCCGCTTGCTCCCAGCACGCCGACGAAGTCTGGCTGGAAGTGGCACCGCCTCACCTCCCTGGCCCGGCTCGCAACCGGCCACACGCCCAGCCGGCGCTGCCCCGAGTACTGGAACGGCGACATCCCATGGATCCAGTTGCCCGACATCCGTGCGTTGGACGGCCGGGTCGCGATGGACACATCCGAGCACACGAACGCGCTCGGCATCGAGAACTCAGCCGCCGTGCGACTGCCTGCCGGGACCGTCTGCCTTTCGCGGACGGCGTCGGTCGGCTTCGTGACAATCATGGGGCGGGAGATGGCCACATCGCAGGACTTCGTGAACTGGGTCTGCGGCCCCGACCTTGATCCATCCTTCCTGATGCACCTGTTCATCGCGTGCCGGAAGCCGATCCGTGACTTGGGCAGCGGCGCGGTTCATCACACGATCTATTTCCCAACGGTCGAACAGTTCTCGGTGTGCGTCCCCGACCTCCCCACCCAGCGTCGCCTCGCCGCCGAACTCACGCAGCGCCTCGCCGCCGCCGAGGGGGTGATCGCCCGCTGCCGCGAGGAACTCGCCGCGATCGAGGCCCTCCCCGCGTCTCTCCTGCGCGACGCCTTCGGGCAACAATCCTCCTGACATGCCCCCCGGCCCACCCCAACCTCGCACTTGGCAGCCGACCCGACTGGTCCGCGTCGAGAAGTCCTTTGACACGTCGATTGGTACGACGAAGGTCAAGACTGATGCGACGTTCGGCTATCTCAAGGCCATGGGCAACCGTCAGGGGCCGCATGCGCTGGCGAGTGAACTCGTCGCGTCGTCGCTGGCCAAGTGGTTCGGCCTGACCGTACCTGAGTTCGCGTTGTTCGATCTGCCGGCAGATGCCTGCTTCGACTTGCCGCGCGGCGTGAGGACGCAGCCCGGGCCAGCGTTCGTCAGCCGGCACATGCCCGGGCGCACCTGGCAGGGCTCGGCAACGGAACTCCGTGACCTGGAGAACCCGACGGACATCACTCGACTGATGGTGTTCGACACATGGGTGCGGAACTGTGATCGCCACCCACCTGATCTGGCAACCCGCAAGCCGAACTATGCGAACGTGTACCTGGCCGACACTGACCGGCCAGGACGTTTCCGCCTGCTGGCGATCGATCACACGCACTGCTTCAACGCCGGGCGGGACCTTTCCGAGCGGCTCTCCGACATTGCCAAGGTCAAGGACGAGGCGACGTACGGCCTTTTTCCGGCGTTTGAGCCGTTCATCGACACGGGTGAACTGCACTGGTGCATGTCCCTATTGCGGTCGGTCACCCGGGAAATGGTGGATGCCGTGGTCGGCCGAGTCCCGTCCCGATGGGAGGTAGACCCCCGTGCAGCAGCGGCTTTGGCCGCCCAGATTCACGGGCGGGCAGGGTTCATCGCCGATAGAATCAACTCCGGTTGGCCAGCACGGACGGCCGCCGGGAGCCAAGAGCCCGCCACGGATGGCGGCTGATCGGACCCGTCGCCATGCCCCCCACCCGAGCCCTCTACAGCGTCGTTCAGTATGTGCCCGACGACAGCCGGGCCGAGGCTGCCAATGTCGGCGTGGTTCTGTATGTTCCTTCGCGCCGCTGGCTTGAGGCTCGGGTTTCGCCCTCGCTTGAGCGCGTGCGCCAGTTCTTCCACCCCGGCCGTCAGGAGCTGCGGCGAATCGAACTGGCCCTGGAGGCGTTCAAGCATCGGATGGAGATCGCGAGGGGTGAGTTCACCGAGGAGTCTGACCTCACGCAGTTTGCCGCCGCTCGCGCCGACGCGGTGAGGCTCTCGGTGCCTCGCCTAGTCATGGTCGACGAGCCGCCGAGCGAACTCGAAGCCCTGTACACCGAACTCGTGGGCGACCGCGAACGCGCACTGGCTGCGGCGATGCACGCGCAGATGCTGCCACCGCGTGTCGCCGAGGTGTTTGGTCGACTGGAAGCACAGCGCAAGGTATGGCGTCCCGGCAAGATCACGCTTCCGACCGTGGGACGGCCGTTTGAGGTGCCGATCGCGTTCCAGAACGGGCGAGTGAACTACGTGCGCCCGGAATCGCTCGCGGCGGGCGGCAAATTGGACGATCGAATGGCGCGGCTTGGCTTTAACGGCCAACTGATCTATCGCCACCGGATCGACGGCAAGGAAGGCCAATTGGTGGTGCTGTCGGCTGACCCCGAGGCTGATCCAGCGGCCGAGCAGCGGTTCGGTCAGGCATTGGCCGAGTTTGCCGTGAAGTTTGTGCCGAATGCTCAGGCGGACGCCTTTGCCGAAGAGGTAGAGCGTACAGCCCACTGAATACACTGCTGCCTATGGCGAAACGGGCGAGCAGCAACGGCAAGGCGAACGGCACCAAGAAGCACACCACCCAGCAGAGCGTGGACCAGGCGATCTGGTCCATCTGCGACGTCATGCGCCGCGGCAACGTGGCCAGCGCACTGCAGTACGTCCCCGAACTGACGTGGATCCTGTTCCTGCGCATCCTCGACGAGACCGAGGACCGGGAGGCCGCCGAGGCCGAGGCCGTCGGGGCGCGGTACACGCCGTCGCTCAAGAAGCCGTACCGCTGGAAGGACTGGGCCGCGCCGGCCCCGAAGGATGCGCCGGAGAAGTGGTCCAACAAGCGCAAGGAACTGGAGGAAGGCCCGCCCAAGGGCTTTCTGGCGTTCTGCAACGGCGAGTTGATCCCGTACCTCAAGGGCCTGCGCGACAAGCCCCAAGCGACCAGCCGCCAAAAGGTGATCTCCGAGATCATGTCGGGCGTCGAGAAGGTCCGCATTGACACCGAGCGCAACCTTCTGGACGTACTCGACAAGGTCCATGAGATTTCCAACGAGCACATCAGCGACCAGCACGTCTTCACGCTCAGCCAGGTCTACGAGGGGCTGCTGCTGAAGATGGGCGAGAAGGGGAGCGACGCGGGCCAGTTCTTCACGCCCCGTGAGGTGATCCGCGCGATGGTGCGCACGATCGACCCGAAGCTCGGCGAAACGGTGTACGACCCGTGCTGCGGCACCGGCGGCTTTCTGGCCCAAGCCGCGGAGTACATGAAGGGGCAGATGAGCAAGCCCGGCGGGGGCGGGAAAAGGGTCAGCGCCGACGCGGTGCAGCGGTTCAAGCATGAGACCTTCTGGGGCCGCGAGAAGGAGAACCTGATCTACCCGATCGGGCTGGCCAACCTGATCCTGCACGGCATCGACCGCCCGAACATTTGGCATGGCAACGCGCTCACGGGCGACGAGGTGTATGGCGGCCTGTTCCAGGGTGCGCCCACGCAGTTCGATGTGATCCTCACCAACCCGCCCTTCGGCGGCAAGGAGAGCGCCAGCGCGCAGACCAACTTCGACTACCGCACCAGCGCGACGCAGGTGCTTTTCATGCAGCACTTCATCCGCTCGCTGCGGCACGGGGGCCGGTGCGGCGTGGTGATCGATGAGGGCGTTCTGTTCCGCACCAACGAGGACGCCTTCGTCAAGACCAAGCGGAAGCTCACCGACGAGTGCGATCTGTGGTGCGTGCTTTCGCTGCCGGGCGGGGTGTTCAGCGCCGCCGGCGCGGGCGTGAAGACGAACCTGCTGTTCTTCACCAAGGGCAAGGCCACGGAGAAGATCTGGTACTACGACCTCTCGGACGTCAAGGTCGGCAAGAAGACGCCTCTGACCCTCAAGCACTTCGAGGACTTCGCGGCGATGCTGGCCACGAAGGGGGACTCGGAGCGGTCCTGGACCGTGGACCTGACCGCGCGACGAGCCAAGGCCGCGGCCGATGCCCAGCCGTTCAAGGACCTGGCCCGCGCGAAGTCCGTCGAAGTGGACGCGAGGCGTGAGCGCCTGTCGGAACTGAAGAAGGCCAAGCCGCGCGACGAGGCAGAGATCACCGCGACGGATGCCGAGATCGCGGCGCTCGTGAAGGAAGCCCGCGAGGCGACCGCCAAGGCCGAAGCGATCGAGAACGCAGTGTACGACTTGAAGGCTGTCAACCCCAATCGTAAGGCGGTGGTCGATACACGCACACCGATGGATTTGGTCGGCGTGATCGAGTCCAAGGGGAAGGAGATCACCACTGCGCTGGCGTCGCTCCGCACGTTGCTTGGAAGTTCGGCATGACGGGCGGCGCGGTCATCTCGCGTTTCGTGCGCATCAGTGCATCTTCCCCGTCTCCGTTGTGTCCCCGATTCACTTTGGCCTCATATGTCTCCCGGCGGTTTGCCTCGCCTCCGCGGCCATCTGCGCCATCGAGACGCGCTTTCGCACCCCCGACGACGGCAGGCCCGGCGGCGTGATGCGGAGCATGTTGGCCCCGACCGCCGCCCCCACCAGGCAGTCCCACCAGTGGTTGTCGCGGCCGACGGTGATGAGTTCCCACTGCGTCGCCGAGCGGCCGCTAGCCGTCACCAGCGTCGGCCGCTCCGAGGACAGGTGATCCAGCAGGAGCCGGTGCGGCTCGGCATCCTCGCCGTAGAGGTACATCGACCCCGGATCCCCGTACGCGGTCTTGATCCGCGCTGCAACGCAACTCTTCCAGAAGTTGGTGTCGAACAGCACGTGCCGGCAGTGCCGTCGCCCCGCCATGGCCGGGACCCGCCAGTTGAGCCCGATCCGGTCCCCGGGCGCCCTGTTCCATTCCCCCAGCGGCGTCCTCCCCGCCGCGATCCCCACACCCTTGCTGGGCATCAGCACCGCCGCGTGCGGGCTGTTGCGGCAGAACTCGTACACCAGGTCGCTGGTCTCCCCCCACCCCGCATCCACCAGGCACTTCTCGATCCGCAGCGGGACCCCGCTCTTCTCAACCGTCCACGCCCGGCCCAGCAGCCGCGCGGTGAGCCTATCCAGGGCCGCCCGGATCGCCGCCTCCAGCCCGCACCCCGGCGCGGCCTTGAGCAGGGTCCTCTGCACCTCCCGGAGCGTGAAGTACCGCATCGGCTGCTCGGGCTCGCAGCCGTAGTCGATGATCGCCCCGGTCATGTTCCGGGCCCACGCGACCACCATGTAGAACAGCGCCTTGCCCTGCACATCGATGAACGCTGTGAGCACCTCCGTGCCCGGGGGCACGGCCCCACGGGCCTGCCGCGTGAGCTTGCACGTCAGGTCGGTGTGCAGGATCCCATCCTCCGTCCCAACCAGGCCCGCGGCCGGGTCGTTCTGGAACTCGGCGAAGAAGACCGCATCCCCGGCATCGATCCGGAGGTGCATCGCGTGCTGCAGCGCTGACAGGTCCCCGGGGTGCTTGCGCTGCTCCCAGATGACCCTCCCCCCCTTGTCCATGGCCGAGCGGTGCGCGGCGTAGAACGCGTTGCACGCGCTGGTAACCTCATCACGCGACAGACCCGAGGCGAACGAGTCCTTGCGGAGCTGCGCGTAGCGGTCCCACAGGTCCTGGTCATCGGGGAACGACTCGATGAGCCTGCACCGCTCCCCCTGCCACTGCGGGTGCAGCGCCGGGTCGAGCATCCGGTCGGCCAGGTCGCCGGGCCGGATCACCGTGCAGGCCATCAGCCCCGCGATCGGCTCGCCGGGCCCGGCAAGGCCGCTGACGGAGTTCATCAGCGTCGTCTCCCGGTCCTGGCACTGCTTGACGCTCGCGGCCGATTCATCGGTCTGCGGATCATCGATGAGCACCAGGTCGGGGCGCAGCGAGGTCGCATCCACGCGGGTGTTCTTGAGCCCGCGTACCCGCCCGGTGATGCCCGCAACCCGCACGGTCGAGCCCGAGGCCTTTGACCCCTGCACCGTCGGGAGGATCAGGCCGTCTCTATCCCACTCCACCCGCGTCGGCTCCCCCATGCACAGCTGCCCCCGGGCCTTCTGGCGGGCCTGGGCCATCTGCCGCAGCGGGAAGCACACCTCGGGGAAGTCGGCCAGCAAGGGATCGTGCCCCTCCAGGAGGTTCTTCATGCTCGTGAGCATCCCGCCGGCGAGCCGCTCATCGGCGGCGATGCACACCACGAAGCGGCGGTGGCCGTACAGCAGGGCCCACACCGCCGCCGCCTCGATCAGCGAGCTCTTGCCCGAGCCCCTGGGCATCGCCAGCGCGAACAGCCCGCCCATGAGCACCGCGCGCTCGATCTTGGCGATGACCCTGAGGTGATCGCTCGACCATGGGTGCACGAACGTGGCCTTCAGGTACTGCTCGCAGAACGCCCGGAAGCTCCGCTCGGCCTGCGCGCGGCGGGCCGGGTCCACCACCTCCGGGAGCGGGCCGATGTCGCGTCCCACCCGCGACATCTGCGCGCTGCGCGCGCTCGACCGCTGCAGGTGCGCCTCGTACCGCGACACCGCCCCCCCACTCCCCCCACCCACCCCCCCAAACGCTCCTCCACCATCCCCCCCGCCGGCTTCCCCGGCAGGCCCGCCCTCGGCGTGCACGCGGTCGAAGCGCCACGCCACGTACCGCAGCAGGTCGATCTTGTCGGGGTCCGCCCCGCCCCGCGCGGCCACGCGCATTCCCGCCTCGAGCCGGCGTTGGTGGAACCGGGGGGACTTGACCACCGTCCCCAGCAACGTTGAGTTGAGCAGCTGCACCGCCCGGCCCGGCTTCAGGCAGGTCGGGTCCATCGGGCCCGTGCGGGCGGGTTGGCTGGAAGGGGGTACAGACATGCTCGCGGCTCATCCCCCCAATCGCTCGAGCCACGCGGCGTAGTGCACGAAGTTGACGGTGCCATCGGCGTTGGCCGGCGCGCCCGCCTCGAGGTCCGCCTCGATGAGCTCCACCGAGGCCCGCACCGACCCCATCGCCCGCAGCAGCATCACCAGGTCCGCGACCCGCAGCGATGCCAGCGATGCCCGCGCGGCCGGTGCGGCGGCGGCTGGTGTCGGTGCGTTGACCGGCGCCTCTGCGTGCGCAGATGCCGCACCCCGCGCACGCTTGGCCTTCGACGCCGGAGCGCTGCGCGCACGGGATGGCGCGGCCGCCCGCCCGCGGGATGTCGAACTAGGCGCCTGTTTGGAATGGGCCATGACTCCTCCGGCCACACGTGGCCTGCATGCGCACCGCCGTGCCCCCATGTTGCCCACACAGCGGGCTGACCCCGCGACATCTTCGAGATTCTGCCGGAACTTCTCCGCACCCGCCTTGCCTGCTCGCGCGGTTCATGCCCTGATGTGCACGTCGCCGCGAACGACCGCGGCGCGAACCACGGAGACCACGAACATGAACAACCGCCCGCTCAACGAACTGACCGACGCCGCCAAGAAGACGCAGACCGCCCTCGGGCTGAAGTACACGCCCGAGGTCTTCCGCGATGAGGCCAACGCCTTCCGCGCCACCGCCCGCGAGCGGGCCATGGTGGTGATGCTCGGCGAAGGTGCCTTCTGGGTGGTCTGCCCCGCCGATGCCGCCCGCCTTGAGAACGCCGGGTTCGAGTACGCCCCCAGCCCCAGCCCCGCGCCCCGCACCCGCCGCTAAGCCGCACGCACCGCCACCC
>JAEYUO010000056.1 GCA_023432465.1 Planctomycetota bacterium | reverse complement strand
GCGCGGGGCTGCGACGCCGAGGTTGAGCGAGCGAGGACACGCGATCAGTTCGAGCTGTGGACGTTCATGCCCAGGTGGCGGACGAGGAAGGTCCACATGTCGGCTGCTTCCTCGATGCGCATCTGTGTCGGCTTGCCCGCGCCGTGGCCGGCCCGGACATCGATGCGGATGAACATCGGGTTGGCGCACCCCTGGGCTTCCTGGGCGGCGGCTGCGAACTTGAAGCTGTGTGCGGGGTACACGCGGTCATCATGATCGCCGGTGGTGATCATCGTCGCCGGGTAGCAGGTGCCCTTCTTGAGGTTGTGGTACGGCGAATAGGCGTAGAGCGCCTTGAACTCCGCGGGGTCATCGACAGAGCCGTAATCGGTGGTCCAGAAGCGGCCGACGGTCCAGGTGTGGTACTTGAGCATGTCCATGACGCCGACGGCGGGGAGACACGCGCCAAAGAGGTCCGGCCGCTGGATCATGCACGCGCCGACGAGCAGGCCGCCGTTCGACCCGCCCTGGATCGCGAGTTTCTTCGGGCTGGTGTAGCCGGCCTTGATGAGGTGCTCCGCTGCACCGATGAAGTCGTCGAAGACGTTCTGCTTGTTGGTCTTGGTGCCCGCGAGGTGCCAGTCGCGGCCGTATTCGCCGCCGCCGCGGAGATTGGGGACGGCGTAGACGCCGCCCATCTCCAGCCAAGCCATCACCGCCGGGCTGAAGGAGGGGGTGAGGGAGATGTTGAACCCGCCGTAGCCATAGAGCAGGGTCGGTAGATCGCCAGTGGGCTTGAGGTCCTTGCGGTGGCTGATGAACATGGGGACCCGGGTGCCGTCCTTGGAGTTGTAGAAGACCTGCGTGGTCGTGTAGTCATCGGGGTTGAACTTGACTTGCGGGGCCTTGAGCAGCGTGGACTTGCCGCTCGCGACATCGTACCGGTAGGAAGCGCCGGGATTGGTGTAGGAGGTGAAGGAGTAGAACGTGTCCTTGTCGGTGCGCTTGCCGCCAAAGCCGCTCGCCGAGCCGATCCCGGGAAGATCGACATCGCGGACGAAGTTGCCCTTGAGGTCGTAGACCTTGACCACGCTCCGGGCATCCTGGAGGTATTGCACGATGAAGTGGTCCGCAACGCAGGAGACGCTCCGGATGGCTTCCTTGGCTTCGGGGATGATCGTGGTCCATGCCGACTTGGCGGGGTTCTTGATGTCAACGGCGATGAGCTTCTTGCGCGGGGCATCGGCATCGGTGACGAACCAGAACGTGTCGCCATCGTGATCGACCATGCTGTACTGGGCATCGAGAGCATCAAAGAGCGGGGTGATCTTTGGTGTCCCTTCCTCCTTGCGCAGATCGATGTACGAGAAGTTGCTGTTGACGTTGCCGGCCTTGCGGAAGCCGAGCGTGATGAAGTCGCCGCTGTCCGTGAAGCCCGCGCCGTAGGACCACTCCTTCTGGTTTGGCATCTCGTAGAGCACCTGGTCTTCGCTCTGCGGGGTGCCGATGCGGTGCAGGCAGATCTGGGGCGGATCATCGGACGCTCGCAGCGCCTCGCCCGCGGCGGGCTCCTTGTAGCGGTTGTAGATGAAGCTGTTGCCGTCCTTGCTCCAGGATGCGGAGGTGAACTTGGACCAGCGGATCTCGTCGCTCAGGTCTTTGCCGGTCCCCATGTCGCGGATCTTCCACGTTCGCCAGTCGCTGCCGGCCTCGGAGATCGCGTAGGCCCAGTAGCGCCCGCACGGGGACGCGGATGAAGCGGCGAGGGCGGCGGTGCCATCCTCACGCAGGGCGTTGGGGTCCAGCAGCACCTGCGCCTCACCGGAGAGGTCTTTGGTCACGAAGACCACGCTCTGCTTCTGCAGGCCGGTATTGCGAGAGTAGAAGTACCGCCCGGCTTGCTGGCTGGGCGTGCTGTAGCGCTCGTAATCCCACAGCTCGGTCATGCGGCTCCGGATCGCATCGCGATACGGCAGGCTCTGCAGATACCCGAAGGTCAGCTTGTTCTGCGCTTCGATCCAGGCCTCGACTTCGGCCCACTCGGCCGCGCTTTCCGGAGTGTCCGCGGCTTCGAGCCAGATGTACGGGTCGCTGACGGTCACGCCGTGGTAGGTGTCGGTGTGGTCCACCTTCCGGGCCTGGGGATAGACGATCTTCGCGGGGGGCTGGGCGGCGGCGATGGGGGCCGAGTTGCTGTCTCCACCTGCCACGGCCGCGGCGGAGCCGCAGAAGGCCAGAAAGGCGGTCAGAGTCGAGGCGATCGCGAGGCGGTGCATCAGGAAGTCCCTTCTTCGAAAGCTGGGTTGATCGGGCGGCCAGAGATTCCGGGCCGCGGCGTGATGGGAGAATGGACGAACGCCGCGGTCAGATGATACCGCGGGGAGCACCAAAGGTGCCTCTCACAGTGACGCGCGCCGCGGAAGGGTCCGTCGGCGAGACTCGCTTCGGGCAGGTCTTGCCGCGATTCTTGGCTCACTCGTCCTGTGCCGCGAGCTTCTTGAGTTCCCGCCGCATGACCTTCCCGGTCGGGTTCCGCGGGAGCGCATCGATGACCCGGATGTGGCGAGGCACCTTGTACCCGGCGATGTGCTCGCGGCACCACCGCTGCAGCTCCTTCTCGTCAAAGGGCAGCTTCGCGCCCTCCGGTCCGCTCGGATCGTCCAGCATCTCGACATACGCGACCGGCAGTTCGCCGCGGATGCCGTCGGTCATGCCGACGACGCCGGAGTCCTTGACGCTGGGGTGCTTATTGAGCACTTCCTCGATCTCGCGGGGGAAGACATTCTCGCCGCCGACGATGATCATCTCTTTCAGCCGTCCGGTGATGTAGAGGTGCCCCTCATCATCCATGCGGCCGATGTCCCCTGTGCGGAAGTAGCCGCGGTCATCGAAGACCGCGGCGGTCTCCTGCGGCCGCTTGTAGTAGCCGCGCATCACGTTCGGCCCCTTGATGCGGACCTCGCCATCGCGACAGGGCGGGAGGTCCTGCCCCGTCTCGACATCCACGATCCGCTCACTGATCCGCGGCAGGGCACGGCCGACGGAACGAAGGCGAAACTCGTGCGGACGGCACCAGTTCGACACGGGCGCGGTTTCGGTGAGGCCGTACCCCTCGTTGAGCGTGATGCCGAAACGATCACGGAAGCCCTCGAACACCGCGCCCGGCAACGGCTCGCCGCCCGAGACGGTGTACTTCAGGCTCTTGAGATCCTCCGGCCCCGCCTCCTTCACGTGCAGCAGCGCGTTGTACATCGAGGGGATGGCGATGAGCGCGGTGGCTTCATGCTCGCGGATCAGTTTGACGATCTTGGCGGGAATGAACCGCGCGGTGTATACGACTTTGCAGCCGACGGTGAGCGGCAGCAGCGTGAGCGCGGTCAGCCCGAAGGTGTGGAACTGCGGCAGCACACCCGCGAGCACCTCGCGGTGTGTGAACCCCACCCACTCGACGATCTGTCTGATGTTCGCGGTTACGTTCCCGTGCGACAGCATCACGCCCTTGGGCTTGCCGCTGGTGCCGGAGGTGTAGAGCAGCAGGGCCAGGTCCTCATCCCGCGCCAGTGCCGGGAGCCGGAACTCCGGCACGCTCTTGTAATCGAGTTCATCCAGCCGCAGGACGTTGGTGCCGCGCAGCCACTCCGGCACACCCCGCGCATCGACCGGCTCATCCTTGTGCGCCGTCTGCAGATACTCGAGCATCGGCCCTACGGTGATCACAGTGTCCGCGCCGCAGTCTTCCAGGATGAACTTGAGCTCCTCCGGCTTCAGCAGGTAGTTCAGCGGGACGACCGTTTTGCCCAGGGCCCACGCAGCGAGGGCGGCGATCGGGAACGCGCCCGTCGTCGGCAGCATGATCGCGACGTTCTGCGTGCGTGAGGTTGCCGCGATGGCCTCCGCGGCGAAGAGCGACCCGGCCAGCAGGTCAATCCCGCGGTAGGACCGCCTGTCATCGACGATGAATGTCCGGAACGGGCGGCGGAGCAACTGTCGGAAGATGGGCCAATGGACTGACATACCCGTCAGGTTAGCGGAAACGAACTTCTCTGGCGCAAGTTGGGGCGCGGCTGGAACCGGGACCCCCCTCCGGGCGTCATAGTCCTGTGTGGCCGCGGCACCGCGAGGTGCTGCGCACCCGCCACAGGGGGGAAAGAAGGGCGACGACCCGCGGAGCTAGGCCTGCACGCCAGCGATGCGATGAACGCCGCCTACCGTTTGGTCGATGTTCTCCGCCGCCGCCGAGCGAATGCGGAGAGCGGCCCGGCCGCACGTTTTCAGGAGCATGCCATGACCAGTCTCGCCCGCCTCGCGGCCGCAACGCTCGTGCTGTGCGCTGGGTCCGCGATAGCCGCTTCCAGCCCGCCGGAGGATCAGTCGGCTCCTGCCGCCCCCCCCACCACTTCCCCAGCCACCCCCCCGGCCGCGACGCCCACGGATGATCAGGCGTGGGAGGCGCAGTTTGCGCCCGACCCCGAGAGCCCGATCGCCAAGCGCTATGCCGAAGCCCAGAAGCGTCGGCTGGCCATCGAGCGCGAGTTCAAGCTCATCCGGGCAAAGCACTTCCGCAACATCCGGGGCACGGAGATGCGGCAGGCCGGCATCGTGAAGATGAAGGCCTACGACGAGCCCGCCCTTTTCCCGTCGATGCTTGAGATCTTCGGAAACGAGGGGCCGGATGTGCAGGGCGCGCTGCTGGATCACTGGTCGGACCTCAATCTTGATGAGGCGGATGCGACGATCACCTGGACCGCCGTGTTCTCCAAGGACAAGGCGTTCCGCGAGGCCGCGAAGCAGCGTCTGCTCGCCAAGGCCAAGGCGAACGATGGCCATGTCTCCAACCGCATCAAGTCCGTCATCGCGATCGGCTTGAGAAAGCAGCGCACGAGCGAAGTTGTTGCCGCGGCGGAACTGGCCAGGGATCTGCGACTGTTTGATGCCATCCCGATGCTCATCGCCGCGCAGGCGGTCGGTCAGCCCGCGGGCACATCCGCAGGCTTTGGCGGTGGCGGAGAGGGTGATGACAGCGCGCTGGCGTACATCGTCGTGGGACAGCAGGTCGCGTTCGTCTCGGACCTCACGCCCGTCGTGGGGGACAACGCGGTCGCGTTTGATCCCACGCTCGCCGTCGCGACCGAGGGAGTGGTGATGCGAGTCATGGATGCGTTCGTGGTGACATACCGCATCGAGGTGAACTCGGCGCTCATTGGGCTTGCGAATTCCGGCTGGGATGGCCGCTCGACCGCGCCGCTGGGCTGGAACGGCCGCGCGTGGCGCGAGTGGTATGTCAAGGAGTTCCTGCCGTACCGCAAGGAAGTCGAGGCGGTCGCGGGCCAGGTGGTGCAGAAGAAGTGATGTGCCACTGACCTTCAGGTCAGTGCATTCTCCCGCCAACAGCTGCGGCTGCCGCATCGACGAGGTGCGGCAGTCACAGATGGGCGTGATCCAGTTCACTCAGCCCGACTCGACCGAGGTCACAAGGTACGGCGCAACGACACCAGCACGAACCAGAAAGATATGAGCGTGGTCGTCACGCTGACGCTGGGGATTGAGTAGTCGCGGGGGAAACGCCCGCGCCACACTCGGGGCACACCATGCCGGATGCCGAGCAGTCGTAACCGCATGCGGGGCAGAGGCCGCGGCGGCGGCGCAGCACGCGGCGGATGGCGATAGGGGTTGCGACAAGCGCCCACCACGATGTGGCGAAGATCAGCGTGTTGGCGATGAGGCCGGGCCAAAGCGGGCAATACGGCAAGACGACCTCACCATTCAAGGCAATGCGCTCATCAGCACTCGAAATGCGGATGACAAAGCGATCGTGTTGCGCCCAATCCGTTGACTCGGAGTAAAACTCCGGCTGGTCGGCAACGTCCCACCCCCAGAACGCACGACAAGGCCAACCGGTTTCAAAGATCCGCCAGTGCCGGATTCGACCGTCGTAGTTTCCGCACGGCCCGCAGCCATCTGACTCAACGTACGTTCGACTTCGAGCACGCTCTCGCGCCACTTCAGCCGACAAATCCAAATCCTCGTCAAAGTGATCGAGCTGTCGATCGTGCCATTCGCACCAAGACAACGAGTTCGTCCGCGACTCCCAAACGCTCATCCCGTCCGCAGCCTCATAGACTCGGCCTCGGAACAGAAAGGGACCTCCAGTCGCCATGGCCACGGAAGTGCCCACACCAGCGACGATAAAGACCGCTGCGCGAAAGATGACAACTAGAACGCCCACCGAGAGAGTTTACATAGGAATTGACCCGATCCACAGAAATCGGTGCCGTTTGCCACCCTCTCGTCGTTCGTCGCAGGTCCCAAAAGCACAGCCGCCGCGATGCAAAAGCACCGCGGGCGGCTGTGGGTGGTGGGGGCTTGTTGAGCGTGGATGCCGGGATCCACGCGGATCGGCTGCTTACTGAGCGAGCTTGGGTCCGCCGCCCTGGCCCGGGGGGTTGAGCTGGATCTCGCCGTTGCGCTCCTCGTACTGGCGGATCACCTGTCCGAGGGAAATGGCCAGACGCTTCGCGCCGCGCCAGTTCATGACGACGCGGCTGCCGACGGAAAAGAGCAGCGCGGGCTGGTTGTCCTGCGTCGGCATCGGCAGGTTCATGCCGAAGTCCAGCACCACTTCGTCGCCGGTGGTGGAGGTGCGGATGGTGTTGGCGTAGGTCGTCTGCATCTTCGACTCGTCGATGCGGAGCTGGACCTGCTGCTGCTGCTGATCAGACATCGAAATCTCCTGGCTTTGGCCGTTGGGACGCGGCTCCGGCCTCGGGCCTTCGCACAGCGTCAAACTCCCCTCGCACCCTTGGCTGCCCCCTCCCATCCCACCGTCCTGCGGTGGGGCCAAAGCGTAGGCCTCTGCCCATACGACAGCACCCCGCGGAAGGTTGCCTGGATTCGCAAACTCTCGCTGTGTTGCCCGCCGCGAGTCGATTCGGGTTGCTCCCGGACTGTGGGAGCGGCATACCGTGGGCGATGCTGTCACCCATCTGTGTCTATTGCGGCGCGGCGAAAGGGAAACGACCGGAGTACGAGGCCGCGGCCCGGGCTCTTGGCGCGGCGATGGCCCGGCGAGGGGTGGGGCTGGTGTATGGCGGCGGCTCGGTGGGGCTCATGGGTGTCGTTGCGGACTCGCTGATCGAGGCCGGCGCGGGGGACACGATCGTCGGGGTCATCACCCGCGAGCTGATGGACAAGGAACTGGGGCACCGGTCGGTGCGGGACCTTCGGATTGTTGATTCCATGCACCAGCGCAAGAAGGCCATGGCGGATATCGCGCGGGGGTTCGTCGCGTTGCCCGGGGGCCTTGGGACACTCGACGAGCTGTTTGAGATCATCACCTGGGCGCAGCTGGCCATTCACGACTGCCCGATCGGGGTGCTGAATGTGCGGGTGAACGGGCGCGGGTTCTATGACGGGTTGCTGGCGTTCCTGGACGAACTCGCGGCCGAGGAGTTCCTGCGGATCGACCCGCGGAAGGCCCTGGTCGTGGATGATGACCCGGAGCGGCTGCTGGACCGGATGGACACCCAGCCTGCTCTGGAGCGGTTTGGCTGGAAGCGGTAGCCGCCCTTGTCTGCTTTGGCTCGCTCCGTGGTCCGGGACCGGAATCGCGGCTGTCGTTGCGTGCAACGCGATGCACAGACATTGCGGGTTTTCCACAACTCGAACCGATGATCTGCGTACAGAAGTCTGGTGCATCGCGGGGCGATTGCGCCGGATTGAGGGTGAGTGCGGGACTCCTTCCCCGCACTGGTACCTCTGGGTCGTGGGGCCGGCGTCCGTGCGGGCCCCGCGGCCTTTTTTTCGCCATCGGCGCCGGGCGGGCCCGCTTGCCCAATCATGGACGCATGAACGAGGTGATGTGGGTTGTCGGTTGGTACGCGCTTGCGAGCATCGTGACGCTCGCGGTGTTCGGCTGGGACAAACTCGCCGCGAGATCGGGCCGTCGTCGCACGCCCGAGCGTGTGCTGCACGCGATGGAACTGCTGGGCGGCTGGCCGGGCGCGATCGTCGCGATCCTGTGGTTCCGTCACAAGAGCAGCAAGCCGCGGTTTCTCGTCGTGACGTTTGCGATCATGGGGCTGCACCTGGCGGCGGTCGGTGCGATGC
>JAEYUO010000054.1 GCA_023432465.1 Planctomycetota bacterium | reverse complement strand
CCCCCCCCCCCCCCCCCCCCCCCCCCCGCCGCCCCGGTGAGCGCGGAGGCCGCGGCGAGGGCGGTCGAGGCGATGGAGCGGAGCGGCTGGTACAAGTTCCTGTGGGTGCTGGGGACGCTGTGGCCGTGGCTGATTGTCGCGGCCGCGCTGGTGTTTGCCGACTTTGGCGTGGAGGCGGGGCGGTCGAGGCGGGGTGTGCGCCGCGCGGTGTTCCTGTCGTTGTGCGTTGCGCTCTCGGGCGCGGCGGCGGAGCTTGGGAAACTGGTGTTCCGCAGGCTGCGGCCGGATCAGACAGACGGGTGGTACCGGTTCCGGCCGTGGTCGGAGGATTTCTGGAGCGCGATGAACCTGGGGCTGCCGTCGAGCCACGCGGCGGTGGCGTTCGGGGCGGCGTTTGCGCTGTGCTGGATGTGGCCGCGGGCGGCTCCGGTGTTTGTGTGCGCGGGGATCGGGTGCTCGCTCAGCCGTCTGCTGGCGGGGGCGCACTTTCTGTCGGATGTGCTGGTGGGGACGGCGATGGCGTTCTTCGTGGTGCTGGGGGTGTACGCTTTGGATCGCAGGAACAACGGGGGCCGGGGGATCGAGGAGCTGTGAGGAATCGCCGCGGCGGCGCGGAGAACGCAGAAAGCACTCGGTGAGAGTTGGTCGGGAAGTTGGTGGAGACAAGGCAGGAGCCACCACCGTCGCCTTCGGCGACACCTCCCCCTTGAGGGAGGTTGAAAGGCCCGCGAGACAGTCGTTTCAGGAACCCGCGTTGACGATTCTGGACCGCTACATCGCCCGGCAATACCTGCTCAACACCATCGCGCTGCTGGTGCTGCTGGGGTCGTTCGTGGTGGCGGTGGATGTGTCGCTGAACATCGATCGCTTCCTGCGGGCGGCGGACCGTCTGCTGGAAGGGGAGTCTCCGTCGTCGATCCGCAAGCTGGTGGTGACCGCGCTGCTGGTGGCCGATTTGTGGTGGCCCAAGCTCCTGCAGTTGTTCGCCTACATGGTGGGGCTCGCGCTGGTCGGGGCGATGGGGTTCACCTTCACGCAGATGGTGCGGCACCGTGAGACCGTGGCCGCGCTGGCCGGGGGGATCAGCCTCCGGCGGCTGGCGATGCCGGTGATGGTCGTCGCGGCGATCATGATGGGGCTGAAGTTCATTGATCAGGAGTTCATCCTGAGCAACCCGCGGATCGCGCCGCTGCTGGCGCGGGATCATGGCGATGCGGGGAACCGGGTGTGGTCGGCCTCGGCGGTGCCGCCGACGGCCGATGGCTCGCGCCGCGTGTTCATGGCGCGGGAGTTTCTGCCCAAGCAGGCGCGGCTGCTGGATCTGCACGTGTGGGAGCGGGACCAGCAGGGGATCCTGACGCGGCACGTGGCCGCGGCGGCGGCGGAGTGGCGGGATGGCGCGTGGGAGCTTGAGGGCGCGCGGGAGCTGCCGGTGGGGCTTACGCCCAGCGGCTCGGATGTGACGATTCCGCCGGAGGGCGTGGCGAGCGGGAGGGTCGATGGGGAGGCGGCGGGAGGCGGCGGGGCGGCGGTGGCGGGGGTGGCGGGGGGAGCGGGGGGGGTGCGGATCGCGACGGACCTGGACCCGGCTGCGCTGCTGCTGCGGCGGGATTCGCGGGTGGTGGAGGCGCTGTCGTGGCGGCAGATCGGGGCGATGCTGGCGAGCCCGAAGCTGGATCCGAGCATGCGGGACAAGCTGGTGCGGGTGAAGTGGGGACGCATCTCGATCGCGATCTCGACGTTTCTGTCGTTGATGATCACGATGCCGTTTTTCCTTATGCGCGAGCCGCGGAACATGCTGGTGCAGTCCCTCAAGTGCGCGCCGGTGGGGATCTTCGCGCTCTTGGGGAGCGTGTTTGGGGCATCGGCCCCGGTGCCGGGGTTGCCGGTGGTGCTGGCGGTGTTTCTGCCGGTGCTCGTGCTGATCCCGATCACGATCGCGTCGTGGACGAGCGTGAGGACGTGAGGTCGGAGTGTGAAGTCGACCTCGGGAAGCGAGGGTCGGCGGCTCGCCGCACCTTCTCGCTTCGAATGCGAGAAAGAAAAGCCCCCACCGTGCTGACGGCGGGGGCTTGATCAAATCATGAAGAGGTCTCTTCCGGCCAATCCGGCGGATTATGGGTCACATGGCCCAATACCCCACGCGAACCAGTTGCCCAGCCAGGCGAAAAGCGCCGGAACACCTTCGGTCCCGCCGTAGTTGCGGGCGTCGTAGTCGTTGGCCAACCACGAGGCAATGAAGCAGAAGATATCCGCCACAGCCACAGTCCCATCATTGCACCAGTCAGCATCCTCGCACGTGCCCGGCCCCGTGCCGGAGCAACCGGGATCATCGATCGGCGCGCAGTCACCGATGCAGAACGCCGCATTGAAGATCGCCTCATCGCCCTCGTCCCAAAGTCCGTCATTGTTCAGGTCGGCCTCGATCACTTCGTACGAGAGGGCGTTCATGAACGCTGTCGCGTCCGCCTCGGTGATCATCCCGCTCTTGTCCCAATCCGCGATGCACGCGATGTTGTGATAGATGTACGGATCGCCGATCCCGGTCATCATGTAGATCGCCATCATCACCTCGTCCATCACCGCGCTCGGCTCCCACACCTCCGGCTGACCAGAAGGGGCGGTGTTTATGACCAGGTTTGGCACGAACCAGTCGAAGTGGTTGACGCCGTGATCACGAGCCTGCGATGCGACCTCGGCCCAGTCGGTCCCGTTCAGCCATCCATCCTGACTCGTAAAGGGCTCGTGGGGAAACACGGAAACGCGGGACACCGACTCGTTGAGGCCGTCGTACCAACCCGGCACCTGCCCCGGCCCGATCGTGAGCGTGTACGGGTTCTCCGGCAGCGCGTACGTCTGCGCACGCGCCTGCTCCGCCGCCCACTTCTTCGACGTGGCGAGGAACCCCGTCTCGTCGACATCCTCACCGTACCGGGTGCAGAACGTCTCGATTAGTGGCCACTTGAAACCCCCGACCTTGTACTCGAAGTAGGCAACAAACGGGTAGTAGACCCGAAACTGATGCCCATTGATCGAGGTGCTCGCCAGGTCGTCCGTCAGATGCAACGTCTGGCTCCCCGAGTCCCAACCGTCCACCTCGTACACGATGCCGACGTTCGGCCCGGTGGTGGTGAACTCGACAAACAACGGGATCCCTTCTGGCAAGTACCAGTCCGGGTCAAAGGGCAGCGAGGTCAGCAGGGGCACCTCGTCGGCCGCGCCGCCGCCGGCAGCGGTCGCCAAGATGGTTTGAGCCGACTCGTAGATCACCGGCCGCTGTCCGCCGTCGGGGCCGACTTGAAAGCTGTGCCACGGGCTGGTGATGCAGTAGTACGCATCCCAGTTCACGCTCTCCTTCCACTGCCCCGGCACCCCGTGATAGCCCGACTCCCCGGGGCCGCCGGGCACCTCGCGCACGTCGACGCCGGGGTCGTACGTCACCCCGTACCCCTTGCCGTGGATGTACTGGGTCAGGATCGCCCGCGGCCACAGTGCCCGGAAGTGAACCCACGTCGACTGCTCCCGATGATGGTTGTACGCCGTGGCGAGCGTCGTGGCGATGTACGAGTGGAGATCCTCGTTGTATGGACCATAGTCAAGGCCAGTTGGTGCGGGCGACCACGCCAGTGGATCTGGAGCAACGGTCGTCAGCAAGTTCCCCGAACGGTCTCTCGCATACAGGTTGTGCCAATCCTCGAGGTTGTGGTCGCCGTCAATGGTGAAGCCGTCGTCCTCTCCGGTTCCATTTACATCTCCCTTGGCCTTGTCGTCCTGGAGATACAGCAGGTAGTTGGCAAAATCGATCGTCACCTCACCGACATCTTCCGTCGGCACGATAACCGCCACCGGCGGCGGAAGGCCCACCGGCCACGTCGCGGTCGCCAGCCGGTCGCAATACGCTTCCACCCACGTGCTCAACTCCGCTGAGCCGTTCTTGAAGAAGTAGCACGGCCGCAGTCCAAACTCGTAGTCATTCCGTCTGATCGAGAACGGAGCATCCTGATCCAGCGGACCAGTGAACTCGTCATCAAGTTGGAAAGTGCGTGTGCCCGGATTGAACCCAACAATGTCAACCGTTTGGCCTCCAACAGTCATCTTCGCGGGGATGGGCTCCGTAAAGAACTCCTCCGTGAACTGGCCCAGGAAGTCGTACGCGTTATAGCCGTTGATCGTCACGTTCTTGACTTCGAAGTAGTACCCGCCCGGATCGTCGCCGCCGACCAAACCGGTTATCAATCGAATCTGCTGTCTCGACGAAATCCGGCCGTCAATCACATCCAATGGGTGATTGGAGTAAGCAGGGATATCGCCGTTTGCCTCGCCCAGCGACCACGTGAACGGCTGCCCGAGCGCCTCGATCCGCAGCGACCACGCGAAGGGGGCGGGCGGGGACATCTCCCGGAGTTCCCACGCCTCCTCCCATGCGTCGAGCGCATCGCCCGCCGCGAGAAGCGTCGCATCCGCCGCGTTCTGCGCCGACGTCTCCGGGTCGGCGTGCGGGAAGTCGCGGGCGTCGATCCAGATGTGCGGGGCGATGATCTGGCCGTACTGCCCGTGCAGTGTCCACATCGGGTGGTCGGCTTTGTAGACCTCGATCGGCTTGTAGGTCCACAGCGTGTGGATGACGCCTTGCCTGGTCAGCCTCCGCGCCGCCGTCTGGCTCATCCCCACGCCCGGAATGTAATGATCCTCGCATGGGTGGGCGGTGCAGGTGGTCTCGAATCCGAGGAAGATGCCGCCGGTATCGTCGCGGGTACACTCCCACGGCGATGCAACGAGGATGCACGTTTTGTCCGGCAGACAGCACGCTCCCGCGAACTGCGCCTGCGACGGTGTAGCCATCAGCCCAAGTGCTGACATCGCGGCCGCGGCAACAGCCGCAAGCCGTCTCTGGCGTCGTTGCATCGAAACCTCCTTGAGTGATAAAGCACACGAGTTGCCGCAAGGAAAAGGGAGCGCGACGGGCCGTGGCGCGGATACAAAGCGGCTTGCGAACCTTACTGACATCCGCCCGCGCCTTTAACCGGACATGGACTTATCAACATGAATGTCAAGGTTCAGTGAACCGGCGCTCGCGCAGCACGTCTTGCATGCAACACGCAATGCCTGCGTGGCAGGGTCGAAATCTGGCCAATCGCCATATATGCTCCAGCGTCTGCGTTCTCGGACGCAGATCGTTGCTTATGGGTGATCGGCGTGGTAGATTGTCCTGCCCCACATCACTATTGCCCGAAAGGCCCGCCCATGCCCCAAACACCGGAAATCCGTGTCGCTGCTATGGTGCTGATCGGAGCGGTTTCACCAGCCTTCGCTGACGAGCTGGTCTTCAACGGAGGGTTTGAGACCGGTAGTTTCTCCGGGTGGTTCGTTCCGCCCAACACGCCGATGCAGTCGAACTTTAGGGTGGAAGGTGTCGGCATCGGAGGGGGCCATACTGGCACCTATTACGCCCAACTGTCCTCCACCAATCTCGAGTTCATGTCACAGATCTTACCTACCGAGCCTGGGCAGGACTATGAACTGAGCTTCTGGCTGCGGAAGCCTACAATCGCCCCCGGTCGCTTTGTCATCCGCTGGGAAGGCCAGTCGATCTTCGACCAGTTCATCGCCGGCTCCGATATTCAGGCGTGGCGGCTCTTCACGTTCCCACTGCACTCCAACATCACCGGTTCATTCCTTGAGTTTGGCCAAGACTTCTTCCCGGGCGAGTTCCACCTAGACGACATCTCCGTCGTCGCCGTCCCCGCCCCCTCCGCCGCGCCGCTGCTTCTGCTCGGTTCCTCCGTCGCCCTGCGCCGCCGCCGCTGACCCCGCGCGGCCGCGACCGCGTGATTCGGCCCTGCCCGGGTCGCCAAACGTGATGGGAGAAACGCGGGAACGGGCCATCGGCTACCCTGCCTGTATGGCATCTGTCGTCTTCTACTTCCAGGTCCACCAGCCGTTTCGCTTGAACCGGTACACGGTGTTTGATTCCTCGCACTTCTACTTCGACCAGCAGAAGAACGGGGAGATCTGCAAACGCGTGGCGGACAAGTGCTATCGCCCCGCGACGCAGCTCATCCTCGACCTGGTGAAGCGGCACAAGGGCGCGTTCAAGGTCGCCTACGCCATGACCGGCGTGGTGCTTGACCAGATGCAGGAGTTCTGCCCGGATGTCATCGACATCTACAAGCGGCTGGCCGACACCGGGTGCTGCGAGTTCGTCGGCGAGACGTACTACCACTCGCTGAGCTTCCTGTACTCGCGCCAGGAGTTCACCGAGCAGGTGAACATGCACACCCGCAAGATCCAGGAGCTGTTCGGGCAGACGCCGAAGGTGTTCCGGAACACCGAGCTGATCTACAACAACGACCTGGCGCACTTCATCCACTCGATGACCGATGAGGGATTGCCGGGGGCCGACCCGAAGAACCCCAAGAAGCGGTTCATGGGGGCGATCTGCGAGGGGACGGACCCGATCCTGGGGTTCCGCTCGCCGAACTACGTGTATCGCCCGCCGCACACGGGGACGGGACCGCACGGCAAGCCGTTCGGGCTGCTGCTGAAGAACTATCGCCTGAGCGATGACATCGCGTTCCGGTTCAGCAACCGTGGCTGGGCCGAGTGGCCGCTCTCCGCGGAGAAGTTCGCCAAGTGGGTGAACAACATCAACGGGGACGGGTACCTGTGCAACCTGTTCATGGACTACGAGACCTTCGGCGAGCACCAGTGGGCGGATACGGGGATCTACCAGTTCCTGGAGGCTCTGCCGGAGAAGGTGTTTGACGTGAACCCCGGGCACAACCACTTCAATACGCCGACGGAGGCGCTCACGCAGTTTGAGCCGGTGGGCGTGTATGACGTGCCGCACATGATCTCATGGGCCGATACCGAGCGCGATCTGACGGCGTGGCTGGGGAACTCGATGCAGAGCAACGCGCTGCAGGAGACGTACCGGCTGGAGCGTCCGATCAAGGACCGGCTGGCCGCGGCGGTGGCTGCGCACGCCAAGAGCAACAGTCCAGAGACCGAGCACGAGTTGAAGGAGGCGGGGTACCTGCTGGAGGATTGGCGGAAGCTGACCACCAGCGACCACTTCTACTACATGTGCACGAAGTACTGGGCGGATGGCGATGTCCACAAGTACTTCTCGCCGTACGACTCGCCGTACGACAGCTACATCAACTTCATGAATGTGCTGGACAATGTGCGGACGCGCGCGACCGGGCAGAGGGTCGGGGCGGGCTGAAAGCGGCTGCGGCAAACTGCCAAATGGCCACAGGGCCAAATCAAGAGCATCACCCCAGCACACGCGCGCTGATGGCCATCGCGGCATCGATCCTGTCGGCGACGGCGAAGAGGTCGAGCTCCGCGGGGTTCTGGATGTCGTACTGCGCGAACTCCTTGCGGACCTCGGGATCGACGGGCGTGTTGCGGGAATCGGTCCGAGCCAGCGAGCGCTGCGCGGCGGGCGAAAGCAGAAACTCGACCAGCTCCATTGCGGGGCCGGGGTTCTTGCGGCCCTTCACGAGGCTGACGGTGCTGGGGATGAGCATCGAGCCCATGCCGGGGAGGTCGGGGCCGGCGATGGGAGCGGGTTTCTCGTCGTTGGTCGGCCGCGGCGGCAACTCTTCCCACGCGAGCGCGACGGGCCAGCCCTCGCGCTGTCCGGCGTAGACATCGTCGGTGTCGGTGAGGCCGATGCGGCACTCGCCGCGGGCGACGGCGGCGACGACGGTGGCGTTGCCATCGAGGACGCGGAGGCCGTTGGCCTTGAGGGCTTTGAGCCACGCTTCGAAGGCGGGCTCGCCGAAGCGCTGGACGAGGGCACCGAAATGGCCGCGGGTCGTGCCGAAGGCGGGCTTGGCGATGGCGATGCGGCCCTTGAACTCGGGGCGCAGCAGCTGGCCGAGCGTTCGCGGGGCATCGGGCTCCTTGACGAAGCGGGTGTTGTAGACGATCACGCGCGCGCGGCTTCCAAACCCGTACCAGGTCTTGTCGGCGGCGCGCAGGTTGGCGGGCCAGCCGCTGCCCCCGCTTTGCTTCATGTGCTCTTCGGCGCGCGGCGCGGTGACTTCATCGAGCACACCGGCGCGGGCGAGCTTGATGGTGCCGAACGGTTCGCTGCACCACCAGACATCCGCACGCCCCCCCCGGGCCTCGGGATTGCTGTGCTCGGTGAGGAGTCGCTGCACGAGGCCGGTGGTCTTGGTGGCCTCGGTGTCGAAGACGGCATCGACGGCGATACCGGTCGCCTTGGTGAACTCGGCGAGGAGGACCTTGGCGTAGACGGAGTCGGCGGAGGTGTAGCAGACGACGCGCTTGTCTTCACGCGCGCGGGCGAGGAGATTCGAGCCCGGGATCGCGGCGGCGGCGAGGCCGGCGGCGGAGGCGAGGGTGAAGTGTCGGCGGGAGAGGGGAGTCATTGGTATTCCGGAAGAGGGCAAGTACGCAGAGGTCGCAGAGCGGACACGGAGAGCGCAGAGAAAGGCGGTGAAGAAAAGGGAGGCGAAAACGACAAGAAGCCGAAGGATCGATCAAGGCTGCTTGCGACCGGCTGGCAACACAGGCAATCCAACTTTCGTCCTTGATCTGCCGCGTTCAACCATCGCTTGCGGATGCGTGGAGTCGAGGACGCTCGGCGGATTCGGTGCACGTCCTTCAGGCCAAGACAAGTCCGCGAAGGCTCCTCCTCCGCGGCCTGTGTGCCTGCTCTGAGATCTCTGCGTACCGCCTTTAAGGTCCTCACTTCGGCTTGTCGGCGTCGCTCGCGGGCTTGGCGGGTGCGACGGGCTGGCCGCCGGACTTCTCCTTCAGCGTGCCGAAGTAGGACTTGATCGCCTCGTGGAACTCGCGCGGGATCGTGTTCTGCTCGATCGCCTCGGTCGCGGCCTGGTCGGCGGTGGCGACGACCTGCGAGAATGCGGCCTTGGATTCGCCCTTGATGCTCTCGCCCTCGACCAGACGCGAGCCGACGATGGGGCCATCGCCCTGAGCGCCGATGGCCTTCTTCTTGACGGTGTCGAAGTCCGCGGCGGATTCGCCGGGCTGCCCGCCCTGGCCTCTGCCAGGGCCGCCGGAGCCCATGCCCGCCTGCTGGGAGTAGCCGGGGGCCCAGGGCTTGGTGCCGTCCATGCCGCCGGCGCACTCGCCGAGTCCGTCGCCCTCGCACGAGCCCTTGCAGAGAGACTGCATCTGGGACTTGCACTCCGAGAGCGCGGCATCGGCCATTTCCATTTCCATCGCGAGCTGTTCAAGCTCGGAGAGCTGTTCGCCCATCTCGCCCATCTGGCCGGCCTGGCTGCCCTCGCCTTGTTCAGACAGCGATTGCGCCGCGGACTGGCACGCACCGGCCATCGCCTCCATGGAGTTCTGGCACTCGCTCTGGTTCTTGCAGGCCTCTTCGATCTTCTTCTTCTGCTCCTCGGAGAGGTTCTGGGCGTCTTTCAGGGCTTCCTTGAGTTCCTCGGGCGACGCGCTGGCGAGCTTGGGATCGAGCCCGGCCTCGGCGAGCTTCTTCTCGAGCTCTTCCTTGTTCTGGGCGAGCTTCTCCATCTGCTCGGCGAGCTTCTCGAACTGTTCGGCAAGCTTCTGCTTGTCCTCCTCGGACATGTTGCCGGACTGCGCCTGCTCCTGCAGCTTCATCAGCTCGGCCTTGGCCTGCTTGAAGTCGCCGGCCTGGAGAGCCTTGGAGAGGTCGGCGAGTTCATCGCCGGGCTTCTGGAGCTGGCTGAGCTTGTCCTTGAGCGCTTCGAGCTTCTGGCCCTTCTCGCCCTGCTTGAGCTGCTCGAGCCGGTCGGAGAGCTTGGTGAGCTCTTTCACCGCCGCGCGGCGAATGGCCTCGGGGTCGGTGGGCTCGGGCTTCTCGGCATCGGCATTGGCGTCGGGAGACTCGGGCTCGAGGCTGAGCTTGTTGACCATCTCCTCGATCTTCTTCTTCGCATCATCGACCTGGGCTTTGACCTCGATAATGTTGCGCTCGTTCTCCTGCTTGGCGGTCGCGGCCTGATACCAGCCCATGACATCCATGCGCGGGAGCGCGATGAAGACGACGGCCAGCGCGAGGCCGAGGGCGAGGGGGACGGGCCAGAAGCGGGGAGGCTGGATGGGCACCGCCTGCGAAAGGCGCACGCCGCGGGCGGAACGGGAGGCGGACTCGATGGTCGCCTTCGACCAGGGGTCCGTGGCGTTCTCGATGTAGATCGCGGTGCTGAGCGCTTCTTTGAGGTTGGCGCCTTCATCGACGCGGCGGGCAACGGCCTTTTTGTCGGCGAGGGCCACGAGCGTCCAGACGAACGCGATCACGATGCAGGCGACGCCGGTCCAGATGGCGACCTGCTGCCACATGGCAGCGCTGGTGAGGCCTTCTCCCGCGGGGACGGTGAAGGCGAAGAGCTGCTCGGCGAAGCGCAGGCCGATGAGTGCGATGAGCGCGATGGCGAGGAGGATGACAAGATTGCGGAGGAACGCGATTGCGCCCACGCGCCACGCCGCGGCACGGACTACACGACGGATGTCGTTCATATCAACCTCCAAAGGGAGAGGCGAGGCCCCAGCGAGATGGCCGGACGGGGTCCGGGTGTTCGGGTTTGTACCAGTGTATTCGAGAAACGGTGACGGAAAGTTCACTTTTTCTGGATTTGTTTGGTCGAATCGGGGGTTGAGATGGCGGACGGAGGCGTTTGGCGGGATGATCCCGGGCCATGGCATGGGTTCGTCCGACAGCAGCGGAGGCGGAGGGGTGGTTCACGGTCCTGCGCGCGCGCGACCCGTTTGGCCACCGGCTGCATCTGGCGCTCGCGGTGGCGGCGTGCTTCTTCGCGGCGTTCCCGACGACCTGGCTGGAGTGGTCGTGGTGGCCGGTGTTTGTGTGCTGCTGCGTGCGGATGATCTCGCACCATCGGATCCTGGGTCCGCTGGTGTGGGAATGGCCGGTGCGGCTGACGATCGCGTTTGTGGTGTGGGGCGCGCTGTCGGTGTCGTGGACAGCGGGCAGTCGCGAGGCGTGGCTGGCGGAGTGGGGCGTTGCGCGCTACGCCGTGTTTCTCTTTGCGCTGTGGCCGGTGATGAACGAGCGGCGGTGGTTGATCGGCGCGCTGGCGGCGGGCGTGCTGATGGGGAATCTCTCGCAGGTGGGCCACGCGCTGGGGCGAGCGGCGGGGATCGAGTGGCTGGTCTGGCCGCGGTTTGAGGACCGCAACAGCGGATGGTGGGACCCGGTGGTGGGCGGGACGATTTTGTGCGCTGCGCTCGGGCTGCACCTGGCCGGGTGCGCGCTGGGCCGGAGCATGCGGGAGCGAGCGGTCGGAGGCGTGCTGTGCGTGGCGACACTGGCGGCGATCGCGGCGACGGGGACGCGGGGTGCGTGGATCGGCGCGGCCGGGGTGATGGTCTTTGCGGCGGCGGCGGCGGTGTTGATGGCGATTCACGCTCGATGGGGGAGCGGTGTCGCGAGGAGGAGCAGCGCGAGGTGGCGCGGCGGCGCGGCCGTCGTAGCGGTTGTCGTCACAGTGTGCGGCGCGGCGGTGTGGCTCGCGGCGGGTGAGACGATCTCGCGGCGTGTGCAGGAGACCCGGCGGGAGCTCACTCGCGCGATGGAGGGAGACTACTCGACGTTCACCGGCGCACGGCTCGCGATGTGGGGATGGGCGGGGCGGGCGTTTGCGGCGCACCCGGCGCAGGGCGTGGGCATGGGTGGATACAAGGCGTGGGTGGAGGGCCGGATGGCTGAAGAGGGCGGCGAGCAGGCGGCGCGGCCGACGGTGCATGCGCACGCGCACTCGATGGTGATTCATGCCGCGGCGGCAACGGGACTGGTCGGGGCGTTGATGCTCATCGGGCTGATGGCGGTATGCGTGTGGAACGGGCTGCGCGAGGGGTGCGGCTGGGCGCGCGGGTATGACGCCGGGCCGGCGCTGGCCTTGGTCGGGCTTGTGTGCGCGGGGCTGTTTGATTCGGTGCAGGTCAACCAGCAGACGGCGTACTGGATGTGGCTGCTGGTGGCGATGTGCATGGCGTGGCGCCCCGCCGCAAGCGGGACAGAAGGTGGAGAAGGGGGCGGCAAGGCATGAACGTGCTGGTGATCGGTGGGAGACTCGGTTCGACCCGGTGGTCGCACGCGGGGGTGGTGCGGGAGGTGTGCCGCGGCCTTGCGGGGCGCGGTCACGCGGTGACGCTGGCGTGCATGAGCGCGGATGATGCGTCGTGGTTCGCGCCGGCGCGGGTGGTGGCGATGACCGCGCACGACCACGCGGGGAGCGACTGGGCGGCGGGCTTTCCGCGGTGGGCGCGGGGCGTGATCGCCCGGAGCGAGGCGGATGTGGTCGTCTCGACATCGCGGCTGGCGTGGGGGGATGTGTGGATGCCGTTGGGTCCGTCCGCCGCGGCGTGGATGGAGGAGGTGGTTGGCGCGCTGGGGCCTGTGGGGCTGGGGAAGTGGGTGTACAAGCACACCGGGGTGCTGCGGGCGCGCGCGGTGGAGATGCAAAGACCGTGGCCCCGCGGCATGGGCGGGAAGCGTCCGGCGCGGGTGGCGGTGGTTGGGGCGGAGGCGGCGGGGTGCGCCAAGGGCGTGCTGGCGGCGCACCGGTTGGATACCCGGGTAGTTGCGCTGCCCTTTGTGTCGTGGTGCGTGTTGCCCGATGATCTCGAGCGCGAGCGGCAGCGGGCCGCGATTCGCCTCGCGGCGGGGGTGGCGAGTGGGGATACCTTCGCGCTGGCATCGTGCACGGGGCTCGTGGGTGAGTCGCTTGCACCCGTGTTTGAGGCGGCTGCGCGGGTGAACGACCGTTTGGGGCGGACGGGGCGGCAGGGAAAGCTGATCGTGGGGGTGCTGGCGCGCGACGCGTTTCACGCGCACGATCAGGCGGTGCGTGCTGGCGCGGTGGAGTGGGTGCGTGTGCTGGGAACGACCGCGCGCGTGGAGGGTGCGCTGAGCGCGTGCGATGTGGCGATCGTGCCGCCGCCGGCGATCCCCGACGGCTTCATGACGGGGAGCATGGGGAGGTTCGCGGCCGATGCGCTGCGGATGGCGCGGCCGGTAATCATCGCGGATGGTGCGCCAGGCGCGGAACTGGTGTCGAGCCTGCCGGGGCTGGGGGAGCCGGGCGCGGTGGTTCGGAATGACGGGGTCGAGCCGGCGAGCGCATCGTGGGAGCGGGCGCTGGCACGCGCGATGGAGCCGCAGTGGCGCGAGCGGGCGTTGGTCGCGGCGGCCGCCGCGGGCGCAGCGGAGAAACTCGGCCCGGCCGGGTTCATCGATGCGCTGGAAGCGGTGATGGATGCGGCGATGGCGGAGCGGAAGCGGGAATCGGGCCCGCGTCAAGGTGTGAAGGCGCGGAGCGTTGGGCAGGAACGCGGGGCCGGGCGATTGGATGGGTGAGGGCCGGCGACTTACTGTTGTGAATCGCCTCCCGCCGATGTGCTGGATCGGGCGAGAAGTGGCCCCGCTGTGTGCTTGAAGGATGCTTGATGACGACGATTGCTCGCCAACCGGTCGGTGTGACTTCTCGGAAGTCGGGGTTTGGTGCCGCGGAGGGTGCGAGCCTTGAGGCCCGTGCTGCGGGCGCGATGGATACCGCGGTCCAGGTTCTGCTGGAGAAGCTGCGCACCGATGGCCAGCGCTGGGGCGCGGCCGCGGCCGGAGAAACGGCGGACACGGGGGGGCTGCACTGGTGTGCGGAGCTGGAGGGGGACTCGATCCTGTCGAGCGAGTATCTGCTGATGAAGCTGATCCTCGGGCAGGAGAACGATGTCGAGGGTGAGGGCGGAAGGCGCATCGGTCGGCGGACGCTGGAACGGATCGCCAACCACCTGCGGCTGACGCAGCGGGCGGACGGCTCGTGGGGGCAATACCCGGGAAGCGGGCCGGACATCTCGGCGTGCGTGAAGGCGTACCTCGCGCTGAAGTGCTTTGGTGACGGGGCGGATGCGCCGCACATGCGGCGGGCACGGGAACGGATCCTCGCGCTGGGCGGGGCGGAGAAGTGCAACACGTTCAGCACGTTCTATCTGGCGTGCCTTGGGCAGGTGGATTGGGATGCGTGCCCGGCGATCCCGCCGGAGATTGTCTTGCTGCCGCGATGGTTCCCGTTCCACATGGACAAGGTCGCGGCGTGGACGCGGACAATGATCCTGCCGCTGGCGATCTGCTGTGCGCTGCGGCCGGTGCGGGAGTTGCCGGCGGAGTGGGGGATCGATGAGCTGTTTGTTGACAGGAAGTACAAGAAGAGGCTGAACAAGGAGTGGGAGCGCGAGGAGCCGGTGTGCTGGAAGAACTTCTTCCTGGCGTGCGATCGGTTCCTGAAGGTGGTGCAGCGGTTCGGGTTGTCGCCGCTGCGGGCGGTGTCGCTGAAGCGGGCGGAGGCGTGGATCCTGGATCGGGTTCGACCGGAGACCACGGAGGGGCTCGGGGCGATCTTCCCGCCGATGGTCTATCTGCAGGTGGCGTTCAAGGCGTTGGGGTATTCGCGCGAGCACCCGGTGATGGTGCAGGCCGAGCGTGACCTGGATGATTTCTGTATCGAGGGGTTCACGAACGGGAATGGGGCGGACGCGGTCGAGAAGAGGAAGCATGGGCAGGATGCCCACGCCACGAAGCAGGATCATGTGCGGTTGCAGCCGTGCTTCTCGCCTGTGTGGGACACCGGGATCGCGCTGTATGCGCTGACGGAAGCGGGGCTGAATACGCGGGACTCGCGCATTGCGCGGGTGTGCGAGTGGTTGATCGCGCACCAGGTGAGGATGAACGGAGACTGGGAGCGGAACCTGCGGCCCGAGGATCGCGGCGTGACGCTCGGATCGGATGATCCGCGATTCGGCGCGGCGGGGTGGGCGTTTGAGTACCGCAACGAGTGGTACCCGGATAACGATGACACCGCGATGGTGGCCAAGGCCCTGTGGAGGGCCTCGGATCGGCAGAGCGGCCGATCGAGAGATCAACAGATCAAGGCAACGGCCGCGAGGTCGGCGCGATGGCTGCTGGCGATGCAGAACGATGATGGCGGGTGGGCGGCGTTCGACCGAACGGTGGATCGGCCGTGGATGGAGGCGATCCCGTTCGCGGATCACAACGCGATGCAGGACCCCTCGTGCGCGGATGTGACCGGGCGGACGATCGAGGCGCTGGTGACGTGCGGTGTTTCGGTTCATCATCCGAAGGTCCGCGCGGCGGTGCGGTACCTGCTGGGCAAGCAGGAGCCGGAGGGGTGTTGGTGGGGTCGGTGGGGTGTGAACTATCTCTACGGCACGTGGCAGGCGCTGGGCGGGCTTGTGTACGCGGGCTTTGACCCGGAGTGCGATGTGGTGCAGCGCGCGGTGCGGTGGGTGCTGAGCGTGCAGAACGCCGACGGCGGGTTCGGCGAGAGCGCGAACTCGTACCTCGACCGCTCGCTCATGGGGAAGGGCCCGAGCACGGCGAGTCAGACCGCCTGGGGATTGATGTGCCTGCTCTACGCGTTGCCGCCGGAGCACGAGGCCTGCCGCCGCGCGGCGCAGTGGCTGTGTGATCATCAGCTCATCGAGGACAAGGCGAGCTTTGAGCCGGGCGTGTGCGCGGCGGCATCAGATGGCGTGGAGAACCCGGGCTCGCAAGAGCTTGCGCCGGGCGACTTCGTCCACGACCGCGCGGGGTCGTGGGTGGAGCACTGGTTCACCGGAACAGGGTTCCCCAAGGTGTTCTATCTGCGGTACAACATGTACCGGCACTACTTCCCGGTGATGGCGCTGGCGCGGTGGGTGCGCATGAGCCGCGGCGGGCACCTCATCGAGCGGTGGTAGCGCCTCGGGAGCGGTGCCGGATCAGGGTGTGCACAGTCAGGGGCCGGTGGGCGGGGGCGCGCTGGTTGTCGCCGGTTCGGGCGTCTGGCCCTGGGCCTGGGCGGTGTGTTGCGGCGGGGGCTCGCTGGTCTGATCGGGCGGGAGGCCCTCTGGGGCGGGCGCGGGCCGCGGGGCCGGGATGTCGGGGAGGGGCTGGGGCCGCTCCTCGAAGAAGATCGTGGAGATCGAGGTCCCGTTCACGCGGTTGTAGAGATCGGTCGCCTGGTCGTCATTGACCATGACCGGGACTCGGGCGCGGATAACACCCTGATAGGGGTTGTACCAGAACGCGGCGTAGCTCTCATCGACGGCCATCCGGACGTGGGGGTGGAGCAGGCCGGCCTCGTCGGGCGAGGCGACCTCGACCCACGGACGGTGAGGGCTGAGGAGCGCGTTGATGGGCGGCGCGCTGTCGAACCACTTGGGATCGACGGTGACGGGCCAGCCGCGGGGGTTGAGCTCGACCGACTTGCTGGCGGCGCGGTACTTGAGTTCGAGTTCCAGCCGGCGTGCATCGGCCGCGACGCGGTGGATGGTGGCCTCGCGGTCGCGACGGGCGCGCTCGAACAGCAGAAGCCCGGACCCAAGGGCCAGGACGACGACGAGTGCGGCGATATCGGCCAACCAGCGGAACACAACGGCCTCCGGCGGAGAGAATGGGGCAGGCCCCTGAAGGGGGATCGGGACTCTCTGGCATCGGATCGCGCGGCGGCGTGAAACGGGGCATGGGTTCGCAACTTGGCGGGACAGTCCGTTTATGATGGCTGGCGCGGCTGCGACGCCGCGGCCCTGATCCTGCCCTCCCCCGCCTCCTCACCCCGACCCGGAAGAACGATGCCCGCGATCCGCACCATCACCCTTGCCTGCGGCATGCCGCTCATCCTCGAACCCATGACCGGCGTGCGTTCGGTCGGCTTGACGTGGCTGCTTCCGGCCGGATCGGCGACGGAGCCGGAAAACCGGCTGGGCTTGTCGGCGATGTGGTCGGAACTGCTGATGCGCGGCGCGGGAGAGCTGGGCTCGCGCGAGCAGGCGGACGCGTGGGACCGCATCGGGGCATCGCGCTCGGCGGATGCATCGACGATGCAGCTGCGCATCGGGTGCACGACATTGGGGACACGCCTGCACGAGGCGCTGCCGCTGGCGGCGGACATGGTCCTGCGGCCGCGGTTTGATGAAGCGTCGATCGATCCGTCGCGGGACCTTGCGCTCCAGGCGATCGAATCGCTGAAAGATGATCCGCAGGAGCGGGCGGTGATCGCGGCGAAGGAACTGCACGCCCACCCGCCGATGAATCGATCGGGGCTGGGCACGGTGGAGGGGCTGGAGGCGATCTCGCGCGAGGACGTCGTGCGCGGATGGGCCGAGCGAGCGCGCCCGGTCGGGGCGATCCTCGCGATCGCGGGGGATGCGGATGTGCTCGGCGGGAGCGGCGGGGATGCGATCGCCCGGACGATGGATGCGCTGCTGGCCGGGTGGAGCGGAGAGGCTCCGGCGGTGAAGGTGGGGAAGTCTGTAACACGCGGCGGGTACCGGCACATTGACGATCCTTCCTCGCAGGTGCAGATCGTCGCGATGCACGAGGCTCCCGCGGAGCGCGAGCCCGACAGCCGGCTGGAGCGGGTGGTGTCGAGCGTGCTGTCGGGCGGGATGTCCGCGCGGCTCTTCACGGAGGTGCGCGAGAAGCGTGCGCTGTGCTACTCGGTGAGCCAGTCGTACGCCGCGGACCGGGACTTCGGCCGCGTGATGGCGTATGTCGGCACGACGCCGGAGCGGTCGCAGGAGTCGCTGGATGTGCTGATGGCGGAGCTTGCACGGATCAGCACGCCCGCGGGCGCGGTGACGGAGTCGGAGTTTGAGCGGGCGCTGACAGGGATCCGCGCGGGGATCGTGCTGAGCGGGGAATCAACCGGCGCGCGGGCATCGGCCCTGGCGAGCGACTACTACCGGCTGGGCCGGGCACGATCGCTCGAAGAGATCGCTACGCAGTACGCGTCGATCACGCTCAACGAGGTGAACCGGTACCTGGAGCGTCGGACACTCGGTGAGGTGACGATTGTGACGCTGGGGGCCAAAGAGCTCGTGCGACCGCGGTAAGAATCGATGGGTTGGGTTTTGGAGCTTGGAGTTTGGAATGCGGGGAGATCGAACGCGAAGGGCGCGATGGGCTCGAAGTGACGGGGGGGGGGGGGG
>JAEYUO010000130.1 GCA_023432465.1 Planctomycetota bacterium | reverse complement strand
CGGAGATCCGTATACGAGACAGCCCCCACCCCCCCCACTACCGCCGGATCGATATTGACGAGATCGACTCGACGAGCCTGCATGCGCGGCGGCTGGTGGAGCGGGGCGAGGCGGGCGAGGAGCCGCTGGTCATCGCCGCGGCGGTACAGACCGGCGGCATCGGCCGTATGGGCAAGCCGTGGTGCAGCCCCCGCGGAGGGCTGTGGTTTACGCTGGTGTGGAAACCGGCGCGACGGATGCCCACACTGGTCGAAGGGCTTGGGCTGCGCATCGGCGTGGCGGTCGTCGAGGGTTTGCGGTGCGCGGCGGGGAGTGAGCACGTCGATCGACTGAAGCTCAAGTGGCCGAACGATGTGCTTGCGGATGGGCGGAAGGTCTGTGGCGTTCTGACGGAAACGGCGGGGAGCGGAGGGGGGCTGCGGGTGCTGGTCGGAGTGGGTGTGAACGCGAACGTGGATTCCGCCGCGCTGCCGGAGGGCCTGCGCGAGCAGAGTACGACGCTGCGCGACCTGTGCGGCCGGGAGATTGACCGCGAGGGTGTGCTCCGGGAACTGGTCGGGCGGATCGACGCGGCGGTGGATGGGGCGTGGCCTGATCCCGAGCTGATTCGGCGGGCCAACGCGATGCTGCACGGCATCGGCTCGGAGCAGGTGGGCGTGCTGGAGGATGGCACGGCCGACTACGGCGTGCTGCTGGGGCTTGACGGGCAGGGCGCACCGGTGGTTCGGACATCGCGGGGGATGGGCCGACTGCCGACGACGGCGATCTGAACGGTTCAAAAACAACACCGCCGACGGAGGAGCCGCCGGCGGTGCGAAGATCTGTCGAAAGTCTGGGCCTGCTTCACGGTGCGCCGAAGCGCCACGATTCGCACAGCCTCATCGAGGGCGATTGCCCCGATCGATCAGACCATGTCCTTCAGGCCCTTGAGGGGGCGGACCTTGACGACGGTGCGGGCCGGCTTGGCCTTCACGGTCATCATCTCGCCGGGGGCGAAGGGGTTGGGCTTGGTCGTCGCCTTGGTGGCGGGCTTGTAGATCGACTGGACCTTCATCATCCCGGGGACGACGAAGATGCGGGGCTTGCCATCGGACGGCTTGGCCAGGTCGGCGGCCATGACGTTGCCGAGGGTCTCGAACACGCCGGCGACCTGCTTGCGGCTGAGCTCGGTGTGCTCCGCGATGAGGTTGAAGAGTTCGCTCTTCTTGCGGGGCTTGCTGGACTGGGCGATCTTGGCGGTACGCTTTGCGGGCTTCGACGATTTGGCGGTCTTCTTTGCCATCTTCTTCTCCAAGAATGAGGACTTGATTGAACCGGTTGCTCCATCAACCGGGGCGTGTTTGTACACCGGATCGGCCGAGACTTCAACTCGGCTGCACTGGAAAACGGCGGTTTTCCATGTAGGAGAGCGTCATTCTGCCTGTCGCGGGGCGGATGTGCGAGCGGTCGGACGGGCCGGGGCGGCGAGCGCATCGGCGAGCGATTCGATGATCGCCGACTGGATCGATCGCCATTTTTTCCCTCCTGCGCGCACGATGGCCTGGTTCACCTCGAGTTCGATGCCGCTGTAGCGATCGGGCTGAAACCGGCCTCGGAGGCTGGTTGTGTGGCCATCGGAGGTTCCGCGATAGGGGTAGTTCATGCGGATGCGGAGCGCAGGTTCCCTCTCGCTGAGGGCGGTGCGCCACGCGGAGGCGAGGTCGCGCTCGGCGCGGCGGCCGGGGTCGTAGAGAAGGCCGATGTCCGCGTTTCGACGAGTTCCGGCCAAAATTGGCGTAAAACTGTGAACCGAGATGTGGACAACTTTGCCGGCGCGGCTGAGGTCGCGCTGGATGGCCGCGGCGACTTCCGCTCGGAACGGGCGGTACAGCTCTTGGAGAAGCCGCTCGCGGTCATCGGCGGGGAGGGCGTGAGTGGCTCGGGAGAAGATGCGGGGATGTCGCTCGGACCTATTCAGGTCAACGACGAGGCGGGAGATGGTGGAGTGGAAGAGCGGCGCGCGGAGCCGCCGGGCCATGCGGCGTGCGAGTTCGAGTGCGCCTGGATCCCACCCGCGGTGGGTGGCGAGCAGGCCACGCATCGGCCCGAACGCGGCGGCGAGATCTGCCGGGATGCGGTTGCCCCCGTGCTCACACGTGATGATGGGGGCATCAGCTTTGGTCTTGGCCATACATCATGCCCTCTGAGAGGCATTCGCAGAGGTTCCCATAGACGGCGGCGAGCGATGCGTGGGGGATCCGGCCTATGTGGCCGCGGGCGTGCAGGGCCTCGGTCAGCCTGCGGGAAAGCGTGCCGCGGGTGAGGATGGTGTCGAGCGGGGCGAGGGCGGGATCGGTGCGGAAGGGGACTCTCGCGGCGTCGAAGAGGTGCGTCCAGAGGCGATCGGCGCGGCAGGATCCGCCGGCGGAATGTCCCAAGGCACGGAGATACGCGGCATCGTCGATGGTGGCGAGATCGGCATCGCGGATGGTGGCATCCAGCACGCGGACGAGCGGGTCGATCTGCCAGTTCTGCTGGTCGGCGAGCGAGCACGGACCCTCGGCGACGAGCCAGCGGAGCACGCCGATGACGCCCTGGACGATGGCGAGATCGGCGGCGGGGCATTCCTGGACATCCATGACACGGATCTCGATCGAGCCGCGATCGAAGCGGGCGATCGCGCCGCGCGAGTTCATCCAGTCGGGCTTCATGAGGCCGGAGTCGTCGAGGCGCGCGACATCTCGCGCGATGGGTTCCATGATGATGCGCTTGTAGTCGGCTTCGGTGAACGCGGGTTCGGGGATCACGCGGCCGGAGAGCGAGGGGACCGCGGCCTGATTCGCTCGATACACCTCCAGCCTGTTGCAGGCGGTGCCGGTGAGCTTGCCATCCATCACGGGGCTGGAGGCGCAGATCGCGGGGAGGAGGGGCAGGATGAGTCGGACGGCGGCGTGCAGACGAGCGAACTCGTCATCGCCGGAGAAAGGCAGGTTCAGGTGGACGGACTGCAGGTTCGCCCAGCCATGGCGGTAGCAGTTGAAGAGACGGTGGAAGTTGGCGTACACGTCGTGATACTCGTGCGGCCAGAGGGTGGTCTGTGTTGCCGGGTCCATCCACGGGTGCATGGCGCCGGGGAGAAGCTGGACGGGTCGATCGGGGAAGGCGGCGCCGATGGTGTTGATCGCGCCGACGTTGTGGCGGAAGCCCTCGGCGGCGGCGACGAGTTGGGTGGTCGGCTCGGTGGTCTTGAGCTCGATGACATGGGAGACGAGCTCGTTGGACCAGGAGATGCCGTGGTCCGCCTCGACATCGCTGACGAAGTCTCCGGCGCACGCGCGGATGATGCGGTCGGCGACCGGCGCGACGTCGAGGGTCACGCGGTCGACGAGCATGTACTCGAGTTCCACGCCGAAGGCTTCAAACAGGTGGAGTGGCACGCTTAAACTTCCTCACAATCCGCAGAAGTTGACACAGATGAAACAGATAGGGAACCGGATGAAACAGAAGGAGGCTCAGAACCTCTCAGACCAACCTCGCCATCGAGGACTGATCTCAGAAGACGAGGATGAAGTAGCCGGCGGACCTTTGCACGCGAGCCGAAGTTGATGAGAAGTGTGATGGGGCTGTTGGTTGCGACAACACAGTTGAGGGCCTGTGCGGGGTGAGCAGCGTCGAGCTCGCGGACCGCTTTCAACTCGACGATAACCGTGTTCTCGACAAAGAGATCTGTCACGTACTCACCCACAACTACTCCGTCGTAGTGAACAGCAAGCCGGTGCTGCTGCAGCGCGGACAGCCGCGACTTTCGGAGCTCGTGGGCCAGTGCATTCTCGTAGACTCTCTCGAGGAATCCCGGGCCAAGTGTGTTGTGAACGGTATAGGCACACCCAACAATGCCCTTCGTAAAGGCGTTGATGCGAACAAGGTCTGATTCGCTTGAGTTCATCTGGACCATCTGTTCCCCATCCGATCCATCCGTGTTGAAGCTCTTCGCCTGAGGAACTTGAAGCGTTCAGACCTTCGCCTTCCCCTCGCGGCGGGCTCGCATGCGGTCGAGGAAGACCTGCATGATCCGGAGGTACAGCTCCTTGCCCATGAGGCGGTCCTCGTAGCCGGAATCGACGTTGGGGTTGTCGTTGACTTCGATGACATAGACCTTGCCGTCCACCTGCTTGACATCGACGCCGTAGAGCCCGTCGCCGATGTGGCTGGCCGCGCGGACCGCGGCGGAGACGACACGCTTGGGCCATTCTTCCTGCGGGATCGCCTCGACCCTGCCGAACTCACGCTCGCCCGAGCGCGAGGTGGAGACGATCTGCCAGTGGCCCTTGGCCATGTGGTACTTGCAGACGAACAGGGGCTTGCCGTCGAGCACGCCGACGCGCCAGTCGTAGTCGGAGGGGACGAACTCCTGAGCGATGACGAGGTCCGAGCCCTCAAGCAGTTTTCGGGTCTGCTGCTCGAGCATGGCCGGGTCGGTGGCTTTGATGACCCCCTGGCTGAAGGCGGAGTCGGGCTGCTTGAGGACGCAGGGAAACCCGACATACAGCGGGATGTCCTCGATGTTGTCCTTGTGGGCGATGAAGGTTCGCGGGTGTCCGATGTCGTAGCGTTCGAGCATCTCGGCGAGGAAGACCTTGTTGGAGCACTTGACGATGGATTCGGGGTCATCGATGACGACCAGCCCCTCGGCCGCAGCACGGCGGGAGAAGCGGTAGGTGTGGTGATTGACCTTGGTGGTCTCGCGGATGAAGAGCCCGTCGAACTCCGCGAGGCGGGCGTAGTCGTCGCGGCCGATGATCTCGGCGTCGATACCGAGCTCCTTGGCGGCGCGGATGAACTTCTCGATCGCGCTGTTGTTGGACGGCTTGGCTTCCTCATCCGGGTTGTACAGAATTGCAAGGTCGTAGCGGGAAAGAGAGCGGGCGCTGGATGTCCGCCGCTTGCCGGAGAAGTACTCCTGCGCGACATCGAGCAGGAACGTGCGGTGCTCCTGGGGGACATCGCCGACGGGGATGGGTGTGATCCCGCGCAGGCACCACTGGCCATCGCGGACAAACTGCGCCCGGAGGAGCGGCGCGGGGAAGAGGTTAAAGAGCTTGAGCGCGAGCCGGTCATACCGCTTGGCGAGGTTCCGTCCGAAGTAAATCGAAAGCGTGAACTCGTCAGCGCCGAGGTGGCTGAGGCTTTCTTGGATCAGCTCGTCGAGGTCATCCTCGGCCAGCCGGACCATCGTGGGCGACTTGAGATCCTGGATCGTGGTGATCGAGGGCATCGGCCGATGGCCGCGAGCCTCGGCGAGCAGCGAGACGTAGTACCCCAGCGACTGGTAGCGGTAGGACTTGCAGAGATTGAAGACCTTTGCGCCGCGGAGCTCGCTGAAGCGGGTGTCCGAGACGTAGGACCTCGCGGACACGACACTCACGCCCGGCACCTGGAGGGGCCATTTGTCCGGGTTGTTCACGACGATCAGGATCGCCACAGGTCGTCACCCCTTCCCCTGGTCGTTGGCCTTGCCCGTGGATGCGCGGCGGGGCCGTGCTCGTCCGCGCTCGCTCTCTGCATCGTCGGACTGGTCGTCACCATCGTCTTTCCGGGGCTCGATGACCAGCAGATCGGCATCGTGCGTGAGAACGCCCAGGAGGATCGCGCTGACCAGACGGTCGATATCGACGACGTACTGCAGTCCCTGGAAGGCGGGGTTGGGGTGCATGGGGTCGGCGACGAGAACGGTTCGGTCTTCCTTGTCGTAGCCGCAGAGCACGACAAAGTGGCCCTGCGGATCGCCGCGGATGTCGTCATCATCCATGTCCATGCCGCGCTCGCGCATAGCCCGGTAGAGGAACGTGGAGGAGAGGCCGGTGATGATGGGGGCGCCGCGGTTGAGGAACTTGCGGATCAGCCGCGTGGTGAGGTCCTCGAACTCGATCTCGCCGCCCGCGGTCAAAAACTCGAGGTAGGCGCGGTGGGCGCGCTCGGTTCGGTCGCCCGCCTTGAACTTCTCGCGTGCGCTGAGCCGCGCGGCCATGCCGGAGGGTGAAAGCTCGAACCATGTGGGATCAAAGACCTCGACGTTCCACGTGAAGAGGCGGACGTCGTAGCCGCGGTCGAGGGCGTGGCGCGCGAGGTAGGCCGCGTAGGTTCCGCCGTGTTCGAGGCGTTCGACCTCGCTGATAAGCTGGTCGAGGGGCATCACATCGCCGTGGAAGCGATAGATCGCGTGCAGGCAGGTTGGCCCGCAGGTGGTGTCATCCGGCTGGGGAAGGATGTCGAGCTCAAGACGCTGCTTCATCGGACGTGCGCCGAGCAAGGCTCGCGGGGTTCCGTTCCAGACGCTTGAAACAGGTGCCACGAGGGCCCACGCGGGGCGCGAGTATAGTCCCCGGCGGTCCAGTGAGGAGATGCGGGACGATGACTCCAGCTTCATCAATCGTGGGAGCCTCGCCGTCTGGCACTGGCGGGGACGCCCTGCCGGACATCCCCCCAGGCGGCGGGCACTGCATCGTGCTCGCGGCGTTCGACATCGCCAAGGCGATCGACCTCGACATGGCCGAACGCCTGATCTCCGATGCCAAGGAGCGGGTGGCGGTGCGGCATTCCCGGAAAGCCCCGCCGTACTTCACGTACACCCCGCCGCCGCTTCGGGTGGTGCGCTCCGCACCGAGCATTGCGGCGGGAGGGTTCTCGACCAACCCGACGGTCGAACTCGTGTTGTTTGATTTCGGGGCGGTGTCCGTTCGGTTCCGGATCGAAGTGGAAGGGCCCGCCTCCCGCCTGCTCGAACTCTCGGAGGCGGTGTTCGACAACGGCCCGATCCATGCCGAGGCGCGCCGGCAGGTGGAACAACTGATGATGGCGCTGCATCCAGCGATGCGGTCGCCGCAGATCGATGCGAGGATGGAGGACTACACGATCATCCAGATCGGTGCGCTGGCAAGCGGCGAAGCCCCCGCGAGCCTGCTGGAGAGGCACGCTGCGTTTCTGGCCGGGGTGCTGCGCGTCGAGCGGGACGAGCTTGCCGCGGAAGAGATCCGCGATGCCCTGGCGTGCCGCCTGGTGTACGGCCCGGCCGATGCGGTGGTGGTTGATTGGAACGGAGCGATCATTCTGGACAAGGAGGGCGATGATGCGCTCGCCGTGCTGGAGTTTGCCAACGTGGAACTGCTGGAGCTGAGGTTCATGGATGACCGGCTGGATGGGCAGCTGGAGGAATCGTATCAGGCTCTGTCGAAGCAGGAGGGGCGTCGGCGATGGCTGATCCTGCCGCCGCCGGTGCGGGACCTTGCACGGATCGGCAGGCTTCAGGTGGACAGCGCCTTGCTGTTTGAGAACGTGAACAACGCGCTGAAGCTGGTGGGCGATCAGTACCTCGCGAGGCTGTACCGGCTGGCGGCGACACGCTTCCACCTGCCGGAGCGCGATGAGACGATCGGCCGGAAGCTGCGGACGCTCGAGAGCATCTACGAGAAGATGAGCGACTATCAGGCGGGGGTTCGGGCGGACCTGCTGGAGTGGATCATCATCATCCTGATCGCAGTCTCGATCGTGCTGCCGTTCCTGGGGATCGGGAAGTAGCAGCGCTCAAACAACAAGGCCCGGGCGATGCGCCCGGGCCCTGGGGTCATGCGACTGATCGAACGCGGATTACTTCTTGTCGGCCTCGGCGGGCTTCGCGGACTTGTCGGTCACCTTCTTGACCTCGTCGTCGGTCATACGGGAGACCTTCTCAATGACGATGTTGGTCTTGGGGACATCGGACATCTGCATGCCGTTGGCGAAGGGCTTGCTGCCGGTGGGAACGACGCGAATCTTGTCGACGACATCCATGCCGGAGATGACGCGGCCGAACACCGCGTACGCCGCGCCACCGTAGCGGGGGCCGCCCTGGTCGAGAGCCGGGTTATCCTGCACGTTGATGAAGAACTGGCAGGTGGCCGAATCCGGAGCCATGGTGCGGGCCATGGAAAGCGAGCCGCGGACGTTCTTCAGCCCGTTCTGCCACTCGTTCTTGATGGGCTTGTCGGTCGGCTTCTCGGAAAGATCCTTGTCGAAGCCGCCGCCCTGGAGGACGAAGTTGCTGATGACGCGGTGGAAGATGGTTCCGTCGTAGTGCTTCTTGTCGACGTAGCTCAGGAAGTTCTTGACGGTGATCGGAGCCTTCTCCTGGTTGAGCTCGATCACGATGTCCCCCATCGATGTCTTCATGTTCACGTACACGAGCTTGGGCTCCTCTTTGGCGGGCTGGTCGGTCTTGGTGTCATCGGTCTTGGGCTTCTCGGCCTCGGGCTGCTTGGCCGGCGCGGCCGGAGTTGTCGGGGCTTCGCCCTGCGCGAAAGCGGGGACAACCGGAAGGCACAGAGCGGCGGCGGCGAGGAACGAGAGCACAGCAGTGGTCAGTTTCATGGCTGGAACTCCTGCGAAATGAGCGGACGTGGACGGGATGGTAGGCCCCGGGGTTGTACCGGCCACGCGGGGGAATGTGGCGAGAAACCTGCTGGTCACTCCTCATCGGCCCGCAGCTTCGCGACCACCGAGAAGTCCTCCAGCGTCGTCGTGTCCTGCGTGATCTTCTCCACCCCCGCGGCCACATCCCGCAGCAATCGCCGCATGATCTTGCCCGAGCGGGTCTTGGGGAGGCCATCGGCGAAGCGGACCTGCTCCGGCCGGGCGAGCGCCCCCACTTCCTTGGCCACGTGGGCGCCAAGCTCTTTCTTGAGGGCATCATCCGGCTGGCGATTGTTGCTCTTGAGCCATGCCGGCTTGAGCGTCACAAACGCGACGATGGCGTTGCCCTTGATGTCGTGCGGCACGCCGACGACCGCGGCCTCCGCCACACCCGGGTGCGAGACCAGCGCGCTCTCGACCTCCATCGTGCCCAGCAGGTGCCCGGAGACTTTGATCACATCGTCGATTCGGCCCTGGATCCAGAAGTACCCGTCGTCATCGCGCCGCGCGCCATCCGCGGAGAAGTAGTACGGCTCGCCGGTCTTGGGGTCCTTGACACGTGCCCAGTAGTTGCTGACGAAGCGTTCGCGGTTGCCGTACACGCCGCGGAGCATGCCCGGCCAGGGTTTGCGGATGACAAACAGGCCGCCCTTGTTTGCGCCGATCTCCTCGCCCTGCTCGTTCACGATCGCGGCATCGATGCCGAGCATCGGCAGGGTGCACGAGCCGGGCTTGGTCGGCGTTGCGCCCGGGAGGGGCGTGCCCACGTGACCGCCGGTCTCGGTCTGCCAATAGGTATCGACGATCGGGCAGCGTTTCCGGCCGATGTGCTCGTGGTACCAGATCCACGCCTCGGGGTTGATGGGCTCGCCGACCGTGCCGATGACCCTCAGGCTGGAGAGGTCGTGCTTCGCGGGGAGATCATCCCCCCACTTCATGAATGTGCGGATCGCAGTTGGCGCGGTGTAGAACTGCGTGACCTTGTGGCGGGCGATGATGTCCCAGAAGCGGTCCCCCCCTGCGCCCACCGCCGGGAAGTTCGGCGCGCCCTCGTACAGCAGCGTCGGCACGCGGTTGGCCATGATGCCGTAGAGCACGTAGCTGTGACCGGTGACCCAGCCGATGTCGGCGGTGCACCAGAATGTCTGGCCGCGGCCGCCGCGGGTGTCGCCTGTGCCGGGTTCATCGGGATTCAGGTTGAAGGTGACCTTGGCGGTGAGCGCGGCGAAGGTGAGATAGCCGCCGGTGGTGTGCAGGATGCCCTTGGGCTTGCCGGTCGAACCGGAGGTGTACAGCAGGAAAAGCATGTCCTCGCTGTCCATCTGCTCGCAGGGGCAGGCATCGGAGACGGCGTTGCGGACATCCGCCCACCAGTGATAGTTCGTCTGGCCGATGCGGGGCGTGCCGGTTGCGAATCGCTGATCACCGGCGAGGCTCTTCGTGCGTTCGAGCACGACGACGTGGTTGAGGATGTGGCCGTGATTGGCGAGCGCGACGACGGCATCATCGACGTTCTTGAGGAGCGGCACGATCTCGCCGCGGCGATAACCGCCATCGGCCGTGATGATGACCCGGGAGTTCGCGTCAATCACGCGCTCCGTGATCGCAGTCGGCGCGAAGCCGCCAAAGATCACGCTGTGCGCTGCGCCGATTCGGGCGCACGCGAGCATGGCGATAGCGAGCTCCGGGACCATCGGCATGTAGATGGTGACGACGTCGCCCTTCTTCACGCCGATGGCCTTGAGCGCGTTGGCCATACGCGAGGTCTCGACCATGAGCTCGCGGTAGCTGAGGCGACGGATCTCGGGTCCGGATGCGCCGACTGGCTCGCCCTCCCAGATCAGGCCGATGCGCTCGCTGAACCCGGCCTCGACGTGGCGATCGACGCAGTTGTAGCAGGCGTTGAGCTTCCCGCCGACGAACCACCTGGCATCGGGGGCCTTCCACTCCAGCACGCTTGTCCACGGGGCGAACCATGCGAGCTGCTTCGCGGCCTCGCCCCAGAAACCGGCCGGGTCGTGGATCGACCGCGCGTGCTGCGCGCGGTACTCATCGAGCGAAGCGATGTGCCACTTGTCGAACCCCAGCGTGCGGGCCTCGACGGGCGGGAACACCCGCTTCTCGACGAGCGTCGAGTCGATGTCCTGCGGGCTCTGCGGTGCGGGCGGTGTGCTTGGTGACTGCATGGTCGTGGGCTCCTCGTACGGAGACAGCATAATCCAGAATCGCAAAGCGCGGAACGCCAACGAAAAAGCCCCGGAGGCCCGGGGCTTGGAGGGGAGCGGGGGACGGATCAGACGCCGAGCATCAGCCGGGTCGGGTCTTCGAGGCAGTTCTTGACGGTAACGAGGAACTGCACGGCTTCCGCCCCGTCGACGAGGCGGTGGTCGTACGAGAGCGCCAAGTACATCATGGGCCGGATCGCCACCTGACCGGGGTTCTTCGGATCCTCCACCGCGCGGTTCTTGATGGCGTGCATGCCCAGGATGCCGCACTGCGGGGGGTTCAGGATCGGCGTGCTCATGAGCGAGCCGTAGATGCCGCCGTTGGTAATCGTGAACGTTCCGCCCTGCATATCGGCGAGCGCGAGCTTGCCGTCCCGGGCCTTGATGGCGAGGTCCTTGATGCCCTGCTCGATCTGAGCGAAGGAGAGCTTCTCGCAGCCTCGGAGCACGGGGACGACAAGGCCCTTGGGCGTACCGACGGCGACGGCGACGTGCACCGAGTCGTGGTGCTCGATCTCCAGCTCGCCGCTGGCATCGTTCTTCACGATCGAGGCATTCACCAGAGGGAACGCACGGACCGCGCTGACGACGGCCTTCACGAAGAAGGACATGAAGCCCAGGCCGATGCCGTGCTTCTTCTCGAACGAGTCCTTGTACTGCTTGCGCAGGTCCATCACCGCGGACATGTCACACTCATTGAACGTCGTGAGCATCGCCGCGGTGTGCTGAGCCTCGACGAGTCGGGCGGCGATGCGCTGGCGGAGCTGGGACATGCGCTCGCGCCGGACGCCCGAGCCGGCGTCCGCCGCTTCGAGCGAGGGAGCCGCGGCGGCCTTGGCAGCGGGAGCTGTCGCCACAGCGCCACCCTTGCCGCGGGACGCGACGGCGTCGAGCACATCCTGCTCGCGGACACGCCCGCCCGCGCCGGTTCCGGCGATCGAGGAGAGGTCCACGCCGTGCTCATCGGCGAGTTTGCGTGCCAGCGGCGTCGTGCGGACATCAGAGCTTGGCGCGGCGGTGTGGTGGCCGTTCGAGGCGGTCGCGGGAGCGGCTGCGGCGGGCTTGGGGGCCGCGGGCGCGGGAGACGCCGCGCCGGCGGGCTCGGGGGCTTCGTCGATCTTGCCGACAATCGCACCGACCTTCACGGTGTCGCCGACTTTGGCGGCGGGGGTGAGGATGCCCGCTGCCGGAGAAGGAATCTCCGCGGTGATCTTGTCGGTCTCGAGTTCGAGAAGGGTCTCATCGCGCTTGACGTAGTCGCCGGGCTTCTTGCGCCATGCGGCGATGACGCCCTGTGTGACGGATTCGCCCATCTCCGGGATCACGATGTTGGTCGGCATAGGTGGTGGTCGCGGGGGTCGCAGCGGAAGAGAACCGTCAGAACACGATCAGGCCTTGGCCTTTGCCTTGGGCTTGGGAGCGGGCTTGCCGGATGCGGCGGGAGCGTGAGAGCCATTGGCCGAGGGTGCGGGCTTGGCAAGGGGCCCGATCGCCTGGCTGAGCAGGGCCTCCTGCTGATCCTTATGGTGGTGCTTGGAGCCGGTGGCGGGAGAAGAAGAGGTCGGGCGGCCGATGTAGCCGAGATCCCGCTCCAGCGCGGTACGGAAGACGTCGGTCATGTACAGGTAGCCGCCGGCGTTGCGGGGCTCTTCCTGTGCCCAACTGATGGAAGCGGAAGCGGGGTACTTCGCGAGGATCGAGCGGGCCTGGGAGGCGTTGAAGGGGTAGAACTGCTCGACCCTGACGATCGCGGTATCGGTGCGGCCGATGGCCTCTCGACGCGCCGCCATCTCGTGGTAGAACTTACCGCTGCAGAAAAGCACCCGCTTGACGGCGGATCGGTCTCGCCCGCCGGAGAACATCGGGTCATCAAGCAGGTGCTCGAAGGTGCCCTTGGTGAGTTCCTCGATGGAACTGGTGGGGACGCGGAGCATACTCTTGGGAGTCGCGACGATCAGGGGCTTGCGGAACGAAGATTTCACCTGACGCCGAAGCATGTGGAAGGCCTGGGCCGCCGTGGAGGGATAGCAGACCTGCATGTTGTCGTTTCCGCACAACTGCAGGAATCGCTCGATGCGGCAGGAGGAGTGCTCCGGACCCGCGCCCTCGTAGCCATGGGGCAGAAGCAGCGTGAGGCCCGACCAGCGCTCCCACTTCATCTCCGCACTGGCGAGGTACTGATCAATGATGACCTGCGCGCCGTTGGCGAAGTCGCCGAACTGCGCTTCCCACATGACCAGGATGTTCGGCGAACTCAGGCTGTAGCCGTAATCAAACGCGAGAACCGCGGCCTCGGAGAGCGGGGAGTCGTACACGTGCAGCCGGGCCTGGCCCGTGCCATCTCCGCCGCCCGGAAGGCCATCGAGCCCGTCGGCCTGCGGGATGATGTTGTTCAGCGGAACGTACCGCCGCTCGTTGTCGGAATCCCGCAGCACGGCGTGGCGGTGCGAAAACGTGCCGCGGCGGCAGTCCTGGCCTGAAAGACGGACATCGTGGCCCTCAAGAAGCAGCGTGCCGAACGCGAGCGACTCGGCATCGGCGTAGCTGATCTGGCCCGTCTGCGGGAGCGCAGCACGATCGGCAAGGAGTTGCTTGAGCTTGGGGTTGAGGTTGAACCCCTCGGGGACCCGGCCAAGGGCCTCGCAGACCTGCGCGAGCCGAGCCATCGGGACCGCGGTGGGCGCGGGATCGAAGCTGTACCTTCCGCCGAATCCGGACCATCGCTTGGAGCCGGGGTCGATCGTGGGGTCGTAGGGCTTCTGCTTGGCGGCCTTTTGCGCCTGCTCCAGCGCATCTTCAAGCCGGAGCCGGATGGTCTCCATGTCCGACTCGTTGAGGACACCCTCGGCGAGCAGCGCGCGGGAATAAGTCGCCAGCACGCCGGGGTGCGCCTTGATGAGCGACGTGAGCACGGGCTGCGTGAACGACGCCTCGTCCTGCTCGTTGTGACCGTACCGCCTGAAGCAGTACATGTCGATGATCGGGTCCTTCTTGAACTTCTGGCGATACTCAACCGCGATCTGCGCACAACAGACACAGGCCTCGGGGTCGTCTCCGTTGACGTGGAAGATCGGCGTCTCGAGCATCAGCGCGATGTCGGTGCAGTAGCGCGTGGAGCGGGCATCCTCCGGACCGGTCGTGAAGCCGATCAGGTTGTTGACGACGACGTGGATCGTTCCGCCGACGGTGTAGCCCTCAAGGCCGGAGAGGTTGAGCGCCTCGGCGACGGGCCCCTGCCCGATGAACGCCGCATCGCCGTGCAGGAGCATGGGCATGACGCGAGAGCGATCTTCATCGCCGCGGAGCCGCTGCTTGCCGCGGCAGCGGCCCATCACCACACCGTTGACCGACTCGAGGTGGCTTGGGTTGCTGGCCATCGCGAGGCGGATGGTCTTGCCGTTGCGCAGGGCGCGGTCGCCGGAGTAGCCGCGGTGATACTTCACATCGCCGCCGCCCCCGCCGCCCTCTTCGTCTTCCCACGTGTCTTCAAACTCGGTGAAGATCTGTTCGTAGCTCTTGCCGAGTACGTTGTTGAGCACGTTGAGCCGGCCGCGGTGGGGCATGCCCAGCACCATCTCCTCGATGCCAAGCTCGCTCGCGGCATCGATGGTGCGGTCCATCAGCGGGATGAGCGACTCGCCGCCCTCGAGGCTGAAGCGCTTGTCGCCGGGGTAACGCTTCTGAAGGAACTTCTCGAACTGCTCGGCACGGACGATGCGCTCCAGGATGTGCGCCTTGTCGCCGCGACTCAGGGGGATGCGGCCGCGGTCCCGCTCGAACCTCTGCAGGAGCCATGTGCGCTCATCGGAGTTGCTCATGTGGGCCGACTGCAGCCCGATGCTGGAGCAGTACGTGTCTTCGAGGAAGGCGACGATCTCGCGCAGCGTGGTCTCGGGCGGGAGGGGCAGTGTGCCGTGGTTGACCGGACGGTCAAGGTCCTGCTCGGACAGGCCGTGGTACTCAAGCGAGAGCGCCTTTGGCCGCTGCGGCGCACGTCCGAACGGATCGAGCTTCGACGCGATGTGGCCGATCGAGCGATAGGCCTCGATCAGGTCGGCGACGGCGGACTGAAGCCGCATCGCGGCTGCATCCGGCCCGCCCCCGCTCGCCGGGGCCATCCCGGCGGGACGGGCCAGCGCGAGATCGAAGCCTTGGAAGAACGAGCGAAGATCGGCCGGGACCGACCCGGGATCGGTCAAGTATCGCGCATACTCCGCGTCAAGGTACTCAGCGCTCCAGCTGTTGACCGAGGGCGGGACGGCGCGCGTTGCATCACTCATAAGGAACCCCCGCAGGGGAAAACCACACTCTCAGACCGGGCTGAGGGGGGGCCAATACCACCCCTCTCCCCTGCCCCGGGTGCAACCCGAACAGCAGGGTCCCAACTGTAGCCTCCAGAATCGACCTAATCGGCCCGGCTGGTCACCGTTTCCTGAGGACACATCACCCAATGTTGTTTCCGACGGAACGGTATCCCCTATTGCCGGGATTCTTCCTCCCGATCATCCGAACCGGCCGGTGACGTACTGCTCGGTCTCCGGCAGGGCGGGGTTCTGGAAGATCACCTCGGTCGGGCTGAACTCCACCAGTCGGCCCAGGTACATGAACGCCGTGTAGTCGCTGACACGGGAGGCCTGCTGCATGTTGTGCGTCACGATGATGACGGTGTAGCGGCTGGCGATGTCGTTGATGAGCTCCTCGATCTTGAGAGTCGCGAGCGGATCGAGGGCCGAGCAAGGCTCGTCCATGAGGAGGACCTCCGGCTCGGCCGCGATGGCGCGGGCGATGCACAGTCGCTGCTGCTGGCCGCCGGAGAGGCCGAGCGCGGACTCCTTGAGTCGGTCCTTGACCTCATCCCACAGCGCGGCCCAGCGGAGGCTCTGCTCGCAGGCGTCCATCAGGACGCTCTTGCGGCGTTCGCCGTCGATTCGGAGTGGGTAGACCACGTTCTCGAAGATGGACATCGGGAACGGATTGGACTTCTGGAAGACCATGCCGATGCGTTTGCGGAGATCGATGACATCGATATCGGGGGCATAGACCGGCTCGCCGTTGAGCAGGATCTCTCCCTCCGTCGAGACGCCGTCAACCAGATCGTTGAGACGGTTGATCGATCGAAGCAGGGTCGATTTGCCGCACCCCGACGGACCGATGAGCGCGGTCACGTGGTTGCGGGGGATGTTCATCGTGACAGAGTGGAGCGCCTTGTTCCCGCTGTAGTAGAGCGAGAACTCCCGCGTCTGCACGATGGGGTCGAGCTGGCGCAGCGTCGGGTGCACCAGCGCCTCGAACGGGAGGCCCTGGCGCACGGCTTCCATCACGGTGGGCCGCGGAGCGGAGTCGGTCTGGGCGGATCGCGGCATGGTGGCACCCGGGTCAGTCTGGACGGCCGATGGTACGTCCACGGCCACCGGTCGAGCGAGCGCGGGGGCGATGGGCTTTCGGGCTGTGCCGTTGTGCAGGCTCGGCATCGACAGGCTCCTTAGAACGCACCGCCGACGAAACGTCGCCGCAGGCGTGAGCGAAGACGGATCGCACTGAGGTTGAGCATCAGCACCACGATCACCAGCACAAGCGTTGTGCTCCACACCAGAGGCCTCGCGGCCTCCGAGTCGGGGCTTTGGAAGCCCACGTCGTAGATGTGGAAGCCCAGGTGCATGAAGCTCCGCTCCAGGTGCACAAACGGGAAGTGGCCATCGATGGGCAACTCCGGCGCGAGCTTGACAACGCCGACGAGCATGAGCGGGGCGACCTCGCCCGCGCCGCGGGCCATGGCGAGGATCATGCCGGTCATGATGCCCGGCATCGCGCGAGGAAGGACGATGCGCCGGATGGTCTGCCACTTGCTCGCGCCGCAGCCGTAGGAGCCCTCGCGCATCGTCCGGGGGACGGCGGCGATGGCCTCCTCGGTGGCGACGATGACCACGGGCAGGGTGAGCAGCGCGAGCGTGAGCGCGGACCAGAGCAAACCGCGCGAACGGAAGACCGAGTTGGGCAAGCTCGCCTCAAACAGCCCGGTGAAGTACGGCGTGCCGAGGATCAGCCAGATCGCGCCGCAGGCCGAGGCGATCCAGATCGACGCGGCGGCCCATCCCATCCACCGCTGTGTTGCGGTGGCCGCGGTGCCGGGGGTCGGCCGCGCGAAGAGGCCCAGCCAGGCGGCGCTCACGCCCGCCGCGACCAGTACAGCGACACCGACCCACCACGAGCCGCGGCTCATCACGCTCGCGGCCTTGGGTCCGGTGTCGACAAACTCGCCGACGAAGTAGCAGAAGAAGCCGAGCCCGAACACGCCGTACACAATGCTCGGAACGCCCGCGAGATTGTTCACGGCGATGCGCACGATCGAGATGACCAGGCCCTGCTTGGCGTATTCGCGCATGTACAGCGCAGCGACAACGCCGAGCGGTACCACCACGATGCTCAGGAGGATCGTGAGCGCGACGGTGCCGAAGATGACCGGGAAAATGCCGCCGGCGGTGTTCGTGTCCCGGGGCGGATCGAAGATGAACTCCCGCCACCGCTCGAAGTACACGCCGAGCTTGCCGCCGAGCGTGAGCTGGTTGGCCTCGAATCCGAGCACCACCTGCGACACGCGGAGCGGTTCATCGGCATCAGTCTGGCGCACAGGCGCGAAGCGATCGGTCGTGACCTCGCGCACCACCAGCCGCATGGCGGCATCCTCGGCATCGATCGCGCGGATGCGATCGAGGATTGCTTCATACTCGGCGTTCAACGTCGCCGTACGCGCCTCGTACTCGGCACGGGCCTCGGCCAGGCGTTCGGGGGTCATGCTGGGAGCGGACCATGGTCGCTCCAACCATGCGCCGAGCAGCGCGGCCAGGCCGATGCACCAGGCAACCGCGCCGGCCATGCGGAGCCCGGCCCGGCCGGCGCGACCCACGCGTTCTCGCCGTTGCCGGGAAACGGTGAACCACACCCCGCCTCCGATCCCCGCGAACGCGAGCCCGGCGATCGGGATCCAGAGACCGTACCCGATCGGGCGGTACCTGCCGGACTGCGCCCGAGCGAGCTCGAGCTCGGCCTCGCGGTACTCGATCCGAGCGGCTTCGAGCTTGTAGTTTACCTGCCCGACATCGTGCTTCTGCATCCGGGTGACACGCGCTGCGGTGGCCCGCGCCTGCGTGTGCACCTGCGTGAAGACATCCCACGCGTTATCGCCTTCAGCCAGGAACGTGCGACGGAGAACCCTTTGGCCGCCGCTCTCACTTGCCCCGATGGCCCGCTGCTCGAATCGCAGGCCGGATTCCGTGCGGCCCTGCTCGGCGACCTGGGCCTCAGCCGGCAGCACGACCTCTTCCTGACGGATGACCGCCTCCGGAACGCCGATCCACACTCCCCAATCCAGACGCTCCAGCAGCACGGCCCGCGGCTCCCGCGAGGATTCTTCGATGCTGAACAACGGGACCCACTTGAACGGCTCGCCGTAGATCTCTCGATTGCCGACCCGGTACAGGCGACGAATCGGACGGTCATCATCATCGAACATCGAGTCATCGAGCTTGCCGGCGGCCCGCAAAGCATCAATGGTGGACGTATCCTCCGCGCCTGCGTCATAGGCCTCCTCCCGAACCGGCACGCCGAGCAACTCCTCGCCGCTTCGCAGCGTGATCCGGTCGATCGGTCGGGGCCAGAAGGTCAGCAGCCCGGTGACCACCGTCAGTGCGAGCAGCGCGATGATCATCATCGAGCAGACCACCATCGCCATGCCCGTGATCCACACCACGGGCTCGCCGCGAGCCGAGAGCGGCGTCACTCGCCGATGGCGCGGCTTGGCGGGCGAGGGTGCGGGGTTGGCGGGGCTGCTCGACATCGAGACAATCGACTCCTCTGGGCGCGGAAATCAGAGCCCTGCCGCACGCTTGCGGAAGCGTTGGCGTACGAGCTCGGCGATGGTGTTGACAACAGCCGTCATGGCGAACAGGACCAACCCGCAGAGGAACAGCACGCGGTAGTGCGTCCCCCCCACCGGGGCTTCGGGCAGCTCCGTCGCGATATTGGCAGAGAGCGTGCGGAAGCCGGAGAACATGCTCCAGTCCATGCTGGGGGTGTTACCCGTGGCCATCAGGACGATCATGGTCTCGCCGGCTGCGCGGCCGAGGCCGATCATGATCGCGGAGAAGATGCCGGAGGCCGCGACGGGCATCACGACCCGGATAGCGGTCTGCCAGCGCGTTGCGCCCGCGCCGAGCGAGGCCGAGCGAAGTGCAGGCGAAACACTGCTCAGAGCATCCTCGCTCACGGTGTAGATGATCGGGATGACCGCAAAGCCCATGATCACGCCGACGATCAGGCTGTTGCGCTGGTTGAACGGTCCGAAGACCCAGTCCCTCGCATCCGATCCGATCGAGGTCAACACGCCAGCAAACGCCATCGCGATGAGGAGACTGCCCGCGGCGACGATCATGAGCATCGCCATTTCGGCGGCCGCGGCGGGGAAGCCGAAGCGGAGCTTCTGGCTCCGGTGCACCAGCGGCTCGACCAATCGGGACTTGAGGAAGAAGGCGATCGCCGCGCCCGGGGGAATCATCAAAATGAACCAGCCGGGGAAGGGACTGCCGATCACACCGTCGAGCCACAGCCGGAAGTCCGCCTGATCCAGCCTGTTGGCGCGAACGACCGAGGCGATCGCGGGATCGGTGAGCGAGCCCGTGGCCTTCACAACCTGTCCGTCGCGGAAGTACAGGCCCTCGGTGCGCAGACGACGCGAGAGTTTGTCGTCGAGGATGGTGCGGTTGCCGATCCAGGCCGGGCGGAGTTCATCCGCCACCGGCGTGAACGATCCGGCAAGGACGAGGACATCGGATTCGCTCGGCCGGAAGAGCAGCCGTTCCGCGGCGGAGCCGATCGGCACGGCGGCGGCAAACCCGATCCCGACCGAAGCGGCGACGAGCACCATGTGGTGGAAGCTGCGGAGCCGGCTGGTCATCCGGATCGGGAGCATCTGCCATGCGTGTGCGGCGATGAGCACGGCGAACGGGACAACGATGAACGAGGCCATGATGGTATCGAGCCATTGGGTCGCAAGCGGGGCGATGACCATCGCGGCGACAAAGCCGAGCACAACCGAGGGGAGCGAGGCCATCGCCTCGATGACCGGCTTCACGCGGTTGCGCACCGTGGGGTGGAGCATCTCGCTGGTGAAGATCGCCGCGAGAACGGCCAGCGGTACGGCGAAGAGCATCGCGTAGATCGTGGCCTTGAGCGTCCCGAAGATCAGCGGCGTCACGCTGAGCTTGGGCTCTGCGGCATCGTCGCCGGCGGAAGACTGGTAAACAAAGTCCGGCTCGGCATCGCCCTCGTACCACACGCGGCCGAAGAGCGCGCTCCAGCTTGCTTCGGAGTGCTTGGGGTCCATGTCCCAGACGCGGTACGTGCCGCCTTCGAACATCGCCACGAGCCCGTCGTTCTTCGGGGTGATGTCCACGAACGTCGCGGCGGACGAGCCCGGTTCGTTGAGATCAACGATCACCTTGCCGCTGGTCATGTTCCTCACGAACAGCCGACCCTGGTCATCCGCGGCGACGTATGAGCGGTCGCGCTGGCCGATGCCCATCGAGACGATCCGGCGAGCGCCCGCGAGCGCGAGGTCGTGCTCGTGCGCGGTGACCAGCCTGCGGCGGTCCGGCGTGTAGGCGGCCTCATCCCTCGCGACGAAGAGACCGATCGTCCGGCCATCGTCGAGCCCGACAACCATGGTCTTCGAGCCCAGGATCATCGAGGCCGAGGTCACGCGAACGGAACTTGTTCCATCGCGCGCGGTGAGCCGAGCCGTATCCGCGGCGACAGCGGTGTAGTCGCCCTCACCATCGCGGAGGATGGCGTATCGCTGCACCGCGCCATCGGTCCAGAGCATGAGCACGTGCGAACCGTCGCCGGTCAGGAACGTCCAATCCGGCTCATCGCGACCGTCGGGGAGGACGAGGGTGAACGGATAGGAACTGAACCGCATCCGCGGCTTTCCGCCGCCGAGGGGCGTGGTGACCCGGACAAGGTTGAACACCGCGGTGCCGTCCTCGCGGGTCGCCACGAGCCACTGCGACGAGGCTGAGAGCCGGTAATCCAGCGCGACAATCGCGCCGCTGCCGTGGTCAATGGTTGTCGGATCGCGCACCGTGATCGAGGGTTCCACCTTCCGGAACTGATCGACCTGCACTCGCTCGATGTAGCCGCGGCCCGCTGCGCGGCGCTCCCCCAGCAGCATCGCTCGGAGTTCGTCGGTCTGCTCATCGGCGGGAACGAACGACGCCTCGTACGAAAGCACGCCGGTCTGCAGACGGCCATCCTCGTAGCCGATCGCGAACGCGCCATTGCCGCGGGAGAAGGCCCACGAACTGAGCTTTGCGCCATCGGGGGAAAGCGGCGTGTGATCCACCACGGTACCGGTCGCAAGCTCGAACGTGACCGCTTCGCCAGTCCGCAGGACGACGGTCGAGAGCCCGATGTACTCATCGGTGCAGCCGAACAGGGGCTCGCCCTCGATGGCCACATTGCCGGAAAGCCTGAGCGAGACCTCGCCGCGGGAGAAGAGCGGCACGACTTCCGCCGCGAGGAAGGCCAGCATGCCCAGGACGGCGACGATGACGCCCAGTCCGCCGATGGTAATGGTGAGCGCGGCGGTTCGGTCCGCGATGCGGACGCGACGGAGCGTGCCTCGACGGCGGGCGGCGCGCGCTCCCTCTTCCTGAGTTGAGAGGGGGCGGCCGGGCTGTCCGTCTGAATCGATCACACGCGCTCCGCTTCGGGCCGGGTGTGGAGACCGAAGAAAGAGAGCGGCCCGCGCTTCCGAGGACCGCTCCGAGTTTCACAGAATAGCGAGATGGATCAGAACTTGACGGGGAGGCCGACCTTCTTCAGGTCCTCGCGGGCGATGTCGGCCGTGACGGGGAAGTAGCCGTCCTTGACAACCGTCTCCTGGCCCTGACGGGTGAAGATCATGCGGATGAACTCGGCACGGAGCGGGTCCAACGCGGTACCCGGCTTGTGGTTCACGTAGACATAGAGGAAGCGGGCCAGGGGATACTCGCCGGCATAGGAGTTCTGGGCGTTGGCGTCGAAGGCCGTCTCGCCGTCTTTGGCGGAGATCTTCAGGGCCTTGACGTCGGCCGTCTTGTAGCCCAGGCCGGAGTACCCCATGGCGAACTTGTCCGTCGCACACGCCTGAACGACCGCCGAGGAACCGGGCTGCTCCTTGACGGAGGGCTTGAAGTCCTTCTTGGCCAGCGCGTGCTCCTTGAAGAACCCGTAGGTGCCCGAGGCCGAGTTGCGGCCGTAGAGGCTGATGGGCTTGGTCGCCCAGGAAGGGTCCTTCACGCCCACATCGCCCCAGGTCATCTCCGGGCCATCGACCGAGAAGATCCGGCGGACCTGATCCAGCGAGAGTTCGGTCAGCGGGCAGTCCTTGTGGACATACACCGCAAGGGCATCGACCGCCGTGCGGAGTTCGGTGGGCTTGTGGCCGTACTTCTTCTCGAACGAATCGATCTCCGCCCCCTTCATCGGGCGGCTCATCGGGCCGAACTGAGCCTGACCCTCGATCAGGGCGGGCGGGGCGGTCGAGGAGCCCTTGCCCTCGATCTCGATCTTGACGTTCGGGTAGAGCTTCTTGAAGTCCTCGGCCCAATAGGTCATCAGGTTGTTGAGGGTGTCGGATCCGATGCTCTTCAGGCTGCCGGACACGCCCTGGGCGGTCGTGTAGTTCGGCAGTGCCGAGTCGATCTCGACCTGCTGGGCGGCCGCGCCCGCGACCATCGTCCCGACCGCGACACATGCTGCAAAGAAGCGTTTCATCTGGGTAATCTCCGGAAAGTTGCTCGGTGAGTCTTTTCTGCTCAACGTCCGGAGGAGTATCGCTGGATGCCGGCCTGTCGGGGTCTTTGGAGTGTTAAGATCGAGCGAATCGTGAAGGCACGAAATCGGCATCATTTTTGCGCAACTACCGCCGTAGCAGGTATTTATGCCTTAACAATTGGGCTGCTTTTGGTCGGAAACAGGCTACCGGAGCTGCCCTACGGTCACACGGATCGGGTTGCGGCCGCGAACAGGTTCGCCGTCGGCGGGTTGGAAGACGCAGACGAGCTGGACATCCTCGCTTGGGATCATGTCTGTGCTGTGATCCAGCAGCGAGAGCAGGAAGCGGTACCCGGGCCCTGGGAGAAGCCGCTCCACGGAGGCGGCGGATTTTTCGGCATCGAACACCCATTCGCCGAACTTCGTGCCGTCGAGTTTGAGCATCGAGAACCTGAACTCGCCGGGAACGACGAGCGGGGCATTGTGCGGCGGGGCGAAGAGGAACGCCGTCACGGCGATCTCGTCGGCGTAGCCGTTCTTGTCGCTGTCGCGGGCGTATCGCGTTGCGGCGAGATCGACGAGCTTGGGCATGATCCCTGCGGGCTGGGGCTCGGGCGGCCGCGGTGTCTGCCGCGCGGCCGGGGAGGGGCCATCGCTCACACACCCCGCCATGGCCAGGCAAGAGAGCACGACGGCCACGAGCGGCCTGGATCGCGACGGCAGCAGAGAGCGACGGGTCATGGGGTGTCCTTCACGCTGCCACGGGGCAAGGGCATCGGGGCGGGCTCGGGCTGGTCCTCGGGCGGGTTGATGTACATGCGGATCCGGTCCGGCTTGGCGAGGCGTCCGACTTCGCGCTCCGTGAGCACGCGCAGGTTCGCGGACTCGTCCTCGCCGCCGTGGATGACGCGCGGAGTGAGAAGGACGAGGAGTTCGGTCCGTGAATGCGTGCGCCGCTTGGACTTGAAGGCCTCACCGATGAACGGGATATCGCCCAGCAGCGGGACCTTGGTCCGCCGCTCCTCATCCGTTGTCTGAAGAAGGCCGCCGATGACAACGGTCTCGCCATCGCGGACGCGGACATTGGTCTCGATCTCTCGCTTCGTGATGATCGGCGCCTGGAAGTCCTCGGTCACCTGGGTCGTGCGGGCCGAGAGATTGGAGATCGTGGGGGTGATATCCATCCGGACAAATCCGTCCGCGCTGATCGTCGGCGTCACGTTCAAGATGATGCCGACATCCTCGCGCGTCACGTTTGCCAGGGTGTTGCCGTTGTCGCGCCGCTCGACCGATTCGACGATCGCGACATTCTCACCGACCTGGATCCGCGCCAGCTCGTTGTTATTCACAAGGATCTGCGGGCGGCTGAGGACCTCCAGCCTTCCCTGAGACTCCAATGCCCGGATGAGCAGTTCAAAGTCCGAACTCGACACGGAGAGATTCGGCACACCCAGCGCGGTGATCACGCTCGCTCCCGCGCCCAGCGAGCGGACGCCGTACATGTCGCCGCCGAAGGGGCCGACCGAGATGTCCATGCCCCAGGTCGATTCGGAGTCGATCGTCACCTCGGCCAGGAGCACCTGGATCATCACCTGCGGCGGGGTGGAGTCGAGCTCGCGGACGAGCTTCTCCACAGTCTCGCGATACTGCGGTGAGACTCCGACCACCAGACGGTTGCTGGGTGTGTCGCCCTGCACGGTGACCTCGCGCTCGAGCATCCGCAGCAGGGAGCCGCTGCGGTCGGCGCCCAGAATCTGGCGAGACTGGGCCGACTGCTCCTGGAAGTACTCCCGCAGGGTCGTGGCCACCTCCGCGGCCTTGGCGTTGCGGAGTTCAAAGACAAGCTGCTCGCGCTCGTTGGCCTCGATGCTGTCGAGGTCGTTGACGACCTGGCCGACGCGCTCGAGATACTCGGGGGTTCCGGAGACCAGGAGCGTGTTGGTGCGGGGATCGATGGTGATCGCAAGCTGCTGACGTTCATCGAGCGACGGGAAGAGCGAGCCGTCGCCACCGACGATCGGCACATCGATCCCGGCGTCCTCGGCCCGTCCGGGCACCAGCACGAGCGTGGAACCATTCTGCCGGAGGTTGAACAGGTCCCGGAGCACCTCAGCCATCGCCTGGGCGTCGGCATTCTGCAGGCGGAACGTCTTGATCAGTCTCGCACCGGCGACCGTGGAATCCAGGTCCGCGACCAGTGACTCAATCAGAACCATCAGCCGCGCCGGCGCGACCGCGACGATCGAGTTGGTCCGCAGTTCTGCCGTCAGGGTGACCTGCTCCTGGATCGCGCCGGAGATCTCCGCCTCCGTCGGCGCGGGCGAACCGCCCTCGGCGAGATCCGCGGCGGTCTGGCTGCGGAGGAACCGGAGCACCTGAGCCTTGCGCGCTCCGACGACTCCCGAGCCGGCGATCGGCCGTCCCGCGAGGACATTCTGCAGCAGCCGGACAACCTCGCCCGCATCGGCCTTGAGGAGTTCGATCCGCTTGATCTCGGTGACCGCTGCGACCGAGGCGTTATCCAGCCGTTCCACGAGTGTGCGGACGGCTTGGATGTCGTCGGGCGTGCCGCGAACGATCAGCGCATTGGCACGCAGGTCCGGGGTCACACGGACCGAGTCGCTCCCGCGATCCTGATTCTGCTTCTCGACATACAGCGTCTGCACGGCCTGCGAGATGTCCTCGACACGCGCCGAGCGAACGGGCACGACATCAACAGTCTGGAGCCCGCTGATCGACTCGCCGCCCTTGACCAGTTCCTCCACCAAGCCGCGGATGATCTCGACGTTCTCCGCGCTGGCAGCGACGACAAGCGACCGGCTGGCGACATCCGCCTGGATGCTCAGCGTATCGCTCGGGTTGGCGATTCCGCCGCCGCGGCGTTGGGCCTCGATGCGATCCCGCATCAACCGCTCGACCTTCGGCGCAAGCTGGGTGACGTCGCCGCGCGGCACCGGAATGACCGTGAGCCCGACCGTCGGGCCGCTGGCATCGGAATCGAGCTGGCTGACCAGCTGATCGACAATGGCAAACGAACGCACACTTGTGGAGATTACCAGCGCGTTGGTGCGCAAGTCCGAGGAGATGACCAGATCATCCTGCGGGAGCAGCGCGCCGGACTGGACCTGGCCGCGGAAGATGTCGCGCAGGATCGTCGCCACGCGGTCCGCCGCCGCGACCTTCAGCGAGAAGATTCTGACGGAGTTCTCTGCCGCGGCCGCCGGGACATCAAGCAGCTTGACAAGCTCCCCCACCGCCTCGGCGTTGGCCCGGCTGCCGACGACGATGATCGCGCGGAGGGTGGGCTCGGGCACGACCAGCAGCGTCGAGAGTGGCGCGAAGCGATCGGCCTGGATCATGCCCTGCACATCGGCGGGGTCGCCGCCATCGGCAAGGATTCGGTACCTGGCGATCTGCCGCTGCAGGGCCTCGCTGTCGGGGGTCTGCGGGGCGTTCTCCAGCAGCACCTGACGGATCGTGGTCGCCAGCCGCGCCGGATCGGCGTGCTCAAGCTTGATCACGCGAGGCTCGATCCAGCTCGTGGTCTTCTCGCTGTCGAGCTGCTTGACCATCACCTCCACGAGCGCGACGGCCTCTTCGCGTCCCGCGACGATCATCGAGTTGGTCCGCTCGTCGATACTGATCGCGACCTGCCCGGTGAGGGCCTTGCCGGTCTCGCTGGTGGGTTGAGAGCGAATGGTCGTCCCAGGGTTGGTACGAAGACGATCGCCCTGGTCAAAGATGCCGCGAATGACCGCGGCCAGTCGCGTTGCCGAAGCGTTCTGGAGCGGGAAGAAGCGAACGGTGACCGCCTCGCCAAGGGGGAGCTTGTCGAGCATCTCCACCACCTGTGCGAGCGCGACAACGTTGGCCTCGGTCGAGGCGAGCACGAGCGAGTTGGTCTGCGGCTCGGGCAGGATCGAGATCGGCTTGGAGAGATCCACCGTGAGGTTTGCCTTGTCAACCTCGCTGCGGTGCACGGTCAGCCGCCGGACCTGCTCGGCCAGAGATGACGCCAAGTCGATCTGGGAGTCCTGCGTCCTGGGCTTGAGCATCCCTTCAATCGCCGCGGCGACATTCCCCGCGGGGGCGACCTTCAAACGGATGACCACGACGTGCTGCTCGGCCATCCCCGGCTGGACATCCAGCGTCTTGACCAGCGACTGCACCGATGCGCCATCCTGCGGCCCCGCGATCACGGCGATCGCGCGGCGGCTGGTCAGCGGCACAATCGTCACGGGCTCCGCGACGACCCCGGGCCGATCCGCCGGCTGGGGCCGCGTCAGGCCCATCTGCTCAAGCACCTGCTGCATTTGCTGCGGGGTGTGGTGCTCCAGATCGATGATCACGACGCCCTGGTTGAGCGGCGCAGCACCCGTCGGTCCCTCCGGGCCGTCGGCCGGCGCGGAGAGCACATCCAGCTCCGCGACGAGGTTCTTGACCTGCTCGAAGATGCGCTCGCTACTCGCGACGACCAGGTTGTTGCCGGTCCTGTCGATCTCGACCGTCAGCGTCTCGCCGGCCTGCTGGGCAACGGGGGCAAAGGTTGTCCGGACGGTCTGCAGCACACGCGCCACCGGGAAGTTGCGGATGCGCACGACACGCACGCTCACCTGCGAGCGATCGCCCTCCTGCTGCAGGGAGTCCGCCATGGCCTTGATCTGTGCGAACTGGCCCTCATCCGCCCGCACCACCAGCACGTTGCTTCGGTCGTCGCCGACGATGAGCACCGACCGGCCGGCGATCGGGCGCGCGCCGCCCGATCCGCCGAGCTGATCGACAAAGAGCTGGCGAAGAGTCGCGGCGACCGTGCTCGCCGGGCCGCGTGTCAGCGCGATGATCTTGGGCTCGGGCATCTGCGAGTACGCGGGCACATCCAGTTGCTGCGCAACGGCCTTGATGCGCTCGGTCTGATCGCGCGGGCCGGCGATGACCAGCGAGTTGGTCAACGGCTCGGCCGTCACGCTCACCACTTCCTTGTTGGACAGAATCACCGTCGGGAAGTCGGGGAACTGATCGTCGCCGCGGCGGGGCTGCTGGGGCTGCCGGCGAGCACGCTCCCGCTCGATCTCCGCTCGGATGGGCGCGGCAAACGCCTCCGAGAGCGCACGCGACAGGCTCGCGGCGTCGGCATGCTTCAGGGCCACGATCTCCAGCCTGCGCGACGTGTCGTATTCCTCGGAGTCGAGCTTCTCCAGCAGCGCGCTGATGCCCGGCCACTCCGCCTCACCCGCCGCGATGACCAGGCTCTTGCTCGCCGGATTCGCGATGACGCTCACCGCGCGTGCGCCTGGGGTCGATGCCTCCGCGGCGAAGCGCCCATAGAACACCTCCAGCGCGCGGGCGGTCGCCTCCGGGTCGGCAAACTTCAGCGGGATGAACTCCGTCACCCGCTTGCCGCCCTGCGCGACATCGAGCTCCTTGATGATCTTGAGGATCTCATCGAGCTGATCGGGCGTCGCAGAAACCAGCAGCGTCGTGCCCTGGGCAAGCGTGCTGACCGCGGCCTCGGGTTCCGAAGGGGACCCCCGGCGGCGAGAGAGCACGGTTCGCAGCGTCGAGGCGATGTCGTAGCCATCCTGATGCTGAAGCACGATCCGCCGGAACTCGGTCTGGGCCTTGGGCGGAGTCTCATCCAGCTTGGCGATCTGCTCCATCACCAGCGAGACCGCCTCATCGGAACCGGTGAGCAGGAGCGTGTTGGTCCGCCGCACCGCTGTGACCTTAACCTTCACGCCCGTCGGAAGGGCGGCCGTGAGCGACTGCGCGACATCCTCCGCGCGCGCCTGCGCGAGCGTGACGGTCACGATGCGTGAGTTCTCCGCCAGCGGGGGCGCATCGAGCGAGTTGAGCAGGGCATCGACCTTGGCGAACAGCTCCCGCGGCGCGGAAACGATGATCGAGTTTGTGCCGGCCTGCGGCGTCACGATCACCAGTCCCTCGCGCGATGCGAGCGTGCGCGGGAACTGCTCGCGGATGATGCCGGCGATCTCGTTCGCCTCGGCGTTCTTCAAGCGGTACAGCTCGCGGGTCCGCCCCTCGTTCTCTTCCGGCTGGTCCATCTGCGCGACGAACCCGCGGATCTGGGCCATGTCCTCCGGCGATGCGGCGACAATCAGCACGTTGCCGTCCTGCGATCCGATGATCGAGGCGCTCGGGCGGTCGATCCCCAGGCCGCGGTCGCGACCCTGGAAAAACCGTGTCAGGCTCTGCGCCATGCGGTCCGCATTGGCATAGGTCAGCGTGATGGACTCAACGCTGCGATCGGCGACATCGGCAGCCGAATCAAGGTCGGTGGCATACTTGAGGGCCTGATCGACGCGGTCCTCGCGCCCGACCATGAGCAGCACGCCGTTCTGGCGATCGATCTCGACGCGCACGCCATCAGGGTCGGTCCCGCGCCAGGGCGACCACCCCGGGGTGGTCATCGCCGTCTGGATCGCCGCGCCCACGCTCTGGGCGTTTGCGTTGCGGAGTTTGAACGCCTTAACGATCGACCGGGCGCCAACCGGCTGCACGATGTCCAATGCCTTCACGACGCGTTCGATGGTGTCGAAGGCATCGCCCTGCCCGAACAGCACGATGCTATTCGAGCGGTCATTGAACTGCACCGCGAGCGTGTCGTCCTGGTTGCGACGCGAGCCGCGCCCGCTCCAGTAGCCCGGCGGGAACTTCACCTCATCGACCACGCCCTCGATCGTCTCGCGGATCTCCGCCACGCGGGCGTTGCTCAGCGAGATCACACGGAACTGAAGATCCTGCCGCGGCGACGGGGTGTCGAAGGTGTCCGCAAGGGACTGAATCTGCGCGAAGTCCTCATCGCTCGCCGCGACGACGAGCGAACCGCTGAGCCGGTCGCCGATCACAGCGACCTGTCGCTGGCGGGCGGGCTGGTTGGGCTTGCTCGATGCCCGCGCGCGGTCGTCATACAGCCGCTGCAGCGCCTGCGCCACGCTCTCGGCATCGGCCCGGGAGAGCTTGATCGTGCGGACGGGCAGGCCCGTGATCTCTGCCGAATCCACCTGGGCGACGATGCGACGGGCCTCCTCCAGCATCTCCTTGGGCGCACGCACGACCAGCAGGTTCGACTCATCCGCCGCGGTGATGCGGAGCTTGTCGCGTTTCGCGGGGTCGTTCCCGACGATTGCCGCCTCGATCAGTCGCTGCGCTGTGCTCGGACGGGTGTCCTTGAGCGGCAGGATCGCAACCTCGGTGCCGTCGGCTTCCGCCGGAAGATCGAGCTGCTCCAGCAGCCGGGCGGCATCCTTGTGCTGCGCATCGGTGCCCGTCACGAGCAGTGCGTTGGTTCTGGAATCGGCGATCAGCGATGCACGGGGCGCATCGGGCGAGGCCTGACGCGCGGCCTCGAACGCCTGCTGCATCATCGGGGTGATCTGCTCCGCCCGTGCATTCGTCAGCGGAAAGCGACGGAGTGCAAGCTGGTCCTGCATCGGCGCCTGATCCAGCAGCGACACGAACCGGTCGATCAGCGGCATGGCATCCGACGGAGCGGCGACGATCAGCGAGCGACCGCCCGGGTCCGCTGTAACGCGCACCGTCGCAGGATCAACCCGCAGCGAACGTCCATCCGCCGATGGTCCGCCGTCAAACGCGAGTTGGAGCACGCGCTGCGCCTGCCGTCCGCGCGGCGCGGGCTGAAAGAGATCCGCCACAGCTCGCTGCACGCGCCCGGCCGTGGTGTTCGTCAGCGGGTAGACCTTGATCGTAAGCGTGGACCCCGGCATCGGCTTGCTCACCGCGGCGATCAACTCGCCGAGCGTGCCGAAGTCCGTATCGTTGGCGGAGACGATCACCGCGCCACCCTGCGGGTCGGGCTGCACAGAGACACGGGATGTGAACCCGCCGGGGTTCTGGGCCGTGGCCTGACCGATCTGCCCCGCCGTCTGGTTGACAAGCGAGGCGATCACGTTCGCATCGACGCCCTCGGGCAGCGTCACGATGCGCAGCCGCAGCGGCTCGGCGGGCATCTGCCGCTGAAGCTCCGCCGCGAGCGCGATGGCGCGATCCACCGCCCGCGTCGAGCCGGAGATGATCAACGAGTTGGTGAGCGGATCGACGGCGATCGTAACCCCCTCTTCCGCCGCCGCCTGCTGGGGCATGCCGACCGCCGCCGCGGCGATCCACGCCGCCAGCGCATGCACCTGCGTGCCGCCTCCCGTGCGATCGGCGGGGACCACATCGCCGACAGGTCGCGAATCGCTCCCCTGCTTCTTGTCGCTCGTGGGAGCAAGCAGTTGCTCAACGCTGATGACTTCGACCTTGGTCGCGGCGCGCTGCTCGAGCAATCGGCGCAGCGCCTCGGCCAGCATCGCCGCATCCGCCTTGGAGCGGTCCACGCTGATGAGCCGCATGTCGCGGCTGGCGGCGTTGGTCGCTCGATCAAGCCCCGTCACAAGCTCCTCAATCGATTCGAGCTGCTTGCTCGTTCCACGCACGACCAGCGAGTTGCTCGCCCGATCGACCCGGACCACCGGCGGCTGCTCCGCCGTCACGGCCCCGGCCTCATCCTGGAAGATCGCCTGCACGCTCTGGGCGGTTTCGTTCGCGTCGGCGTTCTGCAGGGTGATCAGCCGGACAATCCGCGGCAGCCCACCGGCCGACTGGGTCACATCGACATCAAGATCGGCGACGACCTGCCGCGCAATCTCCACCGACTCGCGCGGCCCGCTCACCACGACAACATTGAGCCGGCGGTCCGCAGCGACCTTCACCGGGACCAGTGTCCGCGCCTGCTCGAGCGCGGCAGGTGGGATGCGCTGACCCGGGCGGAACTGCGCAAACGGATTCGGCTGTTCTCGCTGAAGGAGCTGCTGCACGATCGGCGCGACTACCTCCGCGCGGGCGTGCTTGAGCGGCACAGTCGCGACGTTGACCGCGCCGGGCTTGTTGCCCTCAAGGTCGAGCGACTGGGCGATCTCTTCGATCATCTGCACATCGGTCGCCGCGCCGCTGATGACCAGCGCGTTGGACCCTTCCGCCGAAGAGATCGCGATGCGCCCGCCCGACGGCCCGACACCGCCCATCGGCGCGAGTGCCTGGTTCAACGCGGCGGCGGTCGGCGCGGCCTCGACAAACTTGAGTTCCAGAACCTTCACGACCGGCTTCGCGGCCAGCCGGGAGAGCTCTTCAACGATCCGGGCATAGCGAGCGATTCCCTCGGCATCGCCCGACAGCAGCAACGCGCCGCGATCAGCATCGACGATCACTTCGACGGGCATCGCTCCGGGAAGAAGCTCGGTCTGCTCGCGGTAGATGTCCGCCGCGCGGGTCCGCACCTGCTCGATCGCATCGGTGGGAACCATCAGCACACGGAAGCTCGCATCACGCAGCGTCGCGCCGTCGATGGACGCAACGAGGCTCTCGATCGCCCCCAGGTCCTGCGGCCGGGCGCGAACCAAAAGAGTCCGCGTTTCATCAATCGCATCAAACCGTGGTTCGACATACGCGGAACCGTCCGTCGGCTCCAGCAAGGTGCGGGAGAGCTGCGCCAGCCGGCCCAATACCTGGCTTGGCCGCGCCTGCTTCAGCACGATCGACCGGGTTTCGCGCTCGACCACGATGCTCGACTCGACCGATCGCAGCAGGTCGGTGAACGCCGCGATCGCCGGCACACTCCCGACGAGCGTAACCATCCGGCTCTCGTTCTCAAGCGATGCCGCCACGGGTTCAAGCTCGGCTCGGCTGGACTGCTTGTACAGCGCATCCGCCTTGGCGAGCACCTCGGCAGGCTCGCCGGCAGCGATCCGAACCTGCCGGGCTTCCTGCACGCGCTCAGCCGGAACATCCAGCCCCAGGATCAGCTTCTCGAACGCGGCGACATCCGCCGCGGGGCCGGACACCACGAGGCTCTTGTCATCAACCGCCTGCGCGAACCGCAGCACGGAACTCTGGCGCGTCGAGAGCAGCCGCGAAACCAGGTTCTGCACGACCGGCGCGGTCAGGTGCTTGAGTCGCAAGACCGTCGTGCGCGTCTCGGGCTGCGCTGCGGAAGGAGCCCCCTCCGCACTCGCCGTCGGCGATGCGCCCGGATCGACTTCCGCGATCAGCGCGGCGACCAGCGAGAGCTGCTCCGCCGAGCCGATGACCGTCAGCTTTCCCTGCGCGGGGAGCGGGAGGACCGTCGGCCGTGCCCCCTCCCCCCGCTGCTGCTGAAACAGCCGCGACACGCTCGCCGCGGCTTCATCTGCGGCCACACCCGCGAGCGCGAACGTCAGCATCTCGCGACCGTCCGACCCGCCATCGGGCTGGTCCAGCAGCGCGACAAGCTCGCCGACGACATCCAGCCGCGGCTTCGGTCCAATCGCAATGATGCTGTTGGTACGAGCATCCGGCTGGATGCTCAGCCCCTCGATCTGATCATCCTGCACCGTCGTCTTGCGCCCCTGCGCATCCACGAAGGTGACCTGCTTCCTCTCCGCAATCAGCCCCTTGAGCGCGGCATGCACCTTGTCCGCCTGCGCGTGCTTGAGCGCGAAGAGCTTGAACTCCGAGTCCCGCGGCCGCTCCGCATCGAGTTGCTCGATCACAGCGCGCAGCCGCCGGCACTGCGCCGCGGTATCGACAAGAATGATCGCGTTCTGCTGGGGCAGCGCGGTAATTCCGCCGAACTTGCTCAGCATCCCCTTGAGTTGTTCCGCGATCGGCGCGGCCACTGCGTTGTTCAGCGGCACCACCGTGGTGATCACTTCCGCCGAGCCGATGCTCTCGGGGATCTTGCCCACCACCTGCCCGAACGCCCGCATGTCCTCGGCTTTCGTCAGCAGCAGGTACCGATCCTCCCTGCGAAGCTGCACGCCGTGCATGAACAACAACCTGTTCAGCACATCCATCGATTCATCGAGCGTATACTCGGATGCCCCGATGAACGTCAACCCTGTCTTGGGGGCCTCCGCCTCGCGGATCACCGGCAGACCTGTCTGCCGCGCCATGAAGTCGAGCACCTGCTCAAACGGCGTGTCCTTGAAGTTGAACACAATCGGCGCGGGTGCTGTCGCCGCGGGAGGCTCCGAAGCAGGCGCGGGCTCCGGGCTCGGAGCGGGCGCGGCCGGCTGAGCGGGCTCCGGCGCAGCGGCGGCCGCAGGCGCGATCGCCACCGGAACATCTCCGGTTGGCGCGCCCTCCGGTTGGGCAAAGACCGAGATCGGCTGTCCCGCGGCCAGAAGCAGCAGAGCGGGAACGAGTAAACGGCGACGACCGAGAGATGACACGGGAGAGTCCCTCCTTGAACAAACACCCCGCCGTTCCGGTTCGGCCGCACAGTCCGAACCCACCGCGGCAAGGTTCCACGACGTCGCTACGGGGCCTCCGGCCCTTGGACGCAGCACGCCAGTCTACCGGCTATGACGCCGGCTTGCGGTCCGCAAGGGTTGACCCTAGACGGACCTCAAACACTTCTTGTCCGATTCGAATGCGAGCAGATTCCCCTGATCCAGTGATGAAGACGGCATCCAACACCTGCGACCCCGCCGCCAGCATGCGGGCCTCCCCGGTTTTATCGTTCATGATCCACAGTTCCGGACCGGCCCGTCCTTGCACAACCGCGGAGACCCGCCAATCACCCAAACTGGGTTGCGGCGGGGGCGGAGGCGCGGGCGGAGCTTCCGCAACGGCCGTCGGAGGCGGCTTGGGCACAACCGGCGCCGGCGGCGGCGGGGGTTCCTTGAACACGTTCTTGCTGACGATTGCACGCCACCTGTCCAACTTGGCTTCATCGAGCGGAGCCCAGATTCGTCCTCCCGTCTCCGCGCCCAGCGTGGCCTTGCGCCCGGGCAGGAACATCGCTGTGACTGTCACTGAGAGATCGATCCCCTCTCGCTCCTTGCCGAAGGCCCGCATGCCAAAGCCATCGACCCGGCACACCCAATCCTGGTCTTCAAGAAGCGACACCGTTCGCACAGCCTGATCCAGCGATCCCTCACCCGTGAGCGTCGCGCTGATGGAATAGAAATCGGGCCGCTCCCGCTCCGCTCGCGCGCCATACTCACGCAGCCTCGCCCTGGCCGCGGGGTTGGGAACCGGCCGCGCGGAGGATGTCGAGACGGCCGCCTTCCGCAGCCCGACAAACGCGGCCATCTCGTTGAGGGCCCGCCTGACCGCGGCGTTGGCCTCTTCCTCGGTAGAGCCGAGTGAGATTGCGCAAAGGTCTTCAAAGCTCCGCTTCACCTTGCCGACATCAAGAAGCTCGACCTCGCGAGTCTCCAGGCCGCCCTGATACCGCGTGATCTCAAGATCGAGCGCGCGGCGCTGCTTGGCGTACCACGTCCACGACCACCAACCGGCGGCCACCAGCGCAGCACCGGCAAGCAGCATCCACACGGCACGGGTGCGTCCGCTCATCGTCGCCCTCCCGTTCCGCCGTTGCGCCGATTCGCCGGCTTCGGCTCTGCCGCGGGCGACTGGCCCGACTGGGCCGCTGGCGTCGAGGCCGCTGCCGCAGGGGCCGTCGGCTTCTTCGCCTCTTCCGGCCGTCGTTCATCGGTCGCGAGGGTCCAATCAAAGCGATCGGGCACATCGGACCCGCGCGTCTGCACGCTGTACCGGCTGTCATCCACGAGCCGGGCCCGCAGCGCATCGGCGACATCGCGCCGCTTCATTGACCCGGCAAGCGTCATGGTGCCCTCAAACCTCTCGGACCATGCCGCCGGCGAGTACGCGGGGCTTTCTCTCGACATGGTGTACACCACGGCCGTCTCCGACCGGGCCGAGATGCTGTCCAGCACGGCCTCACGCGGGTCAGGCATCTGTGATGTCAGCATGTCCAGGTGAGCGAGCCAGTCGATCCCGGTCTCTCGAAACCTCTTGATGTGCTCCACCCGGGCGCGAGCCCGCACAAGCTCGGCGTACTCGGCCGACTGTTTCCCCCACTGCTCCTTCAGCTCCGCGAGCTGTTGCTCCCTGGAGTGCAAGTCCAATCTCGCGTAGGTGTACAGCCCACCGCCGAGCACGATCAGACCGAGCACGCTGAGCAGGACCAGCCGCCGACGTGCCCCGGCGATATCCGGAACACGCCGCGCGTTGGCGAAGTCCAGGATCGGCCGATCAATCACCGGCTCGGCCAGCAGCCCGACGAGCGGCGCAACCGCCGAGCGATCCGACTCCGACATCTCCGGCGGGGCCTCCACGAACCGCGGATACCCCGTCGCCGCGGCGGGTAGTTCCAGTGTCTCCCCGCATCGCGCCGCAACGAGCTGCGAGAGGTCATCGAACCCCAGCACCGTGACCGCCTCGATCGGCGGAGAATCGGGCGAAACGCGATACGACATCCACGTGCGCTTCGCCTCAACGGCGACGCGCTGCGCAAACGTCTCGGTCTCCTCAGCGTTGGAGGGACGCATCAGATCGGTCGCACGCGCAAACACAAGCTGCCCGTCTTCGACGATCACAAACTCCGTCGATTCCCTGCCCAGCGCGATACCGAGCGTTCCGCCGGTGCGCCGCTGCGATGCCTCGGCCAGCAGCGCGGCCGCGCCGGCTGACTGCAGCCCGACGCGCATGAGCCGAATCCCCGCGGCCTTGCACACCGCGCGCCGCCACGCCAGCCGATCTCCCTGGAGCGCCGCCGCGAGCACAACCTTGCCCGCGGGAAGAGCCGAACCGATCGACGGCGACAGCGGCACGTAGTCGATCGCCGCGTTCTCCGGCGAAACGGTCAACTGGCGCACCACCTGCAGCCGCACCATCGACGGAAGGTCATCATCATCCGTCCCGGGCGGGAATCCGATCCGCTTCAGGACCACCTCGCCGCGTGGAACACCAAAGACCACCGCGCCGCGGCGCGCTGCGGGCCACATCCCCGCGCTGCGGAGTTCTCCGGCCAGCCACTTCCCCACCGCGCCCGCGTTGTTCAGATCGATCTCCGCCGGGCGAGCCGCGGTCAGCCACTTGCGGATCACGACGCGATCGCGCTGCACCGTCGCCGCGACGGCGACGAGCCGGTCGTTCTCGATGTTCAGTGCGACCTGGTTCCGATCCATCGAAACCCTCACTTCTGCCCTGGAGTCCAACGACCCAGTCGGGGATCCTTCTCGCTGTCCGAACCGGCGGATCCATCCGCCGGCGCGCCGCTCCCACCCGCCTCGCCGCTCGCGTTCCCCTGTGGCCGGGAGGGCGGCCGGGGCGAACGGCCCGCCCGTCCGGAACCTGAGGATACCGCCGGAACCGCCGAAGGTGCCGAAGGTTCCGCAACCGCCGGCGGGGGTTCCTCCTGCTTCGCTTCCCGCCGCGGCGCTCGCAGGGGACCCAGCGACCGCGCGGCATCGGCCATCGTCACTTCCCGCAGATAGGCGACGCGCGCACGTTCGGATGACACATCCAGGACCGCCTCGACCACCACACGCCCGGTCAACTCCGGCTCTTCCTCGGTGTCCTCTGAATCCTCTTCGACAAACCCGGCCTCGATCACCACCCGCCACTGCATCGACCTCGCTGCCAGGTGATCGACGGCACGCTCAAACTGATCCGGACTCAGAATGGTCTCGCCCACCAGCCACACAAGCGACATCCGCTGCTCGGGGGCAAGCTTCCCGCGACGCAAAACGACCTGCTCCGCCGCCGCGGCGTCAAAGCCCGGGATGCACTCCAGCACCTCCTGCGGGGCGGTGAGCACATCCACGCGGCCCAGCCGATACGGCCCGGGATCGCTACAAAAGGCGTCGAGCACCTCCGACCAGTCGGTCGGCGGAACGTTGAACCGCCGCAGCACCTTGACGATGTCCGACTCCTTCTCAAACTTCGTGCCCTGCTCCATCAGGGACTTCACGACATTTGCCGCGCCCTCATCGAACCGCTCGGTGATCGCCCGCCCCAACCGCTCCGACCACGTCCCCGAAAGCGAGATCCGCCGGACGCCGGTGTGCGACTCGGCGTTCCGCCCCATCCCGGCCTGAACATTGGGATCAAATGCAAAGACGGTCAGCACATCCGAAAGCGGCCGCGACGGGGTGATCTCCTCCGGCGGAACGAACGCATCCTGCACCTCGGGCTCCGCAGCGCTCCCAACCGCAAACGCCGCCGCGAGCCCCTCGATCCCCGCCAGTTCATACACGCTCAGGAACTTCCGGCCGCCGCGAGCCGCGACAATCCGCTTCGCCACTTCATCATCCAGCCCTGGCACCATGGCAAGCATCGCGGGTGTCGCCGTGTTCACATCCAGCTTGCCCGCCTCGCTCACGATCAACTCGCCTCCGCCCGCCGGAACGACCCTCGCCACAGCGCGCCGCCCCTGTCCGTCGGTGAAGAGCGTCCAGGCGGTGGGCATTCTCGGCTCGCCGCCGCGGATCATCTCATCCCGCTGGCTGCGCAGCTCCTCCATCGCCGCCTGCACACCGCTCCAGGCGATCGCACGCGACTCGACCCTTCGTGCTGCGGCATCAGCGGACGACCGCTGCGCCTGGGCCGAATAGACAACGCTGCCGGCCATGAGCGCGCCGATCACGACGACGATCAACACGACGTAGAGCGTGAAGCCCGATCGTCCGACGAAGCGCTGCGGCACTATGCACCCCCTCCGCCGCCCCATGCGGCATCCGGACCATCCGGCACGACGATCACGCGGGATCGATCAGGCTCGGGCCACACCGCATCACGCTCCTCCGCGCCCTCGGGGCTCCGGGCGGGGCCTCGACCGGCGCGCCACACCTCGATCTCGACCGCCGCGGGCAATCGCCCGAGAGCAGCGCTATCGAAGCTCGTCGCCCAGGCCCGCCCGTCGAAGTACCTGAATCTCACGCGGGCAAGCCCCGTTGAGAGCGGGTGACTCGCGGCGGTCACACCCTCAGACCCCGGCCCGGCCGGCCGGCGAGAGAGCGCCAGAGTGCTCCCGACAAACGCATACACCGCTTCCTGCAAGTCGCCCGAGCCGCCATCGCCCAGATCCACTCCGCGCGTCAGAATCCGCAGCCGCGTCGCGGTGCCGTTGATGCCCGCGCCCAGGCTCGCATCGCCCGCAAGCCCCGCCAGCAGGTCCCCCTCGATGCGGTCCAGCAACGTGTCGGTCGCCTGCGCCTCCTCAGCGGCACGGATGAGCGCATCCTGACGCGAAGACAGCGAAGACAAAAAGCTCAGCACAGCCCCGGCCAGCAGCGCGATGAGCGCAAGCGCGATCATGACCTCGATCAGCGTGAAGCCGCGGGAGACCCGTGCCGTCATGGGTTGTCTCCTCTCCGCACCGGCGTTCCCCGCCGACGCTCCCGCCGCTCCGCCTCCGCCGCTCCGCGTGCGGCCTCACGCGTCACATCGTCGATCTCTCCCACCTGGTCCCTCGCCGCGGGCGAGAGGCGAACCAGTTGGCGGAGCGTGGCGCTCGCCATCACGCGCCCGGTCTGCTCGGTCCGGCGCGTCGCGGTCACCTCGACCAGCGTGAGCTCGCCCGCGCCAAAGGGCGATGTCACGATCGAGAGCTCCCATCCGCTGGGCGGCGGCAGCTCATCATCAAACCCGACGGCGCTCGACTCTTCATCCCGCCATTGCGGCACGGGACCGTTCAGCGTCTCAGCGGTTTCGATCCCCGCCTCGATCTTCGCCACCGCGCTGCGTGCCAGGTCCATCGCCCGCTGCCGAAGCCGCGAAGACTCCAGCGACTCCGCCGCGCTCGCCATCGCTCCCAGGATGGCCAGCGCCGAGCCGATGAAGATCGACAGCGACAGCATGACCTCCATCAGCACCGCCGCCCGCGGCCGGACTGCTCGACGCGCAGGCATCATGGGCCCGGCTCCGGCGCCACACCGCCCGGACCATCGTCCAGCGAGCCAAGCGGCTCCAGGCGGGGAAAGTTCATTCCGCCCGTCCACGGGTTGATGTCGATGCGTGCCCGCTCCCCGCCGCGGCCGACAAGCACAAGAGGCTCCGCGGAAACGACCGTCCCGTCGGGCATCAGCACACAGATCGTCCGCTCGCTCCGCTCGGATTCGCCCTCGCCCTCTTGGCGGGAGTCCCCTCGCGGCTCCTCCGCGCGTTCCTCATCGGCATCCGCCTCTTCCTCCCACTCCTCCCTTGGCAGGTCGGCCAGGCTCGCGCCGCCCGGCAACTCCAGAAGGAACGAACGCCGCTCCGGCGCCTCCGCATCGCCCTCGACCGGTCGCTCGATCGACCAGATGGCCACGCCATTCACCGACTCGACCGCGACGAGATGCAGCAGCACGCCCCGCCGCTGTGAATCAGCGCGCGCGATCGAAACCGCGGATGCCAGTTGGCGCTGTGTCGCGGAGAACGAGTTGGCGTTCAACCGCGAGAGCCCGATCGGCAGCACGATTCCCGCCAGCATCACCATGATCGCCATCGCGACCAGGATCTCGATGAGCGAAAAGCCGCGCGACCGCATGTGCAGCTCCATGCCGCGGCCTCAGCCCGGCGGCGGAGGCGGCGGAGCATCGGACGTGCCGCCCGAGCCATCGATCCCCTCGAGAGCGGACTTCGGCCAGACGTTGATGTCGTCCTCGGTCCCCTCTTCCTTGTCAGGACCGTTGGACAGCAGATCAAACTTGCCCTCGGGCGCGTTCTCCCCGACCTGGCGATACACCCACGGCGTGCCCCAGTCATCCGTCGGGATGGGCGTCTCGACATACGGCCGCCACTTGGATTGATCCGCCTCATCCATCATCTTGGTCTTGTCCCAGAGCGCGGCGATCCCCTCGTCATCCGTGGGGTAGCGATTGAAGTCCAGGTTGAACTGGTTCAGCGCATCCCGGAGCGACTTGAGCTGGATCTCCACCTTCCCCGCGGTCGCCTTGGCACGGGTGCCCATCAGGTTCACCGTCACAAGCCCCGCGATCGCGAGGATGATCACGATCACAATCATGACTTCCAGAAGCGTGAATGCCCGGCTCGCGGCCGTCCGCACCCCGGTTCGAATCTGCCTGTTCATCTGCTCGGCCTCCTTGTCCATCTCGTCAGTCCCCGGGCCC